>CALBJG010000001.1 GCA_937892865.1 uncultured Clostridia bacterium
CGGCGGTCTTGGCAAAGCCGTAATATATATCGGTCCACTCGTAGTTCTCGCCCTCGGCGGCGGACAGCAGGTTCTCGGCGGTATCGCCCAGCAGACCCAGCTCCTTGAACCACAGCTTGGCGTGCTCCTTCTCGTTGTCAGCGGTCTTCAGGAACAGGGCAGCGATCTGCTCGTAGCCTTCCTTCTTTGCCTTGGATGCGAAATAGGTGTACTTGTTTCTTGCCTCGGATTCACCGGAGAAAGCAGCCATCAGGTTCTTCTCGGTCTGTGTGCCGGCGTATTTGTTTGCCATAGTGGGGGCCTCCTTTGTTTTTTTATTTGTAGAGATAGTATACCACGATTTTCCTAAAAAGAAAAGTACTAATTCAAAAGAACAGTACCTAAATTCAAATAGGCAGCAAAGGTCACCCACAGAATGTAGGGAAGAAAAAGATCACCGGCTTTTTCATTGATGGCGGAAAAAGCCCGCATCGTTAAGAGAATCGCTGCCCACAGCGCCAGCAGAATGAAAAATGCCACCAGCCGCCACTCAAGACCAAAATACACCGGCGACCAAAGGAAATTTAAAAACAGTTGTATGGCGTATAAGGTCAGCGCCCGCTTCTTTTGCCCCTCCGGGACATCGGCAGTGTACACCAGATAAGAAGCCCAGCCCATCAGCAGATAAAGGATCGTCCAAACCACCGGGAACAGCCATCCCGGGGGCGACAGCGGCGGCTGAATCAGATTTTCATAGTCAGACATACCGCCGCTGATCAGCGCGGACAGACCGCCTGCGGCTAACGGAACTGCCAGCGCAATAAGTAATGGTTTCCATTGGACCTTCATAAACATCCCTCCTTGCTATACTCTATGGGAAACCGGGAGGGCTTATCCATCGAAAACGGGTATATTGCCTAAAAAAGCAGCCTATGCTATAATAAAACAAAAAATCGAGGAGCGATATGCTATGGGATGCAGCGGCAACTGCGCCGGTTGCGGCGGATGCGCAAAGGAACTGTATTTAACAGATGGGGAGATCGCCTTTTTGCAGTCATTGGGGCAACTGTGTTTTCTGCCAGTGGCAAGAAAACGGGACGATATGACCCCAATCTATCTGGAAGACGACGCACCGGAAAACGCCAGCCTGGTATTGCAAGTGCTGGAAAAGAAAGATTTAATTGATATCGATTATTCTGCGCCTCTGGCAGGCTTTGATATGTCCGCATATAAAGCCTATCCTGTCCACGGCACGATCGCCCTCACCGCAAGAGGTCAAACCGTCCTGGAAATGCTGGAAATACAAGGAATCACAGATTGAACATCCTTGTCATTGCGAACCAGCCCGCAGGCTGGTGTGGCAATCTCAAAAACCGTTGTGCGTACTCGAGATTCCCACGCCAGTGTGTGCACTGGCTCGGAATGACAACATAGAGGTTAGGAATTAAAACCCCTCGACAAGCCGGGATTTGAACAATAGAACAACCGCCCCCGACTCATCGTCGGGGGCGTGTTGCGGTTATTGAATAACTATGGTGTCATTGCGGTGGGGGTATCTATGGTGTAGCCGGCGTATGTTTCCATAACATCAGTCCAAAATTCCCAAAAATAGGAACTTACTTCAATGCGATTTTTTTCAACCTCTTCGGCATCGGCAATTTGATAAGCACCGCCAATCGCAGGGAAAGGACGCAAAAACAACGCATTTTCTGCCGCAGATACATTTGTATATTGATAATAGTCGTCATCCGAACATAAAAACATAATGTATTTTCCGGCGACCAAGGGACTATACGAACTAAGCGTGAAGATTCCTTCTTTTCCCTGACAACGCTCTTTTAAAGTGGGGGTAGAGTCATCTACATAACAATAAGGTTCAATCACATAAGCGGACTGACCTTCTTTGATTGTGACGGTAGAATCTGGGGAATAAATCTTGTGGATCTTGTCGATCCGTATAGAGGTAAGAGCCTGACCGCTGAGAAAACTGTCACGCTCTACATCGTTATAACTGCCGCCAACGGTACATTCTGCTATGATACAGGTGTCATTATATTCAGAGGCTACAGAACACATACTTTCCCAGTCGGTGGGGCTGGGGACTGGGCCTGCGATGTCGTCCATCCACGTACCAATCACAGGATATTTTTCCTTGTCAAAAAAGTATCGTTTCGGTTGCGAGCCACGCAGCAGGAGCAAGATTGCGGCGATCACCAACACCAAGCAGACAGCCAGTATGCACCATTTGACCCATTTGGGGCGCTTCTTTTCGACGGCATCGGGCAAATCGGAACGGATAACTTCTTCCATAATCAAACCCTCCTTGTTGGCGAAAACAGCAACACATACGACACGGACAGTGGGATCTCTGATTTCAGTATAACATAAAATACCCGGCTGTACAAGAAGACAGCCGGGTATATGTTACATCTTTTCCGGGGCGGAGAAGCCCAAGAGGGAAATGCACATTTCCAAAATGTTCTTGGCAAGGCCGATCAGGGCGATATAGCCTGCCTGCAAGTCCTTATCCTCTTCTGTGAGGATGCGGGTCTCGTGGTAGAACTTATTCACCGCGCCAGCCAGTTCATAAATATAGGCGCAGATCACGTTGGGGCTGGAGGTACGCAGGGCGTTTTCCAGATTGGGGGCAAGCCGGGTGGCGGTGAGCATCAATTCCTTGGCATACTCGTTGGCAGGCTCCCGGATGGGGAGATTCTCCCAAGCGCCGTACCGTGCCAGAATACTCTTGATACGAACAATGGTATATAGAATGTAAGGACCGGTGTTGCCTTCGAAAGCGGCGAAGCGCTCCAAATCGAAGTTATAGTCCTTGGTGGGCTGGTTGGAAAGGTCGCCGTATTTCAGCGCTGCCAAAGCGATCTTGGCAGTGGTGGCTTCCACTTCCAATTCGTCCACGATCTTGTTTTCCACGACCTTTGCCCGGACAAAGTCGGTCATATCGCCGATCAGTTGCTCCAGCCGGAGGACACCGCCGTCACGGGTTTTGAAAGGTTTGCCGTCTGCGCCGTTCATGGTGCCGTGACCAACGTGTTCCATTTCCATATCGGCATTTACGATACCGCATTTTTTGGCTGCCCGGAACACCTGCTCAAAGTGCAGCGCCTGCCGCTTGTCGGTAACATAGAGCATCTTGTCCGGCTTCCAATCCTGCATACGCTGGACAATGGTTGCCAGGTCAGTGGTGGCGTAAATGGAAGAACCGTCGGATTTGATGAGAATGCAGGGAGGCACTTCCTTTTTGTCCCCTTCTTCTGCAACGGGGATGACCCACGCGCCTTCAGACATCACAGCGTGACCCTTTGCTTTCATATCCGCAACCATTGCCGGGATATAGGGATCGGCATCGCTTTCACCCAGCCACTTTTCGTAGTGGACATCCAACGCGTCGTAGATCCGGTGCAGGTCGGGCAAAGAAATGCCCATAATGTGATTCCAGATAGCCCGGTAACCCCGGCGGCCCTGCTGGAGTTCGTAAGTGGCGGTGTGGGCTTTTTCGGCAAACACCGGGTCAGATTTTTTGGCAGAAGCGGTGGGATAGATCTCTTCCAGTTCCGAAAGAGTAAAGGGAGATTCTGCGGGGTATTCCCCCTGGTAGTTTTCGTCAAAGTAGCAAAGATCCGGCTGGCGCTCCCGGAGTTCTGCAATGATCAGACCCATCTGCAGACCCCAGTCACCCAGGTGAATGTCACCAATGGTGTTGTAGCCGAAGAATTTATACAGCCGCTTCAGCGCCTCACCGATGATGGCAGGCCGCAGGTGACCGATGTGCAAAGGCTTTGCCACATTGGCGCCGCCGTAGTCCACCACGATGGTCTTGCCTGCGCCGATCTTCTCCACACCGAAATCCTCGGCAGTACGCATCTGTTCCAGATAATCCCGCAAAAATGCGTCGCTTAAACGCAAGTTCAGAAAACCGGGCATCACCGCATCACACTGGGAGAAATCAGCCTTGTCCAGTTTCTCTGCCACAGCATTGGCGATTTGGATCGGGGCGCACTTGTAAGCCTTGGCGGCGGCCAAAGCGCCGTTGCACTGATACTGGCACAGGTCAGGACGGTTGGATACCGTCACTCTGCCGTAAGAGGCGTCATAGCCTGCTTCGGCAAAAGCCTGCTCCATTTTGGAGGTGATAATATCTAATATCTTTTTCATTAGTTATTTCCTTTCTGCTGCGCCACCCATTCCAGATAATCATCGTAAGTGCCGTAGCGGTCTACAATGGTGCCGTCAGGCTGGAATGCGATAACGCGGTTACAGGTAGAGGTCAGCATTTCATGGTCGTGGGATGCCAGCAGCACAACGCCGGTAAAGGCCTCAAGACCCTTGTTTACCGCCTGGATGGATTCCATATCCAAGTGGTTGGTAGGCTGGTCAAGAAGTACTACGTTAGCGCCGGAGAGCATCATTTTGGAGAGCATACACCGCACCTTTTCACCACCGGAGAGAACATTGACCTGCTTGAAAACATCCTCGTTAGAGAAGAGCATTCTTCCCAGGAAGCCCCGGAGGTAGACATCGTCTTTCTTTACAGAGTACTGCCGCAGCCAGTCTACCAGTTCCATAGAGTTGCCTTCGAAATACTCGGAGTTATCCTTGGGCAGGTAACTGCGGGAAGTGGAGATGCCCCACTTGATAGAGCCTTCGTCCGGCTCCAGTTCGCCCATCAGGATCTGGAACAGGGCAGTCTGGGCAAGCTCATTATCACCGACAAAGGCGATCTTATCATTCTTGCCTACGGAGAAATAGATGTTGTCCAGTAGCTTTTCACCGTCAACGGTAACGGAAACATCCTTGACGGTGAGGATATCCTTACCCAATTCACGCTCCGGCTGGAAGCCAACAAAGGGATAACGCCGGGTGGAGCAGGGCATTTCTTCCACCGTCAACTTGTCCAGCAGCTTTCTTCTGGCAGTGGCCTGCTTGGCCTTGGACTTGTTGGCAGAGAAACGCTGAATAAACAGCTGCAGTTCCTCGATCTTCTCCTGATTGCGCTTGTTCTTGTTACGGATCATAGCCTGAACCAGCTGGGAAGACTCGTACCAGAAGTCGTAGTTACCTACATACATCTTGATTTTGCCGTAGTCAATATCCACAGTGTGGGTGCAAACCGTATTCAGGAAGTGACGGTCGTGGGAAACAGCAATGACCATGCCGGGGAAGTCCAGCAGGAAATCCTCCAGCCAGTTGATGGAGTCAATATCCAGGTTGTTGGTAGGCTCGTCCAGCATAACAATATCCGGATTGCCGAAAAGAGCCTGTGCCAGCAGCACCTTCACCTTCAGACGGGGATCGGTGTCTGCCATCATATCGTAATGCAGCTCGGTGGGAACACCCAGGCCCTGGAGCATACGGGATGCATCGGATTCGGCTTCCCAGCCGCCCATTTCCGCAAACTCGCCCTCCAATTCAGAGGCGCGGATGCCGTCCTCATCGGAGAAATCCTCTTTTTCATAGATGGCATCTTTTTCTTTCATCACATCGTAAAGATGCTGGTTGCCCATAATGACCGTGTCCATAACGGTGAATTCATCGTAGGCGTTCTGATTCTGCTTCAGTACAGAAACACGCTTGTCCGGATCAATGTGAATTTCACCATTGGTGGATTCCAGTTCACCGGTGAGTATCCGCAGGAAAGTGGACTTGCCTGCGCCGTTGGCGCCGATGATGCCGTAGCAGTTACCGGGCAGGAATTGCAGATCAACGTGCTGGAACAGCCATTGACCGCCAAATTGCATACCTAAATTACTAACTGTGATCATAATTCTTTCAAAAACTCCTTAGGCATATAATTATACATTTTAATAGTAGCACATAATTGTGAATAATAAAAGAACTTTTTTCCAGGGGGTTGCAATTTTATTTTACCGTGTTATAATATTAGCACTCGAACATAAAGAGTGCTAACGAAAGGATGAATAAAATGCGTAAAAAACAGTTTAAAGCAGAGTCCAAGCGGCTTTTGGACTTGATGATCAACTCCATTTATACCCACCAGGAGATATTCCTCCGGGAGATCATTTCCAACGCCTCCGATGCTATGGACAAATTGGCATACACAGCGCTGACCGATGATAAGGTAGGTGTCAACCGGGAAGATCTTGCCATTACCATCACCCGGGGCGACGGTATTTTGACCGTCTCTGACAACGGCATCGGTATGAGCAAAGAGGAGATGGAAGAAAACCTGGGCACCATTGCCAAGTCCGGCTCTCTGGGCTTTAAGCAGGCAATGGAAAAGACCGAGGATGTGGACATCATCGGCCAGTTCGGTGTCGGTTTTTATTCCGCCTTTATGGTTGCCAAGACCGTTACGGTCATTTCCAAAAAGTATGGGGAAAACACCGCTTGGAAGTGGGTCTCCGACGGTACGGACGGTTACTATATCGAGGAAACCGAGAGAGAACAACCCGGTACAGATATCATTATGACCCTGAAAGAGGACACGGAGGACGAACAGTACTCCCGTTTTCTGAAAGAATATGAGATCCGCGCGTTGGTGAAAAAGTATTCTGACTATATCCGCTATCCCATTCAGATGGAAGTGACCAAGTCCCGGAAAAAGGCAGATTCCCCCGAGGACAAGCCGGAATACGAGCAGTATAAAGAACTGGAGACTTTAAACTCCAGAGTCCCGCTGTGGCAGAGAGCGAAGAAAGATGTGACCGAAGAAGAGCATAATGCTTTCTACCGGGAAAAATTCTTCGACTACAATCCGCCCCTGCGCACCATCCATTTCAGCGCGGAAGGTATGGTGTCTTTCAAGGCGCTGCTGTATGTCCCCGGCAAAGCGCCCTATGATTTCTACTCCAAGGATTATAAGAGCGGATTGCAACTGTATTCTTCCGGCGTGATGATCATGGAGAATTGCGAAGACCTGCTGCCGGAACATTTCCGCTTTGTAAAGGGCGTAGTGGACAGCCAGGATCTTTCCCTGAATATCAGCCGTGAAATGCTCCAGCACGATCGGCAACTGACCCTCATCGCCCGGAACATTGAAAAGAAGATCAAGTCTGAACTTACCGCAATGCTGAATGAAGACCGGGAAAAATACGAAGAATTCTACGCCGCTTTTGCCCGGCAACTGAAATACGGCGCAGTGGCAGAGTACGGCGCGAAAAAGGATGCAGTGCAGGACCTGCTGCTGTTCTACAGCAACAAGGAGAATAAACTGATCACCCTGGGTGAATATGTGGGATCTATGGCAGAGGGCCAGGAGAAGATCTACTATGTACCCGGCGAGAGCAAGGACCGCCTTGCCAAACTGCCCCAGGTGAAAACTTTGGCAGACAAGGGCTATGATGTCCTGCTCTTTACCGACGATGTGGACGAGTTCGTTGCCCAGAGCCTGATGACTTATCAGGAAAAGACCCTTTGCAATGCCGCTACAGAAGATCTGGGTCTGCAGACCGAAGAAGAGAAGAAAGCCATTGAGGAAAAGGCAGAGGAACTGAAAGGTTTCTTGACTTTCGTAAAAGAATCCTTGGGCGAGCAGGTAAAAGAGGTTCGTCTCTCCGGCAATCTGGGCAACCACCCCGTTTCTTTGGTCCCCGGCACCGGTATGAGTTTTGAAATGGAGAAGTATATGCGGAAGATGAATCCGGATATGCCTTTCCCCGCAGAGCGGATCCTGGAACTGAACCCGGAACACGAAACGGTCAAGGCGCTCCAAAACACCATGACCGCCGATCCGGTAAGAGCGAAAGACATCGCAAATCTGCTTTACTGCCAGGCGCAACTGATGGCAGAATTGCCTCTTGAAGACCCGGTTGCTTACACCGAATTGGTCTGCCGTCTGCTTGGATGATCATAATGCTGAAAAACCACCATTTTTCTTTTGAAAAATGGTGGTTTTTTGGTTAAAAGACCAACGGCGGATCGGTTGAAATAAAATTGAAAAGTGATATAATAATATATTACACTGGTATATTTATACCCAAATGAAAGGAGGGTCACCAATGCCGGGGAAATTTTTAAGCGCGGAACAGAAAAAACGGGATGCGGAAAAGAGAAAAAATACCCAAAAAACCGTCTCTTTTGTGTGGCGTTGGGTCATCGGTCTGGCGCTGGCGGCAGTGGTCCTTCTGAATGTATTTACATATGTATTTCAAATCGTGAATTATAACGGATCCGGTATGGAACCCAACTTACGGGGCGGACAGACATTGGCGATCTTAAAAACCAAGTCGGTAAAGCCGGGAGATGTGATCGCCTTTTACTATAACAATCAGGTGCTGATCCGCAGAGTGATCTGCACCGGCGGCAATCAGATCTCCATTGCCGAGGACGGCGCTGTCAGTATTAACGGTCAACTTCTGGATGAGCCGTATCTGACAGAAAAATCCATCGGTCAGTGCAATCTGACGTTTCCATATCACGTTCGTTCCGGCACCGTATTTGTTATGGGGGATGACCGGGACGCTGCTATGGACAGCCGGTTGACCCAAATCGGCACCGTTCCGGAGGAACGGATCATCGGAAAAGTACTTTCCTTAAAATAATACGAAAGAAGATGTAGAATAGTGTCCGGCAAATACAAAAGACTGTTCTACAATTTAATATTGTTTTGCGTTTTGGCATTGCTGGTTGCAGTGACAGTGCAGGGATTCCGGAGTATCGACTCTCTGGCGCTGGAACAAAAAACCAGATGCGGATTGCAGGAACACAGACACACGGATGCGTGTTATGCGGCTGATGTTCTAATCTGTACGGAAAAGGCGCATATCCACAGCAATAACTGCTATCTGGTGCTGTTGGAGGATAATGATATCAACCTGCTTTTGCGGCTGATGGAGGCAACGAGCAACAGAAGTCTGGAAGGCGTTATTGACTCTGCTTTGGTGCAGGCACTGGCACTGAACGAGAGTTTTGCCCAGACACCGCCGCCGGTATCCCTGACCGCCCAGGACATCACATCTCTGAATACCACGATCCGGGAAAATGAGATACAACCGGAGATCGTGCTCAATGAGAACCTGGCAGACGGCACCGTGCTGACCTATGTGCCGGATCAGGGCGAAGGAAAAGAATACTACGCAGTGGGCGATCAGCCGGTCACCGGAACCCGGAAGATCAATTTCTACATACAGTTGGATGGAAGGATCGTTTTGGTCAACACCGGTACGCTGACCAGCGGCAACCCGGAATATTATACCTATACAAACACCGCAAAGGCATATAAAGATGTGGTAGTCACCACAATGACAAGTACGAACATCGGCAGCGGATATTTCTTCCGGTACAACACCACCGGACAAACATCAGCGGCAAGTGACTTTATATCCAATGCCCAGTGCAGCGGTAACCGTGTTCGCTTTGCCAACACCAGCGGTACACAGTACGCGCTGTTGAGCCAAAGAACTTACTCCGGCGGCCGTTATGTGTATTCACCGATCCCGTTCTACACAGTGACGCTGGATTATTCGGAAATCGGCGCCAATATAGCCCCGACAGTGCGATATGTCCAAAATAACGTTTCTTCGGGTCTGACCCTTTCCGGCGAATATGCGTGGTTTGATGCCGATGGCAACCAGGTGACCCAAATGCCTGCGTTGATCACCGAAACCACCACCCTCTATGCAAGGCACAAAGCCTTTACGGCTACCTTTGAGGATACGGCGGGCAACCAAATCAGCCCCTCTTATACCGGTCAGCCTACCGGCGGCACACTGACAGTGACATTGCCGGCGCTTACCGGTACGGACAAAGAGGGTTATATCTGGATCGACAAAAATTCCGATGGCACTGTATGGTACAGAAGTGACGGCTCGGCAACTGCGCCGATTACAGGGGATACGGTTTTTGTGGCGATCCCCGGAAAATATACCATAACCTTTGTGGGTGAAAATAGCACAACAACACCGGTGCAGACAGACTATTTGGAAGTGATCACCCTTGGCGATCTGCCGGAAGGCTGGTTGTGGGAAGATGCAAAGGGCGTTCAGTATATGCCCGGTGACAGTTATGGACCGATACGGGAAGATATGACCATCACCGCGATTCAAAAGATGATGGCGATCCATTACAGTGTGAACTTCCCGTCTTCCGCATCCTCTCAAGTGGATTTTGTACCGACGATCTACGGAACAACTTCTTTGACGGTTACAGATTCTTCTCCCTACGGACAAGGGGTGACCGCCCGGGATCTGACCTCCCGGACAGCCCGGGATGAGATCAGCACCAGCAACAAAGAAAGCGTAACTTACTTCTTTAAGGGCTGGACGATCCCCGGAACAGACCTTTTGATCCAGCCGGATGCTACGATTCCCTGGCAGACGATCCTTGCCAATGTGGATGAAAATGACAGCGTGTATCTGCAGGGAGTTTGGGAGAACGGCGGTCGATATAACAGCGTATCCTTCTTCGTCCGGTTTGACTCGGCGGCGGTGGATACGGATGGAAATATCACCAGTCAACCCTCTGCCAACTATACCCCCGAGGTGTTCAATACCCACGTAGGTGGCATTGATACATCTTTGTCGGATGAGGAGATCAGAAAAGCATATAACATTGCGGATACAACTTCGGATAACTCCTACGGCGCTGACCAGGCGATCCGCGCCCTTTACGGCGAAAAAGCCACCGGCGCTTGGTTCTATGATTTCCCCAGCGATGACCATGTGTTTACTTACCTGAAAGATTATCTGGACAACAATCCGGGTAAGCAACTGACGGTGGAAGGGGAAGTGGTAGACCCCAATCAGTTAAATCACAGTTATTATATGATCCGCTGGTACGTGTTCAAACTGGAAGGTAGTTCCTGGCACGTGGACGGCAAACTCTATAAAAAGGAAGGCTCTATCACCGTAGATAAGACCTTTGGCGGTGATGACACCGTTTTGCAGACAGAAAAAGACGGATTCTACATTCTGGCTGAAAACGGAACAATGTCGGAAAATGGGGCATTTACGCCGTATCCTTTCGGTAACAGCCATTTTAAACAATACCTGCTGGTGGTCAACAAAGTTGGCGCCCAGACGCTTCATACCCAGTATCCCAATGCAACCATTCTGATCTTCGACAGCGAGACCGACAATAATCACCATTATGAGTGGATCATTGAAGGCGTGGAATTGGGCGAGTATTGGCATATTGAAGAATTCCCGGTGGATATACCCGGCTACAGTTGTTATGCGGAATACTCCGTTTACGATACGGATGGCGAGCATACCGCCATCGCCGCCTATGGCACCCGGGCAAAGGCTATTGGTAAGACCTTTGCGCTGGACGAAGACCCGGATCAGGGTTTGATGGTGGATTTCCGAAATTACTATCACCCCGTAGAAACGATTTTGATCAAGAAAGAAGATGCCAAGACCGGTATGCCGATCGGCGGCGCAGAATTTGAACTGTGGCAAAACGGCAACCGACTTACCTTCCTTTTTGATAATGTCACCGGACAGTATGTCCGTGATGAAAGCGGCGACGGCGCGTTTAGCCGCATCGTCACCTCTGCCGACGGCTACTCCGTCATTTCCACCACCGGCTTCAGTTATGATTACGGCGATGTGGTAGTGAAAGAGGTTTTGTCCCCGGCAGGTTACGACCCGGCGCCGGCGATCACCATCGGCAAGGACAGCGCCGATAAAGTGGTGCTGAAAGATGTGGCTGACACAGACCCGGAAAAATGGGTAGAGTTTGCATCAGTTCCCAACAATGATACGCTGGTGGTAAGAAACTATGCTGCCCAGAAGATCAGCGTTACGGTGAATAAAGTATGGAATACCAACACCCCGGCAGACAGCGTGGAAGTGGTGCTTCAGGCCAACGGACAGAATGCTGCGGCGCTGTTCCCCGGAATGGCCAATGTGCAGGTAATGCTCAATGGCGGTAATGTCTGGCGGCATACCTGGACCGACCTTCCCCGATACGCCAACGGCGAGATCGTCCGCTGGAGCGTCAAAGAGGTGGTCATCGGCGGAAAGCCCACCCTTGCCGACGGCACTACTTTTGCAAACTGGACCGTTACTTACTCACCCGGCCACGGTACGGATACCGACGGCGACGGCGATGTGGACAACTGGAATTTCACCATCACAAACTCCACCCGCCGGCTGCAGATGATTCTTACAAAAGTGGGTACGGAGGGAGAACTCCTGCCGGGATGCGTGTTCTCTTTGGAACAGGTCACATTGGTAAACGGCCAGTGGCAACCGGTCCCCGGTACGGAAACGAACATCCAAACCACTGACCAAAACGGTATGCTCACCTTTGACAATCTGCTGACAGATACCTATTGGAGATTGACGGAGGTAAGTACACCCAGCGGTTATTTTGCCGGATTTAACGAAGCGATTCTGACGATCGACGGCGCGGGTGTTATCCGAAAAGCGATGCTTGACGGAACACAGACCGAACTGAACAGTCAGATCATTCAATATACCCGTCCATATAACATTCAGGTAACCAATATTCAAATCAGGCCTTTGCCCCAAACCGGCGGCATCGGAACGACTGTGTATCTGCAAAGCGGATGGCTGCTGATGGCGGCTGCGGCTTTGTTGCTATACAAAAATAAGCGCAGAAAGGAGGATGCAGAAAACTCCTGATGTGCAACCAAAAAAGAAAGAATAAAAATGTAAATATGAAAAAGGAAAGGAAGACCAAAATGAAAACAGCAAGAAAAGTTTTAGCACTGACCTTCGCACTGATCCTGATGCTGGCTCTGGCAACAACAGCCTTTGCCGAAACCGGCGGTACCATCACCATCACCGGTACGTCCAACACTGTATACAGCGTGTATAAGATGTTCGATGTAGAATCTGCCCCCGGCGGTTACATCTACACCATGACCGAGGAGTGGGAAGCGTTCCGCGCGCCCAACTACTTCGATGTCACCGTTGACGACAATAATGATGATGACGCCAGCAATGATATCTACTATGTCCGTTGGAAGAAGAACACCGTTTCTGCGCCCGACGCAGCGGCAGTTGCCCAGTTGGCAAGAGAATATGCCGCTGACAAAAACTTGACCGCACTGAAGCAGATCACTGTCGGAGGCAGTGAGACTGTTGACGATAACGGCTACTATCTGTTTGTTCCCAACAATTCCAGCGCTTCCGGCGTTCATCTGGTGGAAAATGGCGAATCTGTTACCATCCAGGAAAAGATCACCGCTGCCGGTCTGCCCGTTGTGGAAAAGAAAGTTCAGGAAGATTCCACCAATACTTTCGGTGACGCCAATACTGCAGAGCGTGGCCAGGTTATGAACTACCAGACCACCATCACTGCCGGCGCATACCCTGACAAGTATGTTCTGCACGACAAAATGGATGATGACCATATCCAGTTCAATAACGATATTGCGATGATCCGTGACGGCAATGTGGTCCCCACCACTGAGTACGATGTAGTCGTGAATCCCGGCGACGGCTGTTCTTTCCATGTGGTTTTCCACGACAGCCTCTGCGAAGGCATGGCAGAAGATGCAACAGTGGTCGTCAGTTACTCCGCAACTCTGAAAGAAAACGCTACCTCTGACCATATCCATAAGAACACCACTTGGCTGACGTACACCGATGCGGATGATCTGCGTTCCAATGAGGATTCCACCGAAACCAGCACCACCCACATTATCTTCACAAAGCAGGACCAGGCAGGCAACCCCCTGGCCGGCGCGGGCTTCGTGCTGCAGGATAACATCGGCAAGTACTACTACTGGAACGATACAGCTAAGAAGGTTGAATGGATCGACGATATTGAACAGGCTACCGAAGTATTCTCCGGTGCAGATGGCAAAGCAGCCTTCCACGGCATCGACGCAGAAAACTACTATCTGGTGGAAAAAACTGTCCCCGGCGGCTACACCGGCGTGGACAAAACAGCAGTTTCTACCAAGAGTGGCAATTCTGAAGGTGTGGTTATCACCAACTACCTGGGCAAGGTTCTGCCTGAAACCGGTGGCGTCGGCACCACGGTTTTCTACATCCTGGGCGGCGCATTGGTCATTGGCGCACTGGTTGTGCTGGTGACGATCAAGCGTAAAAACACCGCTGCTTAAACATAACGACCCCGACCCGGCTTTGTCCGGGTCGGGGAGTTCCCCGAATATAAAAGAAAGGAGAGTCCTGTGATGAAGAATAAGGCAATGTATATTCTGCTGGTGCTGATATTTGTGGCAGGATTGTCCTTGCTTTTGTATCCTACCATCAGCAATGCTTATAACGCCTGGCTACACTCCAAAGCCATCGTGGAATATGCCGAGAAAGTGGATAACCTGGAGCAGGAACTGTTTGAAAAACAGTGGCGATCAGCGCAGGAGTATAATAAAACTTTGCTGAACCGGACGAATCCTTTTGAACTTTCTCCGGAGCAGGATACGCAGTATTGGAAACTTTTGGACCTGACAGGCAAGGGGATTATGGCTTATGTGGAGATCCCGTCGGTGGATGTGACTTTGCCCATCGCCCACGGTACGGAAGAATCCACACTGAAAGAATTTGTGGGACATTTGGCATGGTCATCTCTGCCGGTGGGCGGAGAGAATACCCACAGTGTGATCTCCGGTCACCGGGGGTTGCCCTCTTCGGAACTGTTTACTAATATCGATCATATGGCATTGGGGGATAAATTCTATATCCACGTGTTAGGAAAGAGTCTGGAATATCAGGTGTGCAATATCGCAGTGGTAGAACCCCAGGACCAGCGGCTTCTGCAGATCGCAGAAGGAAAAGATCTGGTGACCTTGGTCACTTGTACGCCTTACGGCATCAACTCCCACCGCTTACTGGTGCAGGGCATCCGCACCGGAACGGTGGATACGGAGCAACAGCAATTACCCATTAAAAATGAGACCACCGAAATCAAATTGGTCGTGTTGATCCCGGTGATTTTGGTGGCCGTGTCCGCGGTGATATTTATTGGGATGCTGTTTGGCGGCAAAAAGAAAAAAGTAAGGAGGAAGCAGGATGAACAGCAAGAGGATCATTAGAAATCTGTGTCTGCTGGCAGTTTTTTGCCTGCTTCTTGCCGGTAGGGTCAGCGCCCAACAGACGGGCTCTGTGCAACTGAAAAACATCACCGGTGATGTGTGCATTTACCTGGTGACAGATGAAACGGGCGCCCTTACAGAACCCTTTGCCCAGACGGGGATCACCGTTGTGGAAAATGCAGCCGAAAATGCCCGTATCCTGCAAAAATATGCTGCAGATAACCAAATCTCCGGTGAAGAAAAAACGCCGGAGTCCGGCGTGGTGACATACAGCGATTTGGAAGAGGGCTGTTACCTCGTCTGCAGTATGGCGCCTGAGCGGGAATTTGCGCCCTTTTTCTTATGGATCCCTACTTCTTTGGAAGGGGAAAAGATCTACGATGTGCAGGCAACACCCAAAACGGATGATACCCCGTCTCCGACAATACCCACAGAACCGACACCGCCGAAGCCCAATATTCCCCAAACCGGCAATCTCCTGTGGCCTCAGTATGCGCTGCTGGGCCTTGGCTTTGCAGTTATGATCTGGGGTATGGCGGAAGTGATCCGGGGACGGAGAAAGCAAGATGAATAAGCAGACAAAACGGGGCATTGTTCTTATAATCGCCGGTGTGGTTATGATCTGTATCGCGCTGGGTATCTTCCTGCTTCAGCAAGCGGAAGATCAAATGGCAGGTCAGACAGCCGACAGCCTCCTGCGCCAGTTGGAACTGAACAAACCGGTGATCGGCACCGGGGAGGATACACAGAATACCCAGCAAGATACCCAGATCAGCATTACGGACGCAAAAATGCCTCCAAAGGAATTTTTGGGCTATTCCTTGTGTGGCAGTTTGCAGATCGAGTCTGTGGGGATCCATCTGCCGATTTTGGCAGATTGGAACTACGATATGCTTAAAATCGCCCCCTGCCGTTATCAGGGGAGTATCTCCGATGAAAACCTGGTGATCATGGGACACAATTACAAAAGCCACTTTACCCCTTTGCACAGCGTTGCAGTGGGAGATGCGGTGACTTTTGAGAACACTTTGGGTAAGGTGTTTCACTATCGGGTGGCGGAAATCGTCTATCTGAAACGCACAGAGGGGGAGAAACTGCCCTCGGAATATCCGCTGACCGTTTTTACCTGCACCCCCGGCGGCCTGGAACGGATCGTGGTACGATGTGAATATGCAGAATAAAAGCCGCACAATGTGCGGCTTTTATTTAACGGTTTTTGTTTATATAATACCCCGTAAAACCAAAAGGAAGAGAATGCAGGTAATAAGAAGCGATCCGGCGAAAATGTAAAGACCGGCTTTGGATCTCCGGGGAGCGCCGGTGGTCGTTTCCACCAAACCGGCTTTGCGAAGCCCGGTGACAATGGGCTTGTAAAATGCCAGGGTCAGCGCGGTATTAAAACCGGCTTTTAAGGCGTTGAAAGGCAAAAATACCGGGATCAGCATTCCTGCGATATCCGAGCGGGAAGTGCCGACCATATAAAGCGGGGTGATCAGGTAGTTCCAAAGGAGCATAACGCCGATCATCACCACAGAACCGGTCAGAAGACCGATGATCGCTCCGGTAAGATCGCGCTTTTTCTTGTAGATCAAAGCGGCAGTGCAGGCAAAGGAGCAGGTGGAGATCAGATTCATAATTGCGCCGATGGGGCCGGTCTCGCTGATGGTCAGCATCTCTACCAAAGATACCACCAGAGAACAGACAAAAGAAGCAACTGGACCCAGCAAGAATCCGCCGATGGTAATGATCACATCTTTCGGTTCGTATTTGAGAAACAGCACCACCGGAATGCGGACGAGGAATACCATAATGTAGGCGATCGCCGCGATCATCGCCATCAGCACCATTTTCTTTGTATCTGTCTTTTTCATATGTCACCTCAAAAAAACAAGCCCTGAGTATACACTCAGGGCATAAATTTTCCATAAACTCTTCTTCCATCCAGACTATACTGTCGGTATCGGAATCACACCGATTCTGCGCTTACGCGCTCGCGGACTCTCGGATAAACGCTGAAGATAACGTATCCACCGCCGGTCGGGAATCACACCCTGCCCTGAAGATTATTCGGTTTTTATCAGCATACCACGCCGTCTGTCCCTTGTCAACCCCAAGTCCTTGTGCTACAATGGGATTACTCGGTAACCGCCGGTTCTGTGGAAGGCTCGGTAGGCAGTGAGGACTGGGGTGTTTGCTTTTTCAGTCCTTGTACGATGCCTTTGGCGGCGGTGTCGGTGATATCTCCGCCGATCACTTGGTCTTTATATACGAGCAGGGTGGCATATACCGGTTCGGTGGCGCCGGGGAAATTGTTTACTTTGTAGACATATCGCATTACGGTCTTGCCGGCGTACTGGGTCAGGTCATACCCCTGGCTCTTTTGCAGGTCATTATAGCGCTGATATACCGGGGTTTGTTCCTGGGGGATCCGCACCTGCCCGCTTTCCACCGGAGAGGTGCTGACTTGCCAGCCCAAATCGGTCAAAAAGGCTACCCGACCGTCATTCCCGGATACGGGAGCGGCAGTGGGGGTACTGTCCGATCTGCCCAGCAGCAGGATCAACGCCAGGATCACAGCGACAGCGGCGGTCAGAATGATCGCGACCTTTTTAATATTGACCTTTGCGGTCATTACCATCATATAATATCCCTCCTACAATGTTTTGACAGTGCAATATATGCGCCTTGTCCGGGGGATAGAACGGAGGCTCTATGCAGCGGCTTGATAAATATTTGTGCGATTGCGGTGTGGGTACCCGCAGCCAGGTAAAAGAGATTTTACGGGCAGGCCGGGTAACAGTAGACGGCATCCCGGAGCGGGATAACGGCAGAAAGATCGACCCGGATGCCCAACAAGTCTGTGTTGACGGTGCGCCGTTAAAAGCAGTGGGACAACTGGTGGTAATGCTCAATAAACCGGCAGGATATGTGACGGCTACGGAAGATGCGGTGGAAAAAACCGTTATGGAACTGTTGCCCCCGGAATGGAAGCATATGGATCTGAAGCCGGTGGGACGGCTGGATAAGGCTACGGAAGGCTTGCTGCTCTTTACCAACGACGGCGATCTGCTCCACCGGCTGATCAGCCCCAAAAAAGAAGTGCCGAAGGTCTATTATGCCCGGCACGAGGGTACGGCTACAGAAGAAGATGTGGCGGCTTTTGCCGGGGGGCTTACTTTGAAAGACGGCACAGTTTGCCGGAGCGCGGAATTGAAACCTTTAGGACCGGGAGAGAGTCTGGTCACTGTCTGCGAGGGGAAATATCACCAGGTCCGCCGTATGATGGCTGCCCGGAATATGCCGGTGACATATTTGGAGCGGCGGCAGGAGGGGAGTCTCGTTTTGGGTGATTTGCCCAGAGGAAAGGCCCGGATCCTTGCAGATTCGGAAATTTTGTTATTGGAAAAATAGACAAAGAAAAACAAGATATAGCAAGGGAAAAGATGGTCTGTTTTTGGTGAAATATCCAAAAATAGACCATCATTTTGCAATAAAATGTCAAAAACCTCTTGCAATATGTGCAAAAGATGTATATAATAACTGTGCGATTTTTGTGAAAACCGTTTTTGTGAAAATTACTAAGGAGGCTCGAACAATGTCTAACAGTGTTTTTCAGAGCGTTATTTTAAAATTAAAAGAAACGGCAGATCGTACCTTCGGCGTGATCGATGTGGATGGTAGTGTGATCTCCTGTACCGACTCTTCCTTGATCGGTGAGCGTTGGGCGGAGGCGGCTTCCCGGGTCGCATCTGACGCAAACGGCGTTGTCAGTTTCAATCAGCGGTCTTTCCGCAGCATCCTCAGCAGCAACGGCACAATGGAGTACGCCGTGTTCTGCGACGGTGATGATGAGCAGGGCAAACTTTGCTGCAACCTGGCCCATATCGCTTTAAACGATGCCAAGAATTTCTATGAAGAGAAGCACGACCGGGGCACATTCGTAAAGAATATCATTATGGACAATATCCTGCCCAGTGATATTTATATGCGGGCGAAGGAACTGCATTTTGCCACCGATGCTCCCCGGGCAGTATTTCTGATCCGTCAGGTTGGTCACAGCGATGTTACCGCGGTGGATGTGGTGGGCGCAATGTTCCCGGACAAACTCCAGGACTTTGTTTTAAGCATCAATGAGACCGATGTGGCTGTTGTCAAGCAGATCGAGGCAGATACAGAAGCCGCGCAACTGGAAAAACTGGCCCACAGTATGGAAGAAAAACTCAAGAGCGAACTGTATGTCAAAACCGTGATCGGTATTGGCACAGTAGCGACCCATCTGCGGGAACTGGCAGACGCCTACAAGGAAGCCCAGACCGCGATCGAAGTGGGCAAGGTGTTTGACACAGAGAAGAGCGTCAGCAACTATGAGAACCTGGGCATTGGTCGTCTGATCTATCAGTTGCCCACTACCTTGTGCGACATTTTCCTGACAGAGGTATTTAAAAAGAATTCCATCGATTCTTTGGATCAGGAAACTTTGTTTACCATCAATAAGTTCTTTGAGAATAATCTGAACGTTTCCGAAACCTCCAGAAAACTGTTCGTGCACCGGAACACCCTGGTCTACCGTCTGGAAAAGATCAAAAAACTGACCGGGCTGGATCTGCGCCAGTTCGACCACGCGATCGTCTTTAAGGTCGCTTTGATGGTCCGCAAGTATCTGTCCTCCCGGGAGAGCCGGTAACTGTACATCCGCAAGCCGCACATTTTGTGCGGCTTGTTTTTATGGATAAATTTGGAAATCACCGGTAAAACCTAACTTTCAGCATAGATTCAGCCGGTAATTATTTACACAAAACCCACTTATTTTTCCCGGCGACACATTGACACAGAGAGTGCAATGTGTTACAATTTGGTTACACTGGCGTAATTTTGGATACCGAATTATTGGAGCATAGAATTATGATTGAATTTAACAATGTTACCAAGTCTTATACGGTAGGTACCCGGGCGTTGCGAGGCGTGACGATGCAGATCGAGGATGGCGAGTTTGCTTTCCTGGTTGGCCCCTCCGGCTCCGGTAAATCTACCATTATCAAATTGATCACCGGCGAACTGAAACCCACATCCGGTACAGTTCATGTGAACGGTTATTCTCTGGAACGGATCCGCAGACGGGAGATCCCTTATTTGCGCCGCACAGTTGGCGTCGTGTTCCAGAACTTCCGTCTGATCGAGACGAAGACGGTCTATGAGAATGTGGCCTTTGCCATGCGTGTCATCGGCGCCCGGGAGAAAGAGATCCGGGAGCGTGTGCCCTATGTTTTGGAACTGGTTGGCCTGGAGACCAAGAGCCGCCGCCACCCCAACGAACTGTCCGGCGGTGAGCAGCAGCGTTTGGCCATCGCCCGCGCGCTGGTCAATAACCCCTCCACCATCATTGCGGACGAGCCTACCGGTAACCTGGACCCTGAGCGGTCTTTGGAGATCATGTGCCTGCTGCAGGAGATCAACCGTTTGGGAACCACCATGCTGGTGGTTACCCACCAGCTGGATCTGGTGGAGCAGTTTGGCAACCGCGTCATCTCCATTGATGACGGCCTTGTTGTCAGCGACAAAATGGGAGGCAGCGGCGAATATGAAAATTAACAATCTGGGTTACCTGCTGAAAGAGGGCGTTAAGGGCATTTTCTCCCATGGATTTATGTCTTTTGCTGCCGTATGTATGATCGTGGCTTGTCTGCTGATCATGGGGTCTTTCTCCCTGGTTGCAGTCAACTTGGACAATATGCTGGGTGATCTGGAAGCGGAAAATATTTTCCTGGCTTATGTGGATGAAACTTACACAGAGGAGCAGTCCCGTGCGCTGCAATCGGAGATCGAGGCGGTGCCTAACGTATCTGACGTCACTTTTGTGACCAAGGGTGAGGCCATGGAGGACTACAAGGCAGGACGGGAGAACAATCCCCTGGTGGCCGACCTGCCCGATGAGGTACTTCGGGACCGCTTTGAGATCCATGTGAAGGATATTGAACAGATGGAAGCTGCGGTAGAGCAGGTGAAGCTGATCCCGGGTATTGTAAACACCCGTGCAGCACTCGATATCGCTCAGGGCTTTGTCACGGTGCGCAACATTGCCGCCGGCGTAGCCATCGTGCTGGTCAGTATCCTGGCGGTGGTCTCCCTGTTTATTATCGCAAACACCACCAAACTGGCCTTCTTCTATCGCCGGGAGGAGATCGCCATCATGAAGATGTGCGGTGCTACCAACGCATTTATCCGATGGCCTTTCATTGTGCAGGGTATGATCCTGGGACTGGCCGGTGCGGTTGTAGCATTTTTCCTCCAGTGGGGTGTATA
>CALBJG010000002.1 GCA_937892865.1 uncultured Clostridia bacterium
CGGAAGTGAAGGGAGACATGGAATAGGCGCCGGGAAGGTCCACTGCGATCAATTCTTCTTGCTCATCGCCGCAATAGACTTTTCTGACAGGGCTCATCTTCTTTTCTACGGTAACACCTGCCCAGTTGCCGACCTTTTCATTACGGCCGGTCAATGCATTATACATTGTGGTCTTACCGCTGTTCGGATTGCCGGTTAAAGCAATTCTCATTGTTTGTTCCTCCTTGAAGATATCGCATATCTTGGTTATTAGACGGGTTCTCCCCGAAAAATACAATTTGAGTTAGCCGCCGCTAACTTGCGGACAAAAGAGGATCAGCGGAGTTTTTCCGCTGATTTGCGATCATTCAGCAATAACGATCGCCTCTGCAAGTTGGTTGTCGATATTATATCTGCCGTCTTTTATAGACACAGTACAGCCGCCTCTGCGCCGGGATACCACTGTGATCGGCTCGCCGCTGTAACAACCGAGTGAGAACAGAAATGCATTCAGTTCTTCGTCATCGGTTTTGATGTTTTGAATAATGTACTCTTTCCCCTCTTGGGCAGTCAACAAAGTCAATGCATCCACCTGATTTCAATTACAGTTAGCAAAGGCTAACTTAAGTCCAAAAATATGAATTAGCATATGCTAACTACAGTATAATACCCTTATTTTACCATTTTGTCAATACCATTTTGTAAAATTGAACCAACTATTTTTTCGTGTTAAGGGAGTCGGGAAATTCCGACTCCCTTATAATCATGCCTGGTTAAGCATATTTCGGATCTTCACAATGGCATCATATGCCTTTTGATAATATGCTTCCGGTTTTATTCCTTTGTAGCCGTCCCAGACTTTTGGCATAACTTCCATAGTCAGTGTACCGGCATAATTTGCATTTTTCAGATGTTTTACCACTTTGGAATAATCAATATTACCGTCAAAGGGGATCATATGCAGATCGCCGCCGGGCTGGGACAGATTATCGTGAATATGGGTATAAACCAGTTTATGGCCAAACAGCGGCATATATTCCCGGCCGTTGGCAAACACCCCTTCGTGGCCCACATCCCAACAAAATCGCACTGCATCCACCTCGTTATAGGTTTCAAATATGTATGCGATATTGGCAAGTTTCCGCTGATTCTCAAATGCCAGGGTAACGCCTTTTTTTACTGCGTGTTCTACCAGTTTATCGAACCGCGCAAAGCCCAAATCGTTCATAGGCGGTGGATAATCGCCGGAACTTAAGTGTACTACCGTAAAGGGAACACTTGCGTTGTGGCAATCGTCCACACACGCGCAGAGGGCATTCACCATTTGCTCGCCGTCTTCGTTATCAAGCCAAATATTGTTGATTCCCTTGAACGGTGCGTGGACACATTCATAATATAAACCATATTTTTGGGCTTCTTTTGCAAATTCTTCCACATTGCCTTCAGCAGAACCGGTAAATACCGCATCAAAGCCAAGATCCGCAAACAAACGGAAGGCCTGCGCAGGCGTTTCCCCAAATTCACCGCAATAATTGATACCAATCTTATTCATATCCTTACCTTCTGTTTATAATTTCTTTTTTGACGCCGTCGTACAGTAAAATTCCGTAGCCGGAGCCAAAACTACCGCCGGCTTTTATATAGGAAACAAAGTTCTTCTGCAAAGATGTTTCTTGTGGCAAATCGTCCGGATCGCCTGCATATGGCATGCCGAATACGATTTGTGAGATAGCAAATTTATCTCCCCAATCCGTAGTGGATACTACATCAAACATCTGAGAGAACACTTTGATATTGGAGCCGTCAGCAAAGACATTTTCCGTATACGGTGGATAAAGGAGCCACGATGCGCAACAGACCGGCAGGATATGATCTTTCAAATCTTTTTCAAAAAAGCGGTATGCCCGATCAAGCGATTCCATACAAAGTTCCGGCGTCAATCTTCCGGAAGACGGAATATGGCATTTGAACACGCTGTCGCCGGGGCTTAACACGTAGTCACCGTAAGTATATATTTCTTTTTCATATACCGACGTTTGATACTGTAAGCGCCCCAAGGCAAACATTTTACACCAAAAGAAAAGATAAAACCATTCCGTTGTAACACCGCATTGATCATTATATTTTTTGCATTCACGGGTCTTATAGACGAGGTCCTTAAGAGAGTCTACAAGCACCTCTTTTTCAATTCCCAAGCGGAGGTAATCCTGTTCCAGATAGGGAATGCAGTGCAGCCAAAACAGCAATCGCAACATATAAATATCATTTTCCGTTTGCGCCAACTGCTGCGCCTTTTCCAGATAGGACAGCGTCGCTTCCTTTACAACCACCTGTTCTGCTTGGGTAACATGTCCCAACACATTTTCTTGTCTGCCGCACATATAATTTTCTGCCAAAACACTTATATCTTTGCCGTAAAGGTCGTCCTTTTCAAGAATTTCTGCTATATCCGCCGTATCAAATTGCAGTTCTTGCAGCCACTTTGTCAAATGCATATACACACCCCTATTACTGAATCGTCAACAACTCACTAAACTCAAAAATATAATAGTCATTTTCCGCCTGCATTTGTGTCACGTATTCTTTGGAAGAATCGTCGTACACGCCGCAGACTTGCATTCCGGCAGATTTCGCTGTCCGGTCTGCGTTTAAATTATCGTCCAGGAAAAGGACATCCTCTACCCGCTCCCCTAACCGTTTGGCAACTTGTCTGTAGATTTCCGGGTCTGCTTTGGTGGTAGAAAAATCGTCGCAAGACCATACATTATCAAAAAGATCATACATCTCCAGCCGTTTCAGGCAAGGGTCTAATGTGATGTGAGGACTGGCTGTTAAAATATTCAGCTTTGCCCCTCGCTGTTTGAGCGTTTTCAGAGTAGAAATTACATTTTCTTTGGCAGGAATATGGTGCAAATACGCATCCATCAAGTATTCCTTAATTTTCAGCGCTATTTTCTCAGGGGACATAGCAAGGCCCATAGAAACAAAATGTTTTACACAGCCCTCCAATCCCAAAGGTGTTAAAACTTTAATAATGTCCGGCTCATAGTGGATATTGTTTTCATCCAAAATCCGGAGCATACAAGAAACAAAAGTGGGCATAGAGTCCACCAATGTGCCGTCAAAATCAAATAGATACGCTGATATCATCCTTTATCTCCTGAATATAAGAATACTGTTACAGTAATTGTTCAAAAAAACAACTCACAAAATCACTGCTCCGCAAAAGAGAAAATGCATCTTCCAGGCGCTGGGCAAAATCCGGAAGATAAGCAGGATAGTCCGGATAAAAATACTGCTCGTGGATCATAACCTTCACCGTATCCCGATGGGCAATGGATGTTAAATAATTCTGCCGGAATGTTCGGTCAAATTTATTTAAAATCAGGTCGATCCCACCAAAAGCGACACCGTCTTTTCTGGTGATCTCACCTGCGCGAATCTTATCGGCATCATCGGGCGGCAAACTATAGGATGTTTGCGGCGTGTCCTGAGTACCAAACAAACCAAGCAAGCCCAAAACGCCGTTGTCGGCCAGCGCTTTTACGCCTTCGGGAGTCGTTTGACAATAGTGGACCGTAGTTGTCGCGGCCAACGAATCCGACCCCGCAAAGCGAAGGATCTGATCCTGCACAGATTTGCAATCCCTGTAAACCTCGTCATAACCGGAAGAGATATACGGATTCACATTTTCCAATCTGGAATGAAACGAAAGTTTCAGCCAGTGGGCGTTTTCTTTCCACTCACTTGCATAGCGATCAGGAAAATCAGCCAAAGTAAAACCTTCCATCTCATAAAACAGATTCAACTGTATTTTCAAATCATACTTTTGATGTAACTGCTTATATAAAGCAAGATATGGGTGATCAAAAATACTGTTGTAGTTTTTCTGTGTGATCTCCTTAAAAAAACGGATATTATCATCCACTGTAAAACAGTACTTCTTCACATCTAAACCCCATTTCTATTTTCTTATCAGTGTTTTGGGTTTCAGTACCTGCAGTAAAATGCCTGCAACGATCACCACAAGTCCGAGAATCGAAAAGACCGTAATGTCTTCTTTTAAGATCAGCGCTGTCCAAACCATCGAAACAAATGGCGTAATGTATGCCAAATTGGAAACGATCTCTGTTTTGCCGATTCCCAGTGCCATTACCCACAGTGTTGCGGCAACCGCCATTGTAAATGCGCCGTTCCAGGCAAAGCCCAGACACTCAACGGCAGATGGCACAAACAGATCGTTGCTTATTCCATTTATCGCAGTTGTCAGAACAAAAGTGACGCCGTAGTTAAGCATCATAGAGATGCCTTTATCATAACGGAATTTCGTATTCAGTGAAGTGAACAAGCCATAACTGATCGCGCCCAGCGCGCAGGACATTGCGCCAATCAAAAAATTTTGATCCATTGCGCCCAATTTGTCTGCCATAGAGATCACAACACCGGCAAAAGACAGCAAAATCGCGAAAATCTTTTTCAGTGTCAATTTTTCTTTCAGCACAATGCAGGCAAAAACCACGCACATGATCGGCCAAAGGTAATTGATGATAAACGCTTGTGATGCCTGCATACGGGATGCGCCGGCATAGTAAAACACATAGTAAAGAAATGTACCGGGAAACCCGATCGCCGCTGATATCAGATAATCTTTCGGTTTTAGCGTCTTCAATATTTTCAGTTTGCCGGTAACCGCATTTACGATGAGCAGAAAAAGACCGGCAAAAAACGAACTGACCCAAAGGACTTGAAAATTATTGTAAGATCCCAACAACAATTTGGTGATCGTCGCCACCGTGGACCAGCAAAAAATCGATATGGCAGCATATCCGTATTCTTTCTTCATAACTGCATCACCTTAAATAAGAAAAGTCACAAATATTATATAATATGGATTATTCTTGTCAACCGCTTTTGCAATTTCAAAACTAAAAAACGCCCCAAACGCAATGGCATTTGGGGCGTTACGAAGTTCTGATAATCAGAAAATGCTCAAATCTAAATGATTACTCAAGTATTCCAATGCCTTGATACCTGCAACACTGTTTCCTTTGCTATCCAGCGCCGGGGAATAAATGCCAATGCCCATCTTATTGGGAACGATCGCCATAATTCCACCGCCGACACCGCTTTTTGCAGGGACGCCCACATTGATCGCAAATTCACCGGAACCGTCATACATACCGCAGGTCATCAGAACTGCATTGACATATCTTGCGTATTCCTTATCAAAAAGCCGCTCACCGGTTGCTTTATTCACGCCGCCGTTTGCAAAAACAAAGGCGATCCTGGCAATATCCACAATGGTTGCTTTAATGGAACAAGCGCGGAAATAACAATCCAGCACTTCCTCTGCATCGTCATTGAGCATACCGTAGGCTTTCAGCATATAGGCAAGAGCGCGGTTTTTATTGCCGGTTGCCTTCTCTGACATATACACTTGCTCATCTACAGAAATATTGGGATTGCCGCTGATTCTTTTCGCAAGATCAAGCAGGCGGTCAAACTTTTCCCGGTAGTTGCTGCCTTTGATCATTGTGCATAGGGCAATTGCGCCGGTGTTGATCATCGGATTGATGTGTTCGCAGTTCAAAGCCTGATCGCTGTAGTTAAAGGCATCAAAAGGCTTGCCGGTCGCTTCCACACCTACAAGATCACGAATCGGCTTAATGCCGTTATCCATCAGCGCCAGTAACAGAATCAGCGGTTTAATAATACTTTGCATTGTAAAGCGCTTATCGTGGTCTCCGGAAAAGGTGACTGAATCTAAATCAGAAACAACACAAATACCAAAATCGTCCCGATTGGCTTTTGCCAGTTCCGGAATGTAATTTGCCAGTTTTCCTTCCTTTATATACGGACGGCAACTATCTAATATTTCATCGAGCAGTTCTTTCATTCTATCGCTCCCAATCAAGTAGTTATTTTCACTTTTGTTATTATAACACAATATTAGTATATGCCGCAAGAAAATGCAAGCAAAAAAAGACATCCTTACGGATGTCTTTTTTTGCTTGGAGGTACCGGCCAGATTTGAACTGGCGGATCAGAGTTTTGCAGACTCGTGCCTTACCACTTGGCTACGGTACCGTATGAAATAAGGAACGCGTGTATGCGTTCCTTATCTTTTTTGGAGCGGGTGACGAGGCTCGAACTCGCTACCTCCACCTTGGCAAGGTG
>CALBJG010000003.1 GCA_937892865.1 uncultured Clostridia bacterium
TGCCCGACAGCGATCTGCTCCCCGGCGGCAAGGAAAACAACGAGCCTCTGCGCTATGTGGGCAAAAAGCCTGAATTTGATTTTGCCCCCAAGCACCACGTGGATCTGTGCCAGGATCTGGGTTTGATCGACTATGAGCGGGGCGTGAAACTGGCTGGCGCCGGCAACTGGATGTACACCGGTATGGGCGCCCGGCTGGAGTGGGCTTTGCTGAACTATTTCATCGACACTCACACCGCTGACGGCTATGATTTCATCCTGCCTCCCCATATGCTGGAGTATATGTGCGGCGAAACTGCCGGTCAGTTCCCCAAGTTTGCGGACGAAGTTTATAAGATCGCCAATCCCACTGACGACCGCACCCACTATATGCTGCCCACCGCTGAAGCCGCTCTGTGTTCCATTTACCGGGACGAGATCCTCAGCGAGGCTGATCTGCCCAAAAAACTCTTTGCTTACACCCCCTGCTTCCGCCGGGAGGCCGGTTCTCACCGGGCTGACGAGCGTGGTATGGTTCGCGGTCACCAGTTTAACAAGGTAGAGATGTTCCAGTTCTGCAAGCCCGAAGATTCTGATGCCGCTTTCGAAGAACTGGTCACCAAGGCAGAAAAACTGGTGGAGGGTCTGGGCTTCCATTTCCGTACTGTGAAACTGGCCGCCGGCGACTGCTCCGCTTCTATGGCAAGAACTTACGACATTGAAATTCTGATCCCCTCTATGGACGGCTACAAGGAAGTTTCCTCCGTATCCAACGCCCGGGATTACCAGGCCCGCCGTGGCAATATCCGCTTCCGCCGGGAAGCCACCGGCAAGCCGGAATTCCTCCACACCCTCAACGGCTCCGGTTTGGCAACTTCCCGTATTTTCCCCGCCCTGGTGGAGCAGAATCAGCGCGCTGACGGCTCTATCGTCGTTCCCGAAGTACTGCGTAAGTATTTGGGCGGCCTGGAGATCATCGAGAAAAAGTAAGTCCCGAGGGGGGCGTACCCCTCGATAAAAATTATGTAAACCAAAGGAGAGAGAACCATGAAAAAACTGTGGAAAGAATTTTCCGAGTTTGCCATTAAAGGCAACGCAATGGCGCTGGCTGTTGGTACTATCATCGGCGGCGCATTCTCCACCATCACCAAAAGCCTGACCAACGATTTGATTATGCCCCTGGTAAACATCTTCCTGGGCGGTGCTGATTTCAGCGAGTTCAAGATCGTCCTGCCCCGGATGCCCTGGGTGGAGCCCACTTATGAGACCGTGGTCAACGAAGCCGGCGAAGAAGTGGTACAGATGGTGCAGAACTACCTGACCGTCGGTAACTTCATCTCTGCTGTGATCAACTTCTTTATTCTGGCCATCGTGGTGTTCGCCATTGTCAAGGGTATCAACGCCCTCAGCGAGATCGGCAAGAAGAAAGAAGAGGAAGCACCTGCTGAGCCCCCCGCGCCTCCCGCTCCCTCTGCAGAAGAAGTTCTCCTCACCGAGATCCGCGACTTGCTGAAAGAAAAGAACTAAGATACATAGAAAAAGCCTGCTGTTTTGCAACAGCAGGCCTTTTTTATTATGCTTACAGCAGTGTTTTCACAAGGAAATAGCCAATTACAAGGATACCCAAAACGATTCTGTAGATGCCGAATACGGAGAAACTGTGCTTCCGGACATATTCCATCAACGCCTTGATCACCAACAGGCTTACCACAAAACTGACTGCACAGCCAACCGCCAACACCGCCAGTTCCAAGCCCCCGGCAGAAACGCCGGACAGCAGGAATTTCAGGAGTTTCAAGGCGCTGGCGCCCAGCATCGTGGGGATCGCCAGGAAGAAAGAGAATTCTGCGCCGGCAGGCCGGGCAACGCCCAATGCGATAGCGCCCAAAATCGTCGCGCCGGAGCGGGATGTGCCGGGAATGAGGCTTAAACACTGGAAACAGCCGATCAGCAGCGCCGTCTTATAGTCAATGTCATAAACATCCCGGATGGCGGGAGTCTGCCGGTCGTTCCGCTTTTCTACCCAGATAAAGGCAACGCCGTAGAGGATCAAAGTAATCGCCACGACCACATAGTTGTAAAGATGTTCGTCCATCCAATCATCCAGCAGCAAGCCCAGCACTGCCGAGGGCAGTACTGCCACGATCACTTTCACCCACAGAAGCCAGGTATTTTTCTTTTGGGCTGCGTCCTTTTTGGGGGAAAGAGGATTGAGTTTATGGAAAAACAGCAGCAAAACCGCGGCGATGGCGCCTAACTGGATCACCACCTGGAACATTTCGTAAAATTCCGGGCTGACTTTCAGTTTTAAAAATTCGTCCAGCAAGATCATATGCCCCGTGGAAGATACGGGCAGCCATTCGGTAACGCCCTCCACGATGCCGAAAAGGATCGCTTTTAAAATTTCAATAAATACTTCCATTATGTAACCTCCTAAATTCTTGTTTATCGCTCAGGCGAAAACAAGAATAGTGCACAGTTCACAGTGCATAGTGCATAGTAAATGTGTGGCCTGCAGCCACTATTTAAATCATTTTGCGAAGCAAAATACCTTAATTGTGCATTGTGCATTATGCATTGTGCCTTTCGAGCAACTGCTCGACAAATTTGAATTTATTTTCTATCATCATACCCCAAAGAACGGAGATTTGCAAGAATAATCTGTCTTGTTCACATTTTTGGGTGAATCCATTAACAATTTATTCACCCAAAACCGCATTTATCGGTTATAATAAATAAAAAAACAAACTTTACAAAAATGGGGGAATTTTCTATGGCAGGATCTGTTTTGATCGTGGAAGACGACAAACGCATCGCAGAACTTCTGGAATTATATTTAAAAAAGGAAGGCTTCACCGTTCAGTTGGCATTTGACGGCGGTCAGGGTCTTACTTTGTTCCGGTCCATGAAGCCGGATCTGGTGATCTTGGATGTGATGATGCCGGTGATGGACGGCTGGTCTGTGTGCAAGGCGATCCGGGAGGAAAGCGCCGTTCCGGTGATCATGCTCACCGCTAAAAGTGAAACGGAAGACAAGATCAACGGACTGAAGATGGGCGCAGACGATTATGTCACCAAGCCTTTTGAAATGCAAGAGGTTTTGGCGCGTATCGAGGCCGTTTTGCGCCGTACTTTCCCCAGCCACTCTCCCTCTGCCCGCAGGTTGGTCTTTGACAAACTGGTCATCGATATGGACGCATTCGAACTGACGGTAGACGGCAAAAAGGTAGACACGCCGCCGAAAGAAATGGAACTGCTTTTCTATCTTGCCTCTTCTCCCAACCGGGTCTATACCCGGAATCAACTGCTGGATGAGGTTTGGGGCTTTGACTATTTCGGCGATTCCCGCACCGTGGATGTCCATGTGAAACGCCTCCGGGAAAAACTGGAAGGCGTCTCCGACCGCTGGTGCGTTAAGACCGTCTGGGGCGTTGGCTATAAATTTGAGGTCAATAATCAATGAAAACCACATTTGTCCGGAATTTGGTCACCTACGCCGTGATCCTTTTGGCGGCGCTGCTGATCGTGGGCATCGCTTTTCAGTTTTTTGCCCGCTCTTATCTGGAAGGCCGGGTGATCGAAAACTTAAAAGACGACTGTTCCACTATATGCCAGGTGGCAGAGGCCTATGCGAGAAGCGGCGACCTGCGGGATAAAGATTTTTTGATCAATTTCTCCGTTGCCGCCCAGGTCTCCAACGCCGATGCTGTGATCTGCGACCATACCGGCACTGTGCTGGTCTGTTCGGATGCGCCCCTTGGGTGTGAACATCAGGGTTTGGGCATCACCGGCAAGGACTATATCCTGCAGGTGCAGCAGGAGGATTTTGTGATTTCTTCCGGTATGCTGGAGGGGCTTTATGAAGACCCCCGGTTTGTGGTGTCCTCCGCTGTTTTGGGCGAAAAGGGACAGTTTTTGGGACTTGTTATGCTTTCCCAGCCCATTGCCGGCACCAACGCAGTGCTGCACAGTATGTCCCGGATCTACCTGATGATCTCGCTTTTGACGGTTTTTGCCGCTATGGTGCTGATGACCGTTTATGCCCGAAAAACCGCCAATCCTCTGCGGTCTATGGCGAAAACCGCCACCGCATTCGGTCACGGCGATCTGAAAGCCCGGGCATCCGTCCCGGAAGGTTCTCCCGAAGAACTGCAGGAACTGGCGCTTGCCTTTAACAATATGGCCGCCTCTTTGGAAAAAAGCGAGTATCAGCGGAAAGAGTTTATCGCCAATGTTTCCCACGAATTAAAAACCCCGATGACCACCATCGGCGGCTATCTGGACGGTATGCTGGACGGCACCATCCCCCAGGAAAAGCACCCTTATTATATGGGTATCGTTTCCGCGGAAACCAAACGGCTCAGCCGGTTGGTGCGCAGTATGCTGGAGATCTCCCGGCTTCAGGACCGGGGTGTTCCGGAAGAACAGAAAGCGCCCTTTGATCTGGTAGAGTGTATCGGTCAGACCCTGATCACCTTTGAACAGCCCATTACCCAAAAGAACGCCGATGTGCAGGTGTTTTTGCCGGATCATCCGGTGTTTGCCCTTGCCAACCGGGATCAGATCGTGCAGGTGCTTTATAACCTTTTGGACAATGCGGTAAAATTCTGTCCCGACGGCGGGCAGTTGGGGATCCGGCTGGGTATGGACAGCGCAAAAGCCTATGTGACCGTTTTCAACGACGGCGAGACCATCCCCCCGGAAGAACTGCCCCTATTATTTGACCGCTTCCACAAGTTGGATAAAAGCCGTTCGGAAAACCGGGACGGCTGGGGTCTGGGCCTTTATATCGTAAAGACCATCATCTGCGGTCACGGGGAGAACATTTCCGTTTCCAGCCAAAATGGCCGCACAGAATTCGCTTTTACACTTCCCTTGGTAAATTGAGGTTTTTTTATGACGCAATATGATGATTTTGACACCCGGCACTATGAGACCGGTCGCACCCAGCCGCCCAAAAGCCGCGGCGGTTTGATCGCCGTTGTGCTGATCGCCGTAATCTTTTTAGGCGGTTTGTTCCGGGCGATGGATTCTCTGAACATATCCCCCTTTTACACCAAAGATTCTGACCAGGCCGGGGAAAACTGCCTGCAGTTTTCTAAAGTATCCCAGGAAGAGACCACGGTATGGGAAGAAGCAGATCAAACTTTTGTCCCCGGCAGAGCCGGTACCGGTTTCTCCGGCGAAACCTTGTCCGATCTGGATCAGCAGATCTACAACCTCCCCAGAGGCATCTATATCACCCGGATCGAACCCAGTTCCGACGCGGAAAAGAAAGGCTTTGTCCGGGGCGATATTCTCCTGCGTCTGGCTGACCGGACCATTACCGACCAGGCATCCCTGGATGCGGTTTTGGCTGATCACGCCCCCGGCGACACAGTAAAAGCCGTGGTTTTCCGGAACGGCACGCAGCACATTTTCTATCTGATCTTAAGCGAGGAAACGAACTGATGGAACCCATTTACAAACAAACATACGCCATCGCCCCCATTCACGCGGATTGTTTCGGCAGAACCAAGGTTTCCTCTCTGCTCCATTTTGCCCAGGAAGCCGCCGGAGAACACTGTTATCAGTTATCTGTGGATTGGGACACCCTTTCCAGGCAGAATTTATTCTGGGCGGTGATCCGCACAAAAATGCAGATCCTGCGGCAACCCTCTGTGGGGGAAAAGATCCTTGTGGAAACCTGGCCAATGCCCACCACCCGGTCCGCTTTCCCCCGTTCCACTGTGGGCTATGATGAAAAAGGCAACGAAGTGTTTCGCAGTATCAGCCTTTGGGTGCTGATGGATACCCAGACCCGGTCTATGATCCTGCCGGGAAAAAGCGGTATTGACCTTGCCGGCACCCTCCGAGGTACGGAATTGGCATCCCCGGGCAGTCTGCACCCGCTGGAAGCGGAAAACCACCTTTTGCGAAAGGTCTGTTTCACCGATCTGGACCGAAACGGCCATATGAACAACACCCGGTATATGGATTGGGTGGACGATCTGCTCCCGGCCCAATTCCACGCCGCCCACAGCCCCCGGGAACTGACCCTTTGCTACCTTTCTGAAGCCCGGGAAGGCGACGAATTAGACCTGCATTGGTTGCTGGATGGCGATCATTGCCTCCACATCGATGCCCGCCAACAAGAGACAAATGTCCCCGGAAAACAGACGCGGATTTTTTCCGCCCAAGTCATTTTTTGACGGTGTTCTGTAAACCAAATCCCCATTTGTAAAAATCCGTCGTTAACGGGCGAATTTTGTTAACACCCCCTGCTTATCCTTGATTTGCAGGGGGTGAAACCGTTTTTTCTGTGGAAAAGTCTGTGGATAATGTGGATAACTTCCTGTCAAAAAACGGCCGATTTTCCATTATTTTTTAAGTTTATGTAAACCTGCGTTCCGTATACGGCCGGATGCCCGGCCAGGCAATTTTTTCTACGCGAATCTAATCGTACTTCCGCTATAATGCTCGGTAACAAACTGCGAAAAAACTTCAAATTCCGGTTTGTCAGGCCGTTTTAAATTAGCAACATCTATGTTGTCATTCCGAGCCAGTGCTCACACTGGCGTGGGAATCTCAAGTAAAAACCCAGAGATTGCCACACCAGCCTGCGGGCTGGTTCGCAATGACAACGTAGTTTGAATAGTTCGACAAACCGGAATTTATAAATGTACGCAAAAAGAGCCACCCAAACGGGTGGCTCTTTTATTCTTATCAGCCATCTCTCTCGGCAAAAGATCCGTGAGAGGCTCCGATGAAAATGGATTTTGTTCTGTCAGCAAGGAGTTTTGCTTTGGATCCCATTTTTAAAGCCGCAGGAATACTTTGTGTATTTCAAGGATTTAAAAGTCGGGAGCCGGAGCAAAAGAACTGCTGTCAGATAAAAGACATTTTGGGAGGTGCCTCTAAATTACAGTTGGGGGCCGGCGGCGACCAGAGCCTTGCCCTCGTCATTGCCGGTGTACTTGACAAAGTTCTTCTGGAAGCGGGCTGCCAGATCCTTTGCCTTCTCTTCCCACTGTGCAGCGTCAGCGTAAGTATCTCTGGGATCCAGGATGCCGCTGTCAACGCCGGGCAGGGCGGTGGGAACTTCGAAGCCGAAGTAAGGAATGGTCTTGGTCTCTGCCTTCAGGATATCGCCGCTGAGGATAGCGTCGATGATGCCGCGGGTATCCTTAATGGAGATACGCTTGCCGGTGCCGTTCCAGCCGGTGTTGACCAGGTAAGCCTTGG
>CALBJG010000004.1 GCA_937892865.1 uncultured Clostridia bacterium
ATGCTCTTGCGTATGTTGATCAGCAGAATAATTCTGGAGGTGGAAATACCGGTGGTGGAAGCACAGGTAATCCTGAGACCGGTGACAACGGCAATCTTGGATTGTGGATGATTCTCTCAGTATTGAGTAGCTGTTCAATGATTGCTTTGATCGTTATTGATAAAAAGAGAAAGATCGCAAAATAACCAATCACTTTGCCCCGTTGGGAGCGCAGATTTTTCTGCATTCCTAACGGGGCTTTTTTGCGTTATATCAAGTCTTTTATAGCTTCTTTTAATTTCATAAGTGCCTTTTCACATTTTTTGTGTGCGGTGTTGCCGCAAAACCGGTTTCCCGGTTGCCGGTAAGGGTGACACCAAAGTAAGTCTGTGGGATCTTTTGGGCTAAAACATTTTCCGGCGAGCCGGTAAATACGATTTGATTTTCATACAAGACCGCCACATTGTCCGCAAACCGCAGAACATCCGGAAGATCGTGCATCACCACAAGAAAGGTTTTATTCTGTGTCCGGCAGATTTCCTCTACCAGTTCCAAAAAGGCAAAACGGCTTACCATATCCAAATGGGCGGTAGGCTCGTCCAGCACCACCACCGGGGCATCCTGGGCCAAAACCATAGCGAAAAATGCTTTTTTCCGCTCACCGCCGGAGAGTGCATCCACAAAGGTGCTCTGCAAGCCGTCCATTCCCGTATCCCGGATCGCTTTTTCCACCATTTCCTCGTCCCGGGGGGATAGTTTTCCCGTAAGGGGTGTATAGGGGGCGCGGCCAAAGGATACCAATTCTTTCACTGTCACTCGGGGTTTGGGCAGATCCTGGGGCAACCGCGCCACCTGCTTTGCCCGTTGCTGTCCGGTCAAAGCCCGAACATCCCCGCCGTCCAATGTAATCTTTCCGGCATAGTCCGTCTTTTCTCCCATCAGACACCGGATCAACGTGGATTTGCCTGCGCCGTTGCGACCAACAAGGGCAGTGATCTTCCCTTGGGGTACGGAAAAAGATACATTTTCCAGTACTTTCTTCTTTTTATAGCCGGCGCAGATGCCTTCAAAACACAAATTCATCGGCGAAACCTCCTTTGCAGCAATAACACAAAGAAGAACGGCGCGCCCACCAAAGCGGTGACGATGCCCGCGGGGATCTCCGAGGGTGCGAACAGCGTTCTGCCGATCAGATCTGCCAAAATGACGATACTGCCGCCCAAAAGGGCGCTGGCAGGCAATGTCTTTCGCAGATCGTTACTGCCCAGCAACTGCCGGGCAATATGGGGCACCATCAGCCCCACAAATCCCAAAAGTCCTGCAAAAGATACTGCTGCGGCGGCAGATGCGCTTGCCAGCAACAACGCCCCAATGCGCAATCGTTTTACCCGGACACCCAGCCCTGCGGCGATATCATCGCCCAAACACAGCAAATTCATTTTCCCTGCCAGGATCACCGCCCCGGCAAAACTACAGAAAATGATCGCTCCCGGCAGAAAAAGTCCGGAAAGATCCACGCCGCTGACGCCGCCAACGGAAAAATAATTATAGGTGATAGCCATATCCGGATACAGCAGTTTTAAAAGAGAGATGCCTGCATTCAGAAGCGCCGATACCGCCACGCCGGTGAGGATAATGCTCACCCGGGAAGCGGCGACTTTGTTTGATACCGTTACGATCAAAAGGGTACAGGCAAAAGCGCCGGCAAAGGCCATCAGCGGTTGCAGGCGGTATGCCATGGGCGCAAAGCACAGCCCCAGCACCATTGCAAATCCTGCGCCGGCATTGACACCGATGATGTTCGGCCCAGCCAAAGGGTTATCTGTTGACGCCTGCAAAAGGGTGCCACTGACGCCGAAACCAACACCTGCCAGCAGGCAAGCCGCCACATGAGGCAGGCGCACCACCCAAATAATTCTGGAAAAAACAGTGTCGGCGTTGGGAGAAAACAGCCCCTTCAGCACCTGGTCTACAGACAAGGCCGTACTGCCCCAACAGAGTCCTGCCACACAGCAAAGGACCGTTATGCCCCCCAGCAGGCAAAACCACAAGGGGGCAGAAAGTTTTTTATCCTTCATAATCTGACTCCGGATATAAAAGGTCAAATAACTGTTCGTAAGCCTCCGCCCAACGGTGATTGGGCTTAAAATGGAACAGTTCTTTCTCTAAAAAAGTATAGTTTCCCGTCTTTACCGCAGTTAAGTCTTTCCAGCCCTTTTCTGCGAAGAGATCGGCAATATACGCCTTGGCGGCGTTTTCACTGCCCATTGCCACAAGGAAGATATGATCCGGGTCTTGCAGCAGGATCTCCTCTAAAGAAAGGCCGTCCAAAAGCACTTCCGCGCTGTCCGCAATATTCACCGCGCCCAACTGAGAAAGCATCGTACACACAAAGTTTTCCGGGGCTTTTTTTGCCTTGGTAGCAGCATAACTGCTGCCTGCCCGGATAAAAAGGATCTTCTTGGCTGCCGGCGCTCTGTCCCTTGCCAGAATTTCCTCCACCTGGGCTTTTATCTGTGCGCCGTATGTTTCATAGGCTTCCTTGTTGCCGGTTATGTCGGTGCAGGTCTTCAATACGGCAAGATACTGGGAAAAATCGTCTGCCCGGAAAAGCGCCGTGGGCGTTCCCTGCTTCTTCAGTTTCTCGCAGGCTTCCACCTGGGCGGGAATATCGGCAGAGCCGATGACAAGATCCGGCTTTTCCGCTAAAAGGCGCTCCATATCAATGGTTTTTCCTGCGCCTTCGTCCACAAGGGGTGTTTCCGCCGGAACAAAGCCCCGCTCCACCGCCTCGCCTACGGTCACTGCCACTTCTCCCCCTGCCAGTTGCCAAATCTGCGCAAAGGAGGAAAACAGCGCCGCTACTTTCTTTGGCTTTGCCTCCAGAGAAACGGTATTGCCTAAACTGTCGGTAACGGAAATTTGGGGCGTTGCTTTTTCCGGTACTGTTTTGCCACAGCCGGCAAACAGCAAACAGCCGATCACCGCCAGCAAAAATATCCTGCGGATCATTTATTTAAGATCTCCGCTTTCCGCTGCAGCAGGGTATCCCCTTCAATCAGGCGGCAGGCTTCCGCAAAACCGATCCGGGCGATGGTGTTGGAGAACCGCTCTCCGGCAATACCTTGATCTTTGAACAGCAAAATCGCCTTTTCCACAGCCGCCAGCACATCTTCCTCGCTGGTAAACAGCCGCTCCATGGGAATGCCGTGGGCAAAATCCTTACCCCAGCGGCCGCCTAAGTACACCCGATAGCCGTTAATAAATTGATCTGTAACGCCGAAGGGGCATTTGCCCACACAGCGACCGCAGTTTTTGCAGGTCTCCGGGTCTACCGACAGTTTTCCGTCCACCACCTTGGCAATATGCACCGGGCAAGCAGATTCTATCTGGCATTTTTTACAGCCTTTGCAAAGTTCCAAATCTTTTACCGGCACCCGCTGACCAACGATACCCAGATCATTCAAACTGGGTTTGACGCAGTTGTTGGGACAGCCGCCCACGGCGATCTTAAACTTATGGGGCAGGCGTACCCCGTGGTAACCCTCGTAAAACAGCGTGTGGATCTTTTCGGAAAGGCCAAAGGTATCGATAAGGCCGTACTGGCAGGATGTGCCCTTGCAGGAGACCACCGGACGCACTTTGGGGCCGGTGCCGCCGGGTGCAAGGTCATATTTTGCCAGAAAGTCGCACATCGGCTGGATGTTTTCGTAAGGCACGCTTTGGATCTCAATGGTCTGCCGGGAGGTCATTGCCGCTTCCCCGGAGCCAAATTCCTTTGCCGCCTGGGCGATGGCGGTCATTTTTTCAGCGGTAAGTTTGCCGTTGACCGTGAGAATGCGGAAGTTAAAGCAATCCTTTGTCCGCTTATCCCACAGACCGCCCATACCCTTGATACGGGCAACTTCTTCTGCCGGCACGGTACAGACCGTTTTGTTCTTGTCCACCCTTTGGATCGGTGCATTCTTTTCAATACGCATAACTGTCTCTCCTTATAGTATCCGTAGAATTTGTTCTGTAATAAAAACCGCCGCGGCAGAGGATGCCGCCACAACAATGAGACTCTTTCTGCAAAAGGCCAATACCGCCGCCACCAGTAAGCCGATGACACCGCTGATAACGGAATTGGTTGCCGTTAAAATTGCCGGGAATGTCATAGCCGTCAGGCACGCCACCGGCACATAATGAAGAAAAGACCGCAGATAGCGGCTTTTGATAGGTTTTCTGAAAACCGTCAGCGGCAGAACGCGAATGAGATATGTGGTCACTGCCATTACCAAAATATATATGTATATCACGCTGCCGCCTCCTCATCTTTGATGGGAAACAGCGCCGCGCAAACTGCCGCAGCAACGACCGTACAGATCACAATGGCAAGCCCGGAAGATACATTTTTAAGGCCGGGCAGCCACGCAAACAGACAACTGCCTGCCAGCGCCAAGCCCATACACACAAGCATCGGCTTTTCCTGCCGGGCTTGGGGGACCACAATGGCGATAAACATTCCATAGAGCATCACACCCAAAGCGGTACTTACGGAAGCCGGCAGCACACTGCCGGCAAAGGCGCCCATCGCCGTACCGCCTACCCAGCCCAGCGCCGCCACTGTACCGATTCCCAAAAAGTAAGCCGGGGTGAGTTTTCCCTGCCGGGTCATACCCAGGGCAAAATTTTCGTCGGTATTAAAAAATGCCATTGCCAACCGTGGGCCGATCCCAACCGATTCTCCCAGCCGCTGACTCAATGCCACGCTCATCAGGGCGTAGCGGCTGTTGATCACCAGTTGGGTCAAGATCATGGTGATCAGCGCCTCCCCGGCGGCGATCACCGTAAGTCCCGCGAACTGACCGGCGCTTGTTAAATTGGTAGCGGAGATCAGCACCGCCTGCCACAGCCCCAACCCCTGGGAAACTGCCATCGCGCCAAACCCGAAACTGACGGAAAAATAGCCCACACATACGGGCATACCGGCTTTCAGACCGTCACGATATTCTCTTGACACAAATTTCATCTCTTTTCCAAAACTGTTGGACACATTATACCATATAAATAGAAAGTAGGCAACTTGCGTTGCCCACTTTTTATACAATTACTTCGAACGCTTCCATACCTCTGCCGGGAACGCGGCAGCGGAAAGTCGTTCCCTCAACCGGCACCGGGAAGCCCGCATAGCCGGTAAGGCGCTCAACGGACACGATCTTTTTCTTCATATCCACAGTAGGGATATTGTAGAAATAATCATCGTTGCCCACAAATATACGCCATTTGTTTTCACCCAGCCGGGTAGCAAGCAGTTCGCACCGCTGGTCATACTTGATAAGAACCGGCAGATCCTTTTGCAAAACCTTTGCCGCCTCCCGGAAAAATTCTTCCCGGACGGAGGGATAAGCAATGGGATGTGTCCATAGCATCCGTACCGGTTCCATACCGGTCACCGGATCAAAAGTATACGATTCTTCTAAGTCTCCAACCCAAAGAGGCTGCTCACCCAATTTCCCAAAGGTTATCCGCGTATCTGCACCGGTCTGCCCAACCGTATATACCGTTCCCCGGTTATAGTTGCGAAGCAGTTTTTGTTCCGCTTCCGGAAGCAGTGCTGGATTCGGCACCACCAGGTCGCCTGCGTAGGTATCTAAGTCCTCTATCCGCACAATGGCGTGCAGGGGCGCGCCGGCCTGCAGCAGCCGGGGCAGCAAATAACAGCCCGGGGCTTGCCGTCGGGCAATAAACGCCTGCAACTCATTATCCACCAAAGCATCAGACCACAGCCAGGCAGGACCTGCGGGCCGAACATTTTCAGGCGGCGCTCCCAGTTCCCAATTCTTTCGGATAAATTCCCATTGCTCCTTGGAGATACAATCTCCCAAACAGAACCAAGGGCCATCCTCAATGGGCTGGTAAGACTTGCCGTTCCAAAATAAAGTGTTCAGGTTGCTCAGCACATTCCGGGTCATGGAAGTGGGCATATGCTCCAAAACGCCCCACTGCTCCATCATATCGTGGATACCCGCAAGGGGTATCAGCCGCAATTGGGGCATCGCTGCCCGGATCTGCATCAAATTGGCAAGAAAATCATAATGGATCTGTTCCCGCTGCCGGGGTGTCATCAGGTAACCGTTGTCCTCCTGAGACAAAATCGCCAAACCTGCCGAAACATCCTCTGGCATACAACTCTGAAAACCAAGTTTGCCAATGGCCCGATAGTCTACGCCGTAGCGATAAAGGGCCTCAAAGGGGTCCCGGGTCCAGGCATTATTGAAAATGCCCTCTTTCCCGATTTTTTTCAGCTGATCTGCAAACTTTTCATAAAATTGCAGCCAGCGGCGGCGGTGAAATTCGATCCATTTCCCTCTGTGGTTCTGCCAGATCTGCGCCGCCCGGGCAAGCATCGCTTCTTCGCCCTGGGCGATGGGTGCAACATCTGCTAAAGGCGTTTCTTCCAGGAATTGCTGCACCATATTATCGGAGTAATCTCCCTCCTGGAGGGAAAGTCTTCCGGAGGAGATACCGTCAGCGATCTGGATGCCATCAAAACCGTAGTCTGTCAGGGTCTTGATCACCTTTTCCTGGAAAAGGTCTTCAAAAAGGCTGCCGTCTGCCATCTTTTTCAGCATATGCACCTTGTCGATGGCCTTACCAAAACGGTTTGTTTCTGAAAGATAGGGATGTTTTTTATAAAATTCTCCTAAGATCCGCTGCCCATTTTCGTCTACATAGTCTGTAATATTAAAGAAACTGAGATAGACACGGATCCCATAGTTTTGCAATGTGTGTATCAGATCCCGCAACTGGAAATTGGTCCAATTTTGCCGTTGGCGCTGGGCATTGGCAGGGTGCGCGCCGTAACTGCACTCGCAAGGAGATAACAGCCGCTCCCGGTCAAGACCTAAGTGCTGCATAGGAAATTCGATCCAGGTGAGCAGCAGCGATACGCCGTCAGGCACAAAACCGCAGTTGTCCAGATAATCTTTTACGCCAAAATCCGGCAAACTGTTGTCAAAGCCGATCAGTTCCATCCATATCCACTTTTCAGAGGATCTTTCCATTTTCGCACCTTCTTCGGGTAATTATTTCAGGTTTACAGGAGCAGTCAAAGTGCCCTTGGCGGGATAATTACCCGCCAAAACCTCCAGGCCTGCCATAACCGCCTTTGCTGCGGCAGTGGTGACCAGCACATTGGGAATATGGGGGAAGCCCTCCAGGGCAAAGGGATTGCCGAAATGCACCGACGCGGTGATCATACCGGACACCTGCATTGCCTCTACCAGGGAAATAATGGGAGGCGTAAACTCCTCTCGGCCGGCGTAGGCCTTGCCTTCCATAAAGGTGACGAACACCACATCATCGTAGGTAACGGCTCTGTGGAGGGTGTTGTTGATATCTGTGGGAATAGGGAACTGGCAAATGGGATGCACATCGGAGTTGGGGAACAATTCCTTGATTCGTTCCATTACCCGCTCCGGCTTATACCAGTTGACAGAGAATGTATCAATGGCTAGCTGCTGTTCCGTAGCCTGGGCTTCGTTGGGCACAAGGACAACAAACAGATGCTTGCCGTCACGGGAGATGATGGGGCCGTCGTTGTTATCTCTTCTTACAAAGATAGAATCCTTGTGGATGCGCTCGATGGCCTCCTCGTCCTCCGGGGTGACCTCGGTGTGCTTGATCTGCATTTCCATCAGTTTATGCTGGGCCTCCAGCACCTTCTTGGTAGCCGCATCCAACCGCTCGTCAGAGAGGATACCTTTCTTGTATGCGCCGTAGACGCAGTTCCACATCTTTTCGTAGTTACGGCCGCCAACCAGCGCAATATCATTGCCCTGCTCAACGGCAAGACCCTTGGAATCGGTATCGCCAAACTTGGCAACAATGCCCATCATAGAAAGACCATCGGTGATGGCAAAGCCGTCGAAGCCGTGGTCACGGATAATGCCGATGACCTTCTTGGAAAGGCTGGCGGGATAATCGGGGTCAATATTGGGAATTCTGCAGTGGCCGGTCATAATGCCGTCCAGCAGATTCTCTTTCATCAGTTCGAAATAGGGGAACAGATTGTAGTCCACCAACTCTTCCTCGGTGAGCATAGAGCAGGTTTCTGCCATATGGGAGTCGATCAAACCCTCTGTCTCTGCGCCGGGATAATGCTTGCCGACAGTCAGAACGCCGCTGTCGTGCATACCCCGGGCAATGGCGGCAGCCAGCTTGGAAACCCGGTACTTGTCCGCGCCCAAAGTCCGCTTGTTGCCGGAGCAGATGGTTGCGCCCTTGACCATGTCAAGCAAGGGATTACAAACCACATTGTAACCCATGTTATGGGCGGTGACTGCGGTTACCTTGCCGAATTCGTAGGCCAGTTCTTCGCTGTCGGTCATACCAACGGCGTTGTGGTTGCCGATAAGATATTCTCCCATACCGCTCTCTGCATCGGTAATGACCAGCAACGGATAATCGGCGATTTCGTGGATCTTTTTCATAATATCCTCGAAATCCGGAGTGGAAGGGTATACCCACACCATACCCAAACAACGGTTGCGGATACAATTGTAGATAAATTCGTCACCTTCGGGATTCCGGTTCCAGGGGTCAAACTGGGCGCAGGTGACCATACTGATCTTCTGCTCTGGGGTCAGATCTTCAAATTTGATCTCTCTTAATTCTTTCATAAAAAACTCCTGATTCTTTGTTATAGGCTGTCAAATCATTCGAATTTCACATCGTATGTCAGTGTTCCCTTTGCAGGATAGTTGCCTGCCAGTACATCCAAAGCGGCATTTACACCCCGTCTTGATGATGTGCTGTAGATAATGGTGGGAATATGGGGCAGCGGTTCCAGCGCATAGGGAGAACCAAAGTGAACAATTGCAGAAACCTGATCAGAAACCTGCATTGCCTCGATCATTGAGAGGAAAGGAGGCGCAAATTCCTCTCTGCCGCCATATGCTCTGCCGTGGGTGACAGTCACATAGATCACATCATCAAAGTCTACTGCTTTGCGCAATGTGCGCTGGATCACGTTGGCTGTGGGGAATTCCTTCACAACAGCAACCTCGGAGTTGGGGAACAGTTCGCCCAATTTTTCAACAAAGTAGGAAGGCTCATACCAGCGCTGTGTAAATGTGTCGATGGGCAACTGCTTTTCGTTCAGTTGATCGTCGATATCCGCCATAACAATGAACAGGTGCTTTCCGTCACGGGAAACAGCAGGGGATTTTCCGTCGTCAGTTTTGGCAAAGACCGCATTTTTGCTTAAGGTCTCCATTGCCTCGATGTCTTCTTCCGTGACCTCTGTGAATTTCGGCTGCATTTCGAACACCTTATGCTGCGCCGCCAGTACGTGCTTTGTGGCTTCGTCCAGACGCTCTATGGAGAGAATACCTTTCTTATAGCAGTCGTAGACCATATTGTACATTTTTTCATAGTTGCGACCGCCAACCAGCGCAATATCGTTGCCCTGCTCGATGGCAAGACCCTTGGAATCAGAGTCACCGAACTTAGCAACAATACCCATCATAGAAAGACCGTCTGTGATGGCAAAGCCATCGAAGCCCAATTCCCGAATGATGCTGATCACCTTCTTGGAAAGGCTTGCGGGATAGTCAGGGTCAATATTGGGAATACGGGTATGGGAGGTCATAACACCGTCCAATAGATCTTCCTTCATCAATTCCAGATAAGGGAACAGACAATAATCGATCAACTCATCTTTTGTTACGGGGGAGAGGGCTTCTGCCATATGAGAATCGATGGGGCGCCCAGAATTATGTTCGGCACTGGGATAGTGTTTTCCGACCGTTAAAACACCGCCATCGTGCATACCACGGGCAACGGCAGCAGCCAATTGCGCCACCCGGTATTTGTTGCTTCCTATAGAACGACGGTTACCGGAAGCAATTGCAGCACCTTTAACCATATCAAGAAGCGGGTTACAAACAACATTGTAGCCCATATTCCGGGCTGTGACTGCTGTGACCTTGCCAAATTCGTATGCCAGTTCCTCACTGTCGGCCATACCGATGGTATTATGTCCGCCGGTGCCGGAGGGACCCATACCGTTTTCTGCATCTGTGAAGATCAAAAGGGGATAATCCGCGATCTCATAGATCTTCTTCATAATGTCTTTATAGTCCGATGTGGTGGGATATACCCAAACCGCGCCCAGACTGCGGTTGCGGATGCAGTTATAGATAAATTCGTCACCTTCGGGATTCCGGTTCCAGGGGTCAAACTGGGCGCAGG
>CALBJG010000005.1 GCA_937892865.1 uncultured Clostridia bacterium
TGGACGAACTGTTCAAAGCATACGAAGGCGTTGACCACGAGAAACTGTGGGCCAATCTGAAGTACTTCCTGGAAGCCTTGATGCCTACCTGCGAAGAGTGCGGCATTAAAATGGCGATCCATATGGACGATCCCCCATGGGATATCTTCGGTCTGCCCCGTCTGCTGATCAATGAAGAGAATATTGACCGGTTCCTGAAGATGGTCGACCATCCCTGCAACTGTCTGACCCTCTGCTCCGGCTCTTTGAATGCAGACCCCAACAACAATGTTGCTGACATTATCCGCAAGCACTGCGACCGGATCGCATTTGCTCATATCCGTAATGTCAAGCACTTCCCCAACGGTGACTTCTCCGAAGCCAGCCACCGGGACTGCGACGGTGACACCGGCATTCTGGAGATTTTGAAGGCATACCACGAGTGTGGTTTTGAAGGCTACATCCGTCCCGACCACGGCCGTCATCTGTGGGATGAAGGTCCCGGCAATGTCCGTCCCGGCTACGGTTTGTATGACCGTGCTCTGGGTATTATGTATATGCTGGGCGCCTGGGATCTGCTGGAAAAGCAGGCAGGAAAAGCCTGATGTAATACTGTAAAGGAGATTTCTGTCTTATGAAATTGATTGATATTCTGAGTGATTCCTTCAACGCCAAGGAATGGGAACAGAAGGGTTACTTGCTGCCCAAGTACGACTTGAAGGCAGTAAAAGAAAAAACTTACAACGAGCCCACTTGGGTACACTTTGGCGCCGGTAATATTTTCCGCGCCTTCCCTGCCGCTGTTTTGAACGATGTGCTCAATCGTGGCGCTTATGACCGTGGCGTGATCGTTGCCGAGTCCTTTGACTATGAGATCATTGACAAAGCATACGCGCCTTACGAAAATCTGTCTTTGTTGGTTAGTTTGAAGTCTACCGGCGATATTGAGAAGAAGGTCATTGGTTCTGTTACCGAGTGTTTGAAGGCCGACTATCAGTTTACTGAAGACTGGGCTCGTTTGGTGGAAATCGTCTGCAAGCCTTCTTTGCAGGTGATCTCCTTCACCATCACTGAAAAGGGCTACGGCGTCAACGATGCTGACCTGGATCGGGGTATGATGCCTGTATTGGCTATGGGTAAGATCGCTGTTCTGCTTTACGAGCGTTTTAAAGCCGGCAAACTGCCCCTGACCCTGCAGAGTATGGATAACTGCTCTCACAACGGTGATAAAGTCAAAGCCGGTGTTCTGGCCTATGTTAACAAGTGGGTTGCCAACGGCTTTGTGCCTGCTGAATTCCTGGATTATGTGCAGGATGAAAGCAAGATCACCTTCCCCTGGGCTATGATCGATAAGATCACCCCCCGTCCCCATGAGTTGGTGCAATCCATGCTGGCTGCTGACGGTTTTGAAGACAACTACACCATTCACACCGAGCGCCACAGTTTCACCGCTCCCTTTATCAATGCAGAAGAAACCGAGTATCTGGTTATTGAAGACAACTATACCAACGGTCATCCTCCTCTGGATATGGGTGGCGTGCTGTATACCACCCGTGAGACCGTTGACAAAGTTGAAACTATGAAGGTCACCACCTGCCTCAACCCCCTGCATACCGCAATGTCTATTTACGGTTGTATGCTGGGTTATGACCTGATCTCTGCTGAAATGAAGGATGAGACCATCCGCAGTTTCATCCAGAAGATCGGCTATATCGAGGCTATGCCCGTGGTTACTGATCCCGGCGTTCTGAACCCCTATGAATTCATCGGCGCTGTTCTGAACCGCCGTCTTCCCAATCCCTTTATGCCCGACGCTCCCCAGCGTATCGCAATGGATACCTCTCAGAAACTGGCTATCCGTTTTGGCGAGACCATCAAGTCCTACATCAAGAAGGGTTTGGATATGGACAACCTGGTTTTGATCCCCCTGGTTCTTGCCGGCTATGCCCGCTACCTGAAGGGTATTGATGATAACGGCGTACCCTTTGACATTTCCCCCGATCCTATGCTGGACGAACTGCAGCCTATCGTTGCTGGTCTGGAAGTGAAAGAAGGCGCTCAGGACTTCACCTGTCTGAAGAAACTGTACTCCCGCTCTGATGTATTCGGTCTTGATCTGTATGAGGCCGGTCTGGGTGAGAAGATCGAAGGTATGGTTGCAGAACTCTACGCAGGCCCCGGCGCTGTCCGTAAAACTCTGGAAAAATACGTTCACGCCCGCTGATTTATAACTGTTTCATAACAATAAAAATATAAATTGTGCCGAGCCCAAAGGCGGTCATCGGCTAATAGGAGGATAATTATGGCAAAGATTATTACTTTCGGCGAACTGATGCTGCGTCTGCAGCCCTATAACTACGAGCGTTTCGTGCAGTGCGACCATGTGGAATTCACTTTTGGCGGCGGCGAAGCAAACGTTGCTGTTTCCCTGGCTAACTACGGCATGGATGTTGCCTATGTTACCAAACTGCCCACCCACGCCATTGGTCAGGCTGCTGTGAACTCTCTGCGCCGTTATGGCGTTGACACCAGCAAGATCGTCCGCGGCGGCGACCGTGTTGGTATCTACTTCAATGAGAAGGGCGCTTCCCAGCGTGGCTCCGTCTGCATCTACGACCGTGCCCACTCCGCAATCCAGATGGCAAGCACTTCCGACTTTGATTGGGATGCAATCTTTGAGGGCGCTGAGTGGTTCCACTTCACCGGCATCACCCCGGCACTGGGCGCAAATGTTGTTGAGATCTGCAAAGAGGCTTGTAAGGCTGCAAAGGCTCGCGGTATTAAGATCTCCTGCGACCTGAACTACCGTGGCAAACTGTGGACCCGCGCCGAAGCCCGTGAGGCCATGACCGAGCTGTGCCAGTATGTAGATGTCTGCATCTCCAACGAAGAGGACGCTAAGGACGTATTCGGCATTGAGGCTGAAGCTACTGACATCTATGCAGGCACTTTGAACCACGAAGGCTACAAGTCCGTTGCCAAGCAGCTGGCTGACAAGTTTGGCTTTGAGATGGTCGCTATCACCCTGCG
>CALBJG010000006.1 GCA_937892865.1 uncultured Clostridia bacterium
ATCATCGCCGGTGTCACCGCTGGTGAAATAGTTGATCACCGGGTAAGTCTTGGTGGGATCTACCGGGTAGATGAAATCCATATAAAGATCCATTCCCACCACGGTGCCATCCGGGTCGATACAATCGTAGGCGGTGTTGGCTTTGCCCCCGGGGAGGGATTCGGTGTACTCCCGGAGGGTCATAGTCTCCCCGGTCTCCGGGTGGACAACATTGTAGTGGTCACCTTTGGAGGCAAGGAAGTCCAGGTTCCAACTGTCCACCATAAACTCTAAAAACCCTGCCGGGCCGTGCTTATCCAGCGACCAGTAGACAATGCCCATTTCGATGGAATAACCGGCGGGCAGGATCGCCATATAATTTTTATTGTAGGCAGAGCCGTTCATATGCTTGCCGCCCACCATACGGTTGCGGATGCCCTGGATACTCCAGTCCAGGTCGGGAGATACGGTCTTTTCATTGTTTAAGTAGTCGATGACCACCACGGTCATACCCTTGTTGACGATCAGGTCGTAAACGATATCGTAGTCCGTACCTGCGCCAAGACGCTCAGTGTTGGTGTTGATCACATAGATGGCAACACGGGTCTTGCTGTGGGGCGCGCCGTCCTGATAATAGGTATAGGCATCGTAGGGAATGCCGATATAGCCGTCATCAGCGACGGATTCTGCTTTCTGCAGATAGTCTTCAAGACCGGCAATACCGCCGGTAGGCGCCACGGCAAACACCGGACCAATGGGCGCCAGCAGGGTCATCACCGTTGCCAGAGTCAAAAGAATACTGAAAAACCGTTTCATATCTTGTCCTCCCCGGAAAATTCTTGTGATTATATTATAAAAAAACCCGCAAAGCAATGCAATCTGCAAGTGGGACATCTTTGGGGGCTGTTGTCTTGATTTTATACTTTCTGTGGCGGATTTTCTTAATATGATTATACTGCATCGGGGAAAAAACGCAACATTTCACCAAAGAAAGGCAAATATGCAGAAAAATTTGCGCAATTACGCAAAAATATCCAAGAATGCGTTTTTTTCGTTGCGCCAGCGCAGGGTTTATCGTATAATGGCAGTAACAAAAGTGAGGCGTTTTTCTATGCTGAAAAAGTTCTATGACAAAAGCAAAATATGGTTCGCCGTTTCCTGGATCATCCTCTACTGTGTGGGTATGTCCATAGGGGACAGCCTTTCCGCCGCGGTAGGCGCAGAAAAATCCGTAACCGTGGCAGTAGGCGCGGCGCTGTCTTTGGGGCTGTTTTTCTTTTTGAAACAGCACCGGCTTTTGGCGTTTTACGGTCTTTGCAAGAGCGCTGTGCCTGCCCGGAAAGTCCTTTACTATCTCCCCCTTTTGCTGATGCTCACCGCCAATCTCTGGCACGGGGTAAAGATAAACTACGCCCCCTTGGAAACAGCGCTTTACATCCTTTCGATGTTCTTCGTGGGCTTTTTGGAAGAGGTGATCTTCCGGGGATTGCTGTATAAGGCGATGGAAGGATCTTCCCCCAAAGCGGCGGTGGCGGTTGCCAGTATCACCTTCGGTATGGGGCATCTTATCAATCTTTTTAACGGCTCCGGGGCAGAACTTTTGCCCAATTTACTCCAGGTGGTCTACGCTACGGCGGCTGGTTTTCTGTTTGTGATGCTCTTTCAAAAAACCGGCAGTTTGCGCGTCTGTATTCTTGCCCACGGGCTTTTCAACGCCTTAAGCGTATTTGCCAATGAGCCGGGAATGACCGGGCAGGCGGTATCCTGCCTGCTTCTGACCCTCATCACCGGCGGCTACGGCATTTATCTTGCGTACAAAAGAGAATAAAAGACACCGCCTAAGTGGTACACTCCGTAAGGAAGTTGTCTCCCTTCGGGTTTTATAATCAATAAAAAATGACACGAGGATTTGATTCTCTTCGTGTCATTTTTGTTTAAATTATTGTTTTTAGTTGACAACATAAAACAAATAATTTATAATATAAAACAAATAATAGTTTTGGAGGATTAATATGACCACTTCGGAACAAATCAGGGTTTTGTGTGTTAGAACTGGAGTAAGCTTATCTGAACTTGCTCGTAGAATAAATCAAACACCCCAAAATTTTAATGCCAAACTCAAAAGAAATACAATTACCCAAAACGAGCTAAATCAAATAGCAAGCGTTCTTGGAGTTACTTATGAACAGTACTTTGTATTAGCGAATGGCGAACAAGTCAAATAAGAAAGGATTTAGTTATGACTGAACATAAAATAGTATTTGGCGATAGCCGTTCGCTAAATCAAATACAAGATAAATCCGTACAATTAATCATTACCTCACCACCATATTGGCAGTTAAAAGATTACGGAACAGAAGATCAAATAGGCTTTAATGATAGTTACGAAGAATACATAAACAATCTCAACCTTGTTTGGAAAGAGTGTAATCGTGTATTAGCGGATGGATGCCGACTTTGCATTAATATTGGAGATCAATTTGCTCGGTCGGTATACTATGGAAGATATAAAGTTATTCCAATTCGTACAGAAATAATTCGTTTTTGCGAATCATTGGGTATGGATTATATGGGAGCTATCATTTGGCAGAAAACAACCACGATGAATACCTCTGGCGGCGGAGCTATTATGGGAAGTTTCCCTTATCCTCGTAACGGCATTCTTAAAATGGATTATGAGTTTATTCTACTATTCAAAAAGTTAGGTAATGCTCCCAAACCTACTCAGCAACAAAAAGAACAATCAGCTATGACAAAAGAAGAGTGGGGTCAATATTTTTCTTCTCATTGGAATTTCAATGGTGTCAAACAAATGGGACATATAGCTATGTTCCCAGAAGAACTTCCCAAGCGCTTGATTAAGATGTTTTCTTTTGCAGGAGAAACAGTATTTGATCCGTTTGCGGGTAGTGGTACAACCTCACTTGCCGCAAAGAATCTTGGAAGAAATTCTATCGGTTATGAAATCAATAAGGATTTTGAACCTATTATTCGTGAGAAATTAGGGGCAAATCAAATTAAATTAGACGATGATTCAAATGTGATTTTTATAGAAGATAAAATTGGGAATATTTCTTCTATTAATCAGCTCCCATACATTTTTAGTGATCCTCATCGAATGGACAAAAAGGTAGATATAAAGAAACTTCAATTTGGTTCAAAGATTGATCAATCAGAGGCGAAACGCAACGAATTATTTGGTGTTAAACGAGTTATTTCTCCCGATAAAATTGAGCTGAGTAACGGTCTGGTTATTCGCTTGTTGGGTATTCAGATCAAGCCACAATATCAAGCAGAAGCTATTAGTTTTCTTCAAGAGAAATTCCAGAAGAGAAAAGTATTTTTGAAATACGATTCTGTAAAATACGATGCGGACAATAACTTGTTATGCTATGTTTATCTAGATAATAAAACTTTCATCAATAATCACTTAATTCGTACTGGGTATGTTGGTGTTGATACAACTTTTGACTACACTTGCCAAAAGAAGTTTTTAGGTTCACTCCCTGTATGAGATAAAAAGAGAAAGGAAGGGGTTTTGGTCGAACTCCTTCCTTCTTTTGTTTACTTTGGTTGCATTTGTAACAACAAATCTCTTTCCGCTAATATTTTATTCTCGATGTTTTTAGGAACTTTTCCATTTATCGGTGTAACAATGAATACCTTACCCCCAAAATCACGAAAAAAAGCTTTATGACCAGCTTCTTCGGAAGAACGAGCCTTGCCCATATATATCGACATATTAGCAGATTTGTATGTGGTGGGTTTAACTTGTAGTCCTATTTTATAGCCGTTAATATCAGTCCATAAATCCACCCAATAAGGCGATCCTTCTACTTCACTTGGGGCATCGTAAAATGGAATTCCTCCAATAATCAGTGATGGTTTCATTATCTGCCGTGCTCCTTGAGATAACCATCATATTGTCTATCAATTACTAATTTGTGTATAAAATCTATACAATCATCCTGAGTGATAGACTCAATTAATGCAGGATAGAATCTGTTTTCCCCAGGAAGTACATTATGAACTTTATCGTATAACCTAAGACCGATATTTATGATTTGTTCTCTTGTTCTAACATTAGAATAATAGTAATCTTCCCATTCTTGTAAACTATTAGGAGAACACAAGCGAATAGAATCTGAAGTAGGACCGACATTTACCTTCTTGTTTAAGCCCCAACGATTAGTTGTATAATTAAGTATAAATTCTTTGTTGGCTATTGGCATATATTTCCCTCCTTTTATTCTTCAATTTCAATAGTCAAACCTGTCTTTGTTTTGATATAGTAAATCATTTTTACTGCAATCGTTTCGGACAAACGCCCCATCGTCTTGTATGTATCGGGCTTTACCGAATATGGAACATTGCCAACATATCCATCAATGCCAACGGATTCTTCTTCGGGAGTAGCAAGACGATAAGTTGTTCCTTTGCGTTCTGCGAGAGAAGCCAAAACCGCCTTCTGAACATACATACCGTTGAATGTCTTGGCAATGACGAGCTCTTCAACCCAATGTCTAACCATTTCACGATCGATAAGAGGAATAGCATCACGGAGATTTTGCACCTGCGCATATATCTTTTCGGTTGCCTTTTCAAAGGCATCGGGGTACCTTTCAACGTACCAATCATGCCAATTATCGATGGTAATTTCTTCACCGGATGCCATAAACTCTGGAAACAGTTCGGACATCTGACCCACAACAACTGGGCGTGTTCCTTGTGCGTTTTGGTTTGCCCAGTTAATCAACTGAGAAGTGTATTTCGGGAAGCTAAAGGTATCACTATCATTATAGATTTCGATGTTTTCATTTTTAAGCGTGTATTTCATTTCTTATTTCATTCCTCCAAAAATAATTTATAAGTCTCAATTTCAAGGGCATCAGCGATACGCTGAATATTCTCAAGGGATATACTGCGACGATAGCATTCAATAGCGCTAATATAAGTACGGTGCATACCACATTTATCAGCAAATGCTTCTTGTGATATTCCCATTGCAACACGATGTTTCTTTAAATTAGTTCCAAAAACTTTTACAATATCCATAGTTTAATCCTCCCAATTATACATTCTAACTCTGTGAATACTATAAGTCTACATACAATAAGTATCCTAAAATGAAAGCCCACTGACATCTTTATTAGGAGTATCTGAGAAAGTGTCATAGCGGGTTACACACTTTGAAAAAGGTGTATAACAAAAAGCGGCATAGCCAATAGCTATACCGCTTAATGAAATCAATTATTTAATTTTGATACAAGAGCCACCTTTGGGCACCTTCCTTACGGAGGGTGCCACAAGGCGGTGTCTTTTTAGTCTTGCTTATAGGGTGGGTCGGCAGGATAGATGCCTTGCAGTTTCTGCATACCCCGGGAGACCGCGTCTTTGGAATTTTTCCAATCGGCGGATGCGTTCCGGTAGTCAAATTTCTGCACGAACCAGTCGATATCCCCCTGGACACGGGCAAGGTTTTCTTTCATCAAAGAAAGCACCGTATCGTAAAACCACTGGGCGTGTTTTTGGGGCAAATTCTCTTCCGCCTCGGTCATAAGTCTTGCAAAGTGGCGCATACAAAAGCCTTTGCTATTTTCCACCTTTTGCCGGAATGATCCCTCTTTCAAAAGGTAGAAAAAGGTATCGTAGTACCGCTTCATATTATACTCGATCTTATCGCAGAGGAAGCAGGTACTGCCCCGGCGGGTCGCCCATTGGGCGATGGTTTCTTCGGAAGATACGCTCTTTTTTCCCAAAATGCTCTTTTTGGGCACAGTAAAGTTGTCGCACCGGGTTTCCAGTTCCTTGATAAGTCCCACATAGTAAGTCTGCATCATCAGGGCGTTGCCCAGAGAGTTGCCGTAAGTAAAAAGTTTTTCCATATGGTGGCCGCAGAAGCCCAGTTTGTCCGTTACCTCCCGCACATCCGGCTCCATATAACTGGCGCCGGGACCGGCGGTGTAGCGGATGGCTTTCTGCTCGGTGATGCGCTCCAAGTAGCAAAAGGGGCATTCGTCCCCGGCATTGAAAGATTCTATCACGGGAATGGTATCGATCTGCTGTTTCATAAACATCTCTCCTTTGCAATCAGTATACCACACCGGTGAAGCGGTTGCAATATTCCAAAGATGGGATTATACTGTTAGCAGGTGATTTTATGTACTTACTGAATGATTTTTACAAAGATATCTTCGGCTGCAAGGTGTATAAACTCTCCATTGATGCCGGGTTTACCTGCCCCAACCGGGATGGCACACTGGGCGTAGGGGGCTGCATTTTCTGCGGCAGCGACGGAGGCAGCGCCTTTGCCCAAAAGGGCTGTGACATTGCAGCCCAACTGGAACTTGCCAAAGAAAAAGTGGCGGGCAAAATTAAGACGGGTAAATTTATCGCCTATTTTCAGTCCTTTACCAATACCTATGCCCCGGTGGCTGTTTTGGAATCCCTTTACCGGCAGGCTATCGCCCCTGAAGACATTGTAGGGCTTGCCATCGGTACAAGGCCGGACTGTTTAGGGGAGGATGTGATGGGGTTATTGACCCAAATCAACCAAATCAAGCCGGTGTTTGTGGAACTGGGGTTGCAGACGGTGAAAGATGCGTCCGTTGCCTATATCCGCAGAGGGTATGAAAATGAAGTCTATTTCGATGCCGCCCAACGGCTGAAAAAAGCGGGTATCCATATAGTTACCCACATTATTTTAGGTCTGCCCGGAGAGAGATTGGAAGATGCGGTGGAGACCACCCGGCAGGCGGTTTCCGCCGGTACGGATGGGGTGAAATTCCACCTTTTGCATGTTCTGCAAGGGACGGATCTGGAAAAAGATTACCGGGCGGGGAAATTTGATTGTTTATCTTTGGAAGAATACGCCCGGTGGCTGAAAGCCTGCTTATCTATCCTGCCGGATAATGTGGTGGTCCACCGGCTCACCGGCGACGGGGCGAAAAAAGATCTGGTGGCGCCGCTGTGGTCTGCCGACAAAAAACGGGTACTGAACTATCTGAACCGATATCTGAATGGGTAAATTCGCACTTTTCGAGCAGTTGCTCGAAATGCATAATGCATAATGCACAATGCACAATTAAGGTATTTTGCTTCGCAAAATAATTAGAATAGTCGTCTTTGGCGACACGATAATTGTCAATTGTCCATTGTCAATTGTCAATTATTTATTGCTGTGTGCACCGATAAATTTGTGGGCATCTCAACAAAAAAGCACCCCGGTGGGGTGCTTTTTGTTTTAGTCTTGTAAAAAGTTTTCCATCAGTTGGAAGCCCGCTTCCAAAAGGTTTCCGGTGGCGGCGGCATCTTTTTCCGTATACCGGGCGATCTTCCGCTGCTCATATCGGCTGTCGTAGAGAATGTAAGGTATCGGCTCTGCCGTATGGGTGCGGATGCGGATGGGTGTGGGGTGATCCGGCAGGATCAGCATTTTATACGGCTCTCCCCATTCGTCCATACCTTTCTTCACCCGGGCGATCACCCGGCTGTCCAGATTTTCAATGGCTTTTATCTTGTTCTCCACACTGCCCTGGTGACCCATTTCGTCCGGGGCTTCCACATGGATATATACAAAATCGTGGTCTTTCAGCGCCTGCAAAGCGGCATCGGCTTTCCCCTCGTAATTGGTGTGCAGACCGCCGTTTGCCCCGGGGACATCCACAACGGTCATACCAGCCCCTACAGCGATGCCTTTTAAAAGGTCAACGGCGGAGATCATCGCGCCGGTCTTGCCGGTCTTTTCATAGAAATTCTCTAAACTGGGCTTCGTGCCTGCCCCCCAGAACCAGAGGGAGTTTGCCTTGTTCTTCCCTTCTGCGGCGCGCTTTTGGTTGATGGGGTGGTTATTTAAAATATCGAAACTCTTTTCCATCATTTCCCGGAACTTGCCACCGGGCAGATATTTTCCGATCACCTCGCCCAGATGGTCGTGGGGCTGATAAAAGTCCCGGACAGAGCCTTCTTTCCACACGGTGATATGCCGGTAGGATGTGCCGGTATAGAACTGAAATTCTTCACTGTTAAAGGCTTCCCGGATGGCATCCATCAGAATATCCGCCTCTTCCGTGGAAATTTCCCCGGCGGAGTGGTCGAGAATGGTCTTTTGTTCATAGGGCTCGTTTTCCGAGAGGGTGACGATGTTACACCGGTGGATCACATCGGTATCTTCCATCTTTACCCCTACAGAGAGGGCTTCCAACGGCGATCTGCCGGAGTAGCAGGTCTTGGGGTCATAGCCCAAAACCGCCAGATTGGCAACATCCGAGCCGGGTTTCATCCCAAAAGGCACCATTTTGGCGCTTCCCAAAGCGCCTGCCGATGCCAAATGATCCATATTGGGTGTATGGGCGGCGTCCAGCGTGGTTCTGCCGCCTAAACATTCCAGCGGCTCACCGGCCATACCGTCCCCTAAAATAACGATGTATTTCATAGCAATTCCCTCCCCGGGAGATAAACTTTTTACCATAGTACCACTTTTCTTACGCAATTGCAAGAACTTCAAATTCTAATTTATCGCTGCAATGCGCGATAAAAATTGACAATGGACAATGGACAATTGACAATTATAATAAGCCTTCTCCTCAAGGAGAAGGTGTCTGCCCAAGGGGCAGACGGATGAGGTGTAGCCCCAAAGGGGCGTATTGCGAGCATCTCCACCTCATCAG
>CALBJG010000007.1 GCA_937892865.1 uncultured Clostridia bacterium
CTGGAACATCTCGCCTGCGCCCTCGCAGTCAGAGCCGGTAATCAAGGGAGTATGGACATAGACAAAATCCCGATCCTGGAAAAACTGGTGGATCGCCATCGCCGCCAGAGAGCGAACACGGAACACAGCCTGGAAGGTGTTGGTCCGGGGACGCAGATGGGTAATGGTACGCAAGAATTCCATAGAGTGGCGCTTGGGCTGCAGGGGGAAATCGCCGGTGGATGCGCCCTCCACCTCTACGGTCTTTGCCTGGATCTCAAAGGGCTGCTTGCTGTCAGGGGTCAGCACCACAGTGCCGGTAACGATCAGCGCTGCGCCGATATTGATCTTGGAGATCTCCTGGAAATTCTCGATGGTGTCATTGTAAACCACCTGGACGGGATTAAAATATGTGCCGTCATTTAAGACGATAAAACCAAACTGCTTGGAGGGGCGACGATTGCGCACCCAGCCGCCGATCACAACTTCCTGATCGGCGTAAGCAGCGGTGTTCTTATACAGTTCACGAACAGAAATCAGTTCCATAACACAGTCCTCACTTGCTTGTTACAAAATATACAATAGAGTATACGCCAATTTGTCAGATTTTACAAGAGGTTTTGGGTATTTTTTACCGCAAAAAGGATAATAACAACATATGTACCGGATAAAACAGGTAGAAGCCCCATTGCAGGATCGGTGAATGGGTAGTTTTTTTGCCGCTATAGAGGGCAATGGGAATCATTGCAAAAATCGCAAACAGTTGAATAGGGAAAGAAATACCAAGGAAAGTCACTTTCCAACTACCCACCAAAAGTTGCGCCGGGATCATCAGCGCCGTCTGCAAAAGGCGTTTGTGGGGTAGATTTTCTGTGAGCAGGAAGACAGCCACCATCACGATACCTGCGCCGCCGTAATCCGAATGGAGCAGTTCTCCAAAGAGATAAAAAGGAATCAGCAACAAAACCTTCAGTGGTAAATTTTCTACTTTCTCCATCAGCATCGCCATTAAGAATGCAAAGAACAGCGTGACCATCACACTTTGTCCGCCAGGGTAGCATATGCGCCCGGAAATAAACAAATTAAAAGGGATCTCTGATAAAAGCATACCGACTCCCAAACGGATCATATACTTTTTCTTGCTGCGGGTGTGGATAAAGCCCTGGCAGAGCAAAAAGCAAAAGATAGGAAATGCAAGGCGACCGATGACGCGCAGTTCCGTATAATAGCCCGGAATCAGATTCATATAGCCAATATGATCCAGTAACATCAGAAGACAAGCCAGTATTTTTAAATGCTCCTGGGTGAAAATTTTCCACTTCATAGCCTATTCTCCTTAAAAAAACTATTGGGATTATACCATAAAAAGCAGAATTTGCCTATCTTTTTTAGTGAAAAATGTAATTTTTGGATAAGAAAGAAAAAGTTGTTGCAAAATAATAAAAGGCGTGTTATAATACGGCGTGTGTCCGCCGCTGGGCACGCCACACATTGGGATGTCGCCAAGCGGTAAGGCACCAGACTTTGACTCTGGCATTCGTAGGTTCAAATCCTGCCATCCCAGCCATTTGACCCGCTAGCTCAGTTGGCAGAGCAATTGCCTTTTAAGCAATGGGTCTGGAGTTCGAATCTCCAGCGGGTCACCAAAAAGAGGTAGATACCTTTCGGTATCTACCTCTTTTTTATTGTGGAACACTGGAGATTCGAATAATGTAAATCACAACAGTCCGGTGGACTGTTGGTTGCCGCATTCCACGGCGGCAACACAATTATTTTTTGTGTATTTTTATGGTAAATAGTTATAATTAAGGCTCTGCGGTCGCTGAAATTCAGTTTCCATAGAGCCTTTTCTATATAAAATTCTAATACAATTTTATGAAATGTCGATAGAGTCTACGTTCCTGCCGGGGGGGATGCAAAGGTCGAGTAAATACGGAACAGTCTTCAGAACCATTATCCCCTCACTTTTTGGCAGAATATTGGAATTTACTCAAATACGAAGCACGCATATTGACTTTGCACCCACCCTAAGAACTGCTTGTAGAATTGCGTATATGTCATGCCGTACCATTTATCAAACTGTTCTTGCGCTAAAAAACCAGATACTACCATATCTATGCCGTATTGTTCAACTAAATAATCAATAGCTAGCATAGTCTCCGGATATGTGAGAATGTTTCCGCTTTTTCCGATATATTTTGTTCGTTTGGTCCCTTCAACCGAATACTCATTTATCGGAAGTCCGTTTTTATTATCAAGATCACGACGAAGTAGTGTTGTAATACCGCATGCACGGTAGAATGCACCGGCATCAATATCCACACTGGTTGTGGGTAGAGTGGTAAACTGTTCATAACATGTAACAATGCACGCCTGTTGCTCCATAGTTACGGGATCCACATTCTGATACACGGTTGGATCAGTTAGATAAATAAACATCGAATCTCGTCTGGGCATCCCGTGCTTGGTCTCCAATTCAGAAGCAAACCAGTTTGCTAATCCCTCGCTCAGCCAGATATCCTCTCCGTTGAGAGCCAGGCCTCTGGGCAGCAGAATATGGCAAAGTTCGTGCCATAGACTACCAGGTTCACCAATGCTGATTTCTGAAGAGACAAAATCTGCTTTTGTTTGTCCAGTAGAACTTATAAATCGAACTTTTGTGGTAACATTTGCGTTGTTTTGTACTTGCTCAAATGCATCAGGAAGCAAACCCTGCATACGCTGTAACAGTTCCTCATATCCTTCGTAAAAATGACAAAGGAACAGGTAGTATTCCTCTGCGGTGCCAATCCAATCAGTTGGCCGAAGTTCAAAGCGAAACCGGTCCATGTTCCTGTCTGCACAGAGAGTTACGGTTTTTGCAGAGATATGAGAAACCGCTAAATGCGAAACTTCTTTGTGCCCCTCCGGAAACGAAGGTGTTTCCAACTGGTACTTGGAAGTCCAAAACTGTACCGCTTGGTCAGCAGTTTCCAACTGGATATATTCGTCCAAACTATTGTGTTGTAAAAAGAGTTCTGTCACACTCTGCGACAATTTCTGTGTCAGTTGTATGGTGTCCGTATCACAGAATTCAGGCATAAAATATGCCGGGAACAGAGACAAAACCAATGGCTTATTTTTCGTATAGTCTTTTATAAGGGAAGAGACATCGGTAGGCTCTTCGAAGATAAATCGACTGAGACCAACACTCTGCCAAAGCATGGGTAACCCGTATAATTCCGCTACCAAAGCCCGACGATATGTACCAGAACTGATATCCTGCAGTGTACAGTAGACATGTCCTGCACCGTTCTGCGGTTGACCAAAAATAGTTTTCTCTACCAGATAGAGTTGCACTGGGTGCAAAGTAGTGCCTATTTTCTCTGTGATTACTGACAAATCTTTTTCAATTTGACGAATTGCATCTTGCAGTACATGTGTATCAAAAATGTCCTGCTCTATGTGTATAACACCATACCCGGTGGTAACTGTAAATACTTTGAAATCTGCAGCATATTGTTCAGTTCGGTAATGCCGTCCTTCTTTTATGTCATTAAATTCCACAGAAGAAGCCAAGGTTGTCTGGGGATTGTTGTTGTCGATTATATTCTGTTGGTTTGACGCATTACAACCGGTCAGTAAGATACAAAAGGCTACAAACAGTAGGTATATCTTCAAGTGCATTGATGTCATATTAACCTCCGTTGTAATTAATTGTAAATAGAGCAGTCTTAACTTATTGAATAATTAGACAAGGAGTTATTATGCTGGATGCCTAAGTTTATATCATTAAGTATATCATAGACAATTAATAATTGAAAGAAGCAAAAAAGTATTCTGCCTAATTATTCTATTGCCTGTATTCAATAAAAACTCCTGTTTTTGTCAGATCAATGACAGGCATATAAGTCACTTAGGTTAGTCAGTTTCCGTTGCGGAGATCTCGTAACAGCCACATTGATGCATAGGATAACATTATTCCATATTTTCTGCTATTCTATAAGTATTATCAGACATAATGCAGGCTATTTATTCAAAATGCTGTCTTTACAGCCCACAATGTTTATGGTAACATAATATCTCAAGGGGGCGTTTAAAAATGTTATTTTTTCTAAGAAAACGGCTTTTTTTAGATACTAATGCAATTGAGTTTGCGCGTATTAAAAATATTCTTGCGAAAAACGGGATTAAATATGAAGTAAAAACCACTGTCAGTGAGAATGCTGCAACGAGAAGATTTAACTCCGCTGCAGCTGCCCATCTGCGGCAGCCATATTCCAATTTTTCTTCCCAAACCTATGTATACTATATTTATGTAAAAAACTCTGACTATAAAAAAGCCAAAGCATTGGCCTATTCAAAAAAACAGTGATAGCATCTGCTATCACTGTTTTTCTTTGCAGGCGCTGGACTTGAATAATCTAAATGCAACAGTCCGGTGTGGAGCGATGGGTCACAATATCGCAAAATACTGATCATATTTCCCAACGATTTGTCCACTAATTCGTTGAATATTCCCCTTTTTATATTTTAAATTGTATATTATAATATTTATAAGATTTCTATTTTTCTCAAGGAGGCGTGTTCCATGAAGAAAATACTTTCCTTTCTTTTATCCTTGGTTTTGATTTTATCTATGCTGCCTGCTGTCAGCGCAGTAGATGTTGATCTGTTCACTGTTGATTCTTTGGAGCAGTATGCGGTTTATTCAGAACTGTTGGATTCCGATGGGCTTTTGGGCATTCCGGTAGGTGTCAAAACTTATATAAAAGACCCTGCCGCCACCGATGAAACCACGCCCCTTATTCTGTATGTGGTAAACACACAAACTGCCAATGTTGGACGGGGCGATGACGAAACCATTCTATCCGGAATGCTGGACAGAGGTTTTGTGGTGATCGTTCTTGACTATTTTGGACACGAAATGACCGCAACGGATGATTTGGACTGGAGCATTCAGGCGCTGCGCTTGAATGCTGCCAACAAGGGTACATACAGTGCCGGCGCTGCCCACGACCATTACAGTTATGTTGTGCCCCAGGGCTATGACCTAAAATTGAAAGTTCCCTTCTGGTCTGCTGATCAGCACGGCGCCAATGGCACCGTGGAACATATTATTCAATCCTGGAACACAGACTTTTTAGGTGTCCGGGGCAACAAAGTTATTACTTTTGCCCAAGACACGGTGATTTCCGGCGTTTCCTTTACTGCCGGACAGTCTATGACCGTTGCCGAATACACCGCTATGCTCCCCGAAGGCAAGGTAACCAGCATTTTTGAATGCATCGGTCCCGACGGCGCTATGGTGGATATGGATGTACGGATGGACCTCATTTACCCGGTAGATCCCAAAGAAGATGTTCCGGTGATGCTCTACGCCTCCAGCGGTGACTTCACTATGGACACCTGGAATATGACCAACCGCCCCCATTTGACCGGTTTTTTGATGGATGGCTACGCTGCCGCCTGCTACGAACACCCTTATGTCCCCATGGGCAAGGGTGACCACTACGGTTACTATGACGGCTCTACCGGGGTCAACGGCAGTGTGGGCGCTGTCACCGGCGATAGTTTCAACGGTTCGCTCTATGTTTACAATGGCATTAAGATCAACACTGCCGCTGTGCGTATGGTTCGCTATATTGCAGAAGACTACGGCTTTGATCCGGAGAAAGTGGGCATTACCGGCATCTCCAAAACCGGCAATGTTCTGAAATTGGGTCATCCCCATCCGGAAACACTGCCCGAGGCCCGGATCTATGACGGACAGACCGGCAAGACCCGGTATGAAGAAGGTTTTACTGACGATGTTGTGGGCGCTACCGGTACGCTCCGGGGCGGTAAAGAACAGCCCTGGCAGGAATATGCCAATACGGATACTGCGATCCCTTCCAATGTGCAATTCGTCTTCTGCGCGGTTGGCGGCGGTCAGGAGACCATTACGCCGGAGCATGCACCTATTTACATCTGTGGCACTATGCTTCCCTCCGGCTCTTACTACGGATTCTACCCCTATGTAATGTCCTACTGTCTGAGTAACAATGTGCCGGTAATGGACTATGTATGTGAAAATGTCGGTCACGAGTTCGGTTTCGGCAACGACAAAGAAACGGGCAACAGTGTCTACACTGCGCTGTTTGAATGCGCCAACTATTATCTGCTGGACGGTCAGGCCCGGTGTGAATATATCAAGCCCTTAAACGGCACGGACTATGTGGACGCCGCCGCAGATATTACCGTAAAATTCAATGCCGGTATTGACATTACGGAGATCAGCACCAAAGTAACCGTTATAAACGATGCCACCGGCGCAAAGGTAAAAGGCGTATGGACTGCCTCTTATGGCGATACTATGTATACCTTCACCCCCTTCGGTATGGAGGGTGGTTACCGCTATAGCGTCACTGTTCCTGCAACCATCGTTGCCAAAAACGGCAAAACGCTGAAAGAGGGAAAAATCGTATCTTTTACCACCGCCCGGAGCAAAAGTGAGACTGCCGCTTCCACCGCCGGCAACAGCGCCCTCTCTTATGGCGAAGATCATCTGGTGCAGTTTGCAGATTTGAAGCAAACCGATTCTTTCCGCACAGGACTCCGCTTCCGGGTGGAAAACGATGCCGCCAATGTGGTGCAGGTCTATCTTGCCCATATGGGTGAAAACGGCGCTTATACAGCAGATCCCACGCCTTTGGGGGAAGTGAATCTGTGCGGCGCTGGAGAATATACCTTTGATTTAACATCCCATTTGGCGAGTATTGACGAAGAAACTGCCGCATTTTGCCTGCGGACAAAAAAAGTCGCCGGTGAAACGGAAATTGCAAATATCGACTTGGAAGATTTAAGTAACGGCGATCCTATGACCGCTGTCCATGGCGCTTATGCCGGCACATACGCCAAAGTTTCCATCTCCGATGATCTGGCATCTTTGGGCAAGGGTAACAGCATTAAATTCACCGGTTTCCGGCAGGAAGAATACGACGGCTACCACAAGTACTACCAGACCCATACCAACGTATTTATCTACCAGTTGGGCGTAAAAGCCACCGACCTTACGGCAGAAGACTACGGCAGACGATTCCGGTTAAGTTTCAGTGTCTACGATACCACCAGCCGGAATTTCAACCTGCAGGTAGGCAAAGATACTCTGCGCACCCAGGGCAGTGATATCGACTTTTCCGCAGAAAAAGGCACCTTTACGACCCAGGCAGGCAAATGGACAGACTATCAATTTGATTACAGTGTCAACTCTCCCCTGCAGTATACCACACTGCAGAAAAAGAACATCGTGCTGATGGCAGACGCCGGCGGCGCGGATATGGAAACATATCCTATGTATGTGGACGATTACAGAATTGTAGAGATCACCACCGATGTGCAGTTGGGCGCTGCATCCCTTATAACCACGCCGGTGCAAACGGTCACGTTGACTCCCACGGATTTTGCCTATGTGGAAAATGGCGAGATGACAGACACGGAAATGGATGCCACCGGCGGCGTGTTGGTCAGCGGACAGACGCTGAAACTGATGGATGCCCAAAAAACCTACATCAAACTGCCCCTTGAAAACTATGCAGGCGGTCCGCTGAAGTTCTCCTTTGATACCGAGGCTGGCAGCAACGGCAGACTTTGTGTTTATGGTGTGGCGGATAAAGACGCAGCCTGGAGCAGTGATACCATCCACTATTTAAATGCCCCTGCCAATGATCGGTTGGGCAATGGCGTGGACCTTTCTCAAGTTTACGGACAACGGGCGCTGGGTGAATTTACCGTTGACGGCGCCCAAAGTTGCACAGTTGACCTTACAAACTTTGCTTTGGCAATGCATACCAAAGGCGCAGAATACCTTACTCTGATCCTCACAATGGAAGGACAGCGGCAAACTGTGACCTTGACCGAGGATTTTGAAGACCCGGAGATGGTCCGTGTCGCAGGTTCCACCGCCGGTTTGGGTTCGACCGACAAGCAGGACCACACCACCGGCAACGGTCACAGTTATGCTATGACCCCGGCACAGTATACTTATGAGAGAATGCAACTTCTCCTTTTGGGTCAGAAAGACGCTGTGGCTGTAGGTCAGCGGTATCGCATCACTTTCTGGGCAATGGCAAGCGATGTGGGCAATTTCCGCATCTGCGTGATCCCCAAGGGAAAGACTACCAACTATTCTCCCCTGGCTTGCGCTGTGACCGCTCCCAATCAGTGGGCGCAGTACACCTATGAATTTATCCTGACAGAAGAAATGCTCACCGGTGATCCTTACATCAGTTTCAGTATGAACGATTTCGGTACGCTGGGCAACAAGACACTGTATGTGGACGACTTTACTGTAGAACAGATCGGTCTGAATCAAGCGACCCTCGTTCCCAATTTCACCACGGAGTCGGACAAACTGGTATCTTTGGAAACATTTGACGACTGGACCACCGGCCAAGCCGCCTGGTCTGTACACGAAGACACTTACACCGGTAAAGATGCCTACTATCAGTATGGTTTCAACTCCACTACCACCGGCAGAGATATTGTGGAAACAGAGGATGCCACCTCCGGTGAGGGCAAATCCTTCAAATTCATCCCCAACTCCTCCGGTTGCAAAGTAAAGTTCTACGGCATTCTGAACTCCCTGGCAGAGGAAGATATCGGCAGAACGGTGAATGTCAGTTTCAAGGTAAAGATCCCCGCCCTCCCTGCGGGTAAAACTTCTTTGAAGTTCCAGTACGGTATGATCTCCGGTCTTTACCGGCTTGGCAGTGAAACCAACGGTCTGACCGGTGAGGTTGCCGATGCCGCAGACTATCAGGTAAACTACTACCAAAAACACGAAACCACAGTAACAGAAGCCGATATTGGCAAATGGATCACCTGCACATTCCCCGTAACGGTGGACGCCAATATGCTCCCCCGGGCAGCGGCGCTGAATTCTTCCCGACCGAAAGATTACAAAGCAGGTTTGGGTATGCTGGGTATCGGCTCAACGGACATCCGCTCCGGCGCACTGGATCTGACCATGTATATTGACGACATTATGGTCACTGAGGCTGCTGATGAAACAGAAAAACCGAAAGTTCCCTTTACCTATACCCAACGATTTGAATCGGTGACCGATGCCAATTTGGCAGACTACGGTAAGATCACTTCCTATTCCACCGCCTATCTCTCTGCAGACGCTGCATCCAAAAAGGCGATCGACACTCTCTCTGTTACCAAAGAAGATGCTTACAGCGGCGACACCGCCCTGAAGATGGTCGCCCATACATATTACAATGGCTACCGTTTTAATAACTGCTTCGAATTGACTTTGGGCGCAGAGTACACCGTGTCTTTCCGGCTCAAATCCAACAAAGCCGGTGATCTTTGGGTGGCGCTGTGCGGCAGCAACAACACCTTGTATCACAACGGCAGATCCGGCACATACGGAAAAGTGACCATAGCCGAGACAGATGTGGGCAAGTGGGTACAATACAGTTACACCTTTACCGTAGACCAAACGATGATCGACAGTAACATCTGCTATTTCATCATCCGCGCAGGACTTTTGCGGAATCAAACTACCATTGTCACCGATAACATCGACGGCAAGGATGTGTACAACGCAGAAAAATCTTCGCCTCTCGTGATGTACTTTGATGATCTGCGCAGCGAAGAGACTGTCAGCGGTGGTGTTCAGGCAGCGATCGTTCCCTCTGAAGCCATTACCCTCAGCGCAGCAGGTTCTACAGACACGGCATTCTTAGGCGCGCAGGCAAGCGGCAAGAACCCCGCTCCCCAGGGCATTCGCAAGGCGTATCTGACATTTGAAAGCAAAGACGAGTATCGCTATTCCGAAAGAGCCATTTTGAATCTGACAGTATCCCAGGCCGCAGGGCAAAGTCTGAATGTATATGGATTGAAAGATCTGTCTTATCCCGACAGTATCACTTATGAAAATGCCCCGGGCAACACCGAAGATGAGAGCATTCGGTCGGGCAATCAGTATGGCGGCAAGCCGCTGTACCAAATCGTCCTTAACGATGCAGGCATTTATCAGGTGGATATTACGGACTATGTCCGGAACTACCGGGCAGAAGAACTAATGCTGGTGCTTACCACAGAAGATCCCGGCAGCCGGGAGTATTTCCATTTGGATCTTTCTCAATTCTCCTTTAATAAAGATATTGACTACATTTCCGACGGAACAGTCAGTGTCACTGAGGATACCGCAACAGTAACCGGAAACAGTATTCAGATTTTACACCCCTTTGGAAACGGAACGGCATCCAAGGCAGGTGCTTACACAGTCAGCGCAAAAGTATCCGCCCAAAGCGGTGATATCACCCTGGCTGCGCTGAACGAAGCGGGTGCTGTGATTGCCTCCAAGACCATATCTGCCAACGGTGAGCAGGTCATCGAATTGGATGTGGCAGCAGAGGAAGCCATCTACAGCCTGCAGATCAGTACCACCGCAGAGGGTTTCGCTTTCAGTGAAGTGACCATCTCCGACTGTACTGTCATCGTACTTCCGGAAGTATCTCTGGATGTATCTGTGGCAGAAAAGCCCGTTCCCACCCTGTCCTTTGTGGGCGCGGCGCTGGAACTGCACAGCAATCTGGCGATCCGCTGGCGTGTAAGAAGCAACTTCTTCACAAACGGCGGCTTCACCGATCCCTATGTGGTATTTGATCTCAACGGCGTTGAGACGGTGGTGGACGAATACACCGTCAGCGGCGGTGAGTACATCTTCACATTCCGCAACATTGCCCCCAATCAGATGAACGATACCATCACCGCAGTGCTCCACGCAGACTTTAACGGCGTAGATTACGCCAGCGCGCCCAGAGAATACAGTGTCGCCCAGTACTGCTACACCCAACTGGGCAAGTACACCGCAGATGCTTATGCAGAACTCCGCGCATTGCTGGTAGACCTGCTTAACTACGGCGCGCTGTCCCAGCAGTACACCAATTACAACACCGCAAATCTGGTCAATGCCAACCTGACAGATGTCCAGAAAGCCTGGGCGACCCAGGCAG
>CALBJG010000008.1 GCA_937892865.1 uncultured Clostridia bacterium
GCTTCATCCGCCCCCGGCGGCGCTCCCATCGCTCCCCAACGCGAATCAATGGGTTACTTCCGTTATACCGCTCGGTAACGCACAATCTTCATTGTCATTGCGAGGCTTGCTTCGCAAGCCGTGGCAATCTCACCGGAATGCCCCCATTAGCCAACTGTCAACTGACAACTGTTCATTGCCGCCCAAGAAACACCAACAGCGCCGCAAGAACTGCGGCGCTGTTTTTGTATCATTGCGGATCAAACGCCGGATCGAACAGATCAAACAGCGCCTGAAATTCCTCGGTATGCATAATGAGATCCGGCTGCCGGGAGGCAACCATCTGCTTAAAATCTTTATACGGCACAAAGAAGATCTCGGAGATCTCACTTTCCTGGTAACGCATCTGCGCCACCGTCTTGTCCGTGATCAGAGCGTACACATCCCCGAACTCGTTGTTGACAAAATCACACCCGGAACGCATCCGCTCCTGCACCGTGGTCACAAACCGCAGTTGCGACGGCTGCACATCCAGATCCAGTTCTTCTTTCAGTTCCCGGATGGCGCCGTCCAGGGAATCATCCCCGGCAACCAAATGCCCGGCGCTGGAAATATCCAGCATATTGGGATAACTGTCCTTGTGGGGGCAGCGCCGCTGCAGCAGCACCTCTCCGGCAGGATTCAGTATCCAGATATGTACCGCTCTGTGCCAGTCACCGTCCCGGTGTACTTCGTTTCTCAGTTTTATGACCCCGGTCTTGTTGCCCTTTTCGTCCAAAACATCAAAATACTCTTTGCCCATACCCCACGCCTCCTTTTTTTCATTATACAACACCCTGCGCCAAATTCCCATACCCTTTTAAAAATTTTTCCGCCGAGCGGCGAGTCGCCGCTGACAAACTCGTCACGCACACGAATCAATATTTTTCTTCCGCTATAACGCTCGGTATCTTAATTGCGGAAATCATCGTAATACTTCCATATCGCGTGTCGCCGCTGACAATCCGTTCTCCAAATTGACAATTGACAATGGACAATTGACAATTATAATAAGCCTTCTCCTTGAGGAGAAGGTGTCTGCCCAAAGGGCAGACGGATGAGGTGTCTTTATTTCAATCCGTCCGCTCCGCGGACACCACAACTGACAACTATCAACTATCAACTGACAACTGTCAACTATCCCCGTTGTCATTGCGAACCAGCCCGCAGGCTGGTGTGGCAATCCGTTCTCCCCCGGCGGTGCTCGGGCTCGTGGCCAGAATCTCACCGACCGTTCGATTCCTACGGTGCAAAAATAGGGACACCCCAAAAGGGTGTCCCTGTTTTTGCATATACTACACAATTTGATACAATGCAACGCTGAACAGCGGAGTGTTGCATTCGTTAAATGACTGAATGTATGGAGTCACCCTATACAAAAAAGAAAGTAGCAGTATTAGGCAACGGTGTCTCGAAAGGAACCCCTTTACTGTCCGGTGCTAATACTGCTATCGTAAATTAGTGTATCCGATTTGGTTGCAGTTGTCAAGTTACTTGTATTGAGCACAGACTATAGATTGAAAGGAAAATACCTACCCTTGCTGATACCATTGTATCAAAAAAGGTAGGTATTATGGTGCCGCTGTCCGTTTGCGGTACCCGGCATCTTCGTCGCCGACGATGCGGCTTCCTCATCTGCCGACCGCGGCACACACTGCGCCCTCGCTGCATCCGCCCCCGGCGGCGCTCGGGCTCGTGGCCAGAATCTCACCGACCGTTCGATTCCTACGGCACCAAAATAGGGACACCCTTTCGGGGTGTCCCTATTTTGGTGCCGCTGACCGGAATCGAACCGGTACGGATTTTACTCCGAGGGATTTTAAGTCCCTTGTGTCTACCTATTCCACCACAGCGGCGTAGCGATATAGTACCACATTTTTCCGTCGCAGTCAAGGGAAAGAAAAGCAAATTTGCCTGACCCGCCATCCTACCTATGTAAGGGCGAGTAACACTCGCCCCTCGCACTATGGCTTTATAGCGGAAGGACAGATTTCCTCCCAAGTCCGTGCGAATTTGGCCGGCGGGCCATCCCGCCTTACTGCAGACCCTGCTCGTAAGCCTCGATCATTTTCTTGACCATCTGGCCGCCGACAGAGCCGGCCTCACGGCTGGTCAGGTGACCGTTGTAACCGTTAGTCAGGTTCACGCCGACCTCGGATGCAGCCTGCATCTTGAAACGGTCCATTGCTTCCCGTGCCTGGGGAACATTGATCTGATTGTTGTTCTTCATAATTCTTACCTCACTTCTTTTTCTTGGAAAGTTGACACATTTCTTGAAAGAAACCGTCTTTTCTTTCCGCAAGGATATCTTTGCCGAAAAGAAGAAAAATATAAATGTATCTTTGCGGAAACTAATCCAAAAAGTGTAAAAAACAAACATTTCCACGGAATATTTTTCAGCAAAGCATAAAAAACACTTCCCTTACAGAGAAAATAATAGTATAATAAAACCGGAATCATTACAAAAGGAGTGTGCAATTATGAACTGGTTTCTTTTGAAAATCGCAGAACTCGGAGACTTTGCCCTGTCGAAGGTGTTGCCGGGCGTGATCATCGTTGCTGTTGGCATTCTGGTGATCCGTTTGGTTCTGAAACTGGTGACGACCGCGCTGGAAAAGTCTAAGTTGGAAAAGGCCGCCCATAGTTTGATCTGCTCGGTAGTCCGTGTTGTACTGTACCTGCTGCTTGGCCTGATCACCGCATCCAAATTGGGCATCGATGTGACCGGTGTGGTGGCATTGGCAAGTGTGCTGACTCTGGCAGTTTCCCTGTCTGTCCAAAATGCACTTACCAACCTGATCGGCGGTTTCACCCTGCTGAGCAATAAACCCTTTGCTTCCGGAGATTTTGTGGAGATCGCAGGTCAGTCCGGCGTGGTGCAGGAGGTAGGTCTTACTTACACAAAACTGGCTACTGCTGACAATAAGATCGTATCCATCCCCAACAGCGCTGTGGTGGCTGCTCAGATCATCAATTACAGTGCCTCCGGCACGCGTCGAGTGGACGTGAGTGTTTCTGCTTCCTATGAAGCACCTGTTGAGCAGGTACTGGAAGCATTGCAGGAAGCAGGCGCGATCCCCACCGCTCTGGAATCTCCTGCGCCCTTTGCCGCAGTTCAAAGTTATGGTGAAAGTGCCGTAAACTATGTGTTGCAGGTCTGGTGCAAGGGGGAAGACTACTGGACGACCCTTTTTGAGACGAACCGCAATGTTAAGGCGGTGTTTGATGCCAAGGGCATCCAAATGACCTATCCCCATATCAATGTTCATCTTGATAAATAAATAGCCTGCCCCCTTTGGGGACAGCGAACAAAAACCGGATCAGTACGCATTAAGCGCAAACTGGTCCGGTTTTATTATATCATGTGGCATAACAGCGCCATGGAGGGAAAACAAACGGAAAGCACGGCAGAACGCACATCTTCGGTCGATTGGATTGGTGGCAACTCTGCCAGCATGGTTGGCCCTTGTATTTGGGAGGCTGCTCTGCTACAATACTGTTAGACAAACTTGAATTTGACGAAGAGGTGGTTTGAAAATGATTTGTTGGAGAGTATCTCACAAATACAAACTTATAGACCACATTGAGCGCAAGGATATTGGAATATACAGTTCTTTAGAGAATGCAGAGAAAGCAGTCGCAACACTAAAGGACAAAAACGGCTTTAAGGATACTGTTGACGGTTTTAGAATAACGAAAGTATTCACTTTATTTAAGCCTCGCCTTTTAGATAACACATATTGGGTTGACGGGTTTGACACATATATATACTAATGCAATCGGTTAGATTAATTTCAATTTGTCGAATAGATAGCGCATAATACTTTTGGTCGTTTTTACCCCTGCTCACACTACTTTTGGTCGCTCCTTCGCACGAAAGAAACCTCTTTTGTCTACCAAGACAAGAGAGGTTTTTTCTTTACACGAATACAGCGGTATAGTATAATTAAATAAAGGGGTGAGAGTATGGCTTTTTCTATGACAAAGCAGAATTTCATCAATCAATGGCTGCGTCATTTTGCGCATGGCATCAATAAGAATCAGTATAAAAAGTATGTCGAGGATCAATATATTTGGCACGTTTTTTCCTGGGAACTTATCAAACCAGATGGACTGTTGATTGGAGATGCTGCACGGCAAGCTTATAATGATGCTATGAAAACCGAATGCATCTTCTGTGATATATATAATAACGGCGGTGTAACGGACAAACTCTCTCCTCAATATGACACTGCAGAAAAAATCGACGAGAATATGACAGAGTTTTATGTCGTTGCTAAAGATTATTCGTGGACATATATTAAAACTCACGAATGCGATCTTTGCGGGCCGTATTTTTTGAGAAATACCCAGTAGAACACACTACTTTTAGTCTTTCTCGCCCATACTTACACTACTTTTAGTCGCTCTTTCACAACAAAAAAGTCACTTTTGTCAGCAGACAAAGGTGACTTCTTTCAATGATATCCGTTCCTTGCGGAACGGGTGATATATCTTCGATTCGATATCCAGGTGACCTGGTCGATATATGCCTGACGGCATAAGAAGGAACGGATATCATATCGAAGCTGCAAAGCAGCTATATCGAGCGGCAAAGCCGCATATCGAATTACCTGTGACGATATATTCTCACCCAAGAAAGCAGGTGACAAGTTGAATACCCTATATTTATCCGCGGAAGATCCCAAAACTCCGGCCATTGCGGCCAATATCATCATGGGAGGCGGTTTGGTGGCCATCCCCACGGAGACCGTCTACGGCTTAGGTGCCAACGGTCTGGATGAAGCGGCCGTTGCCAAAATTTTTGAAGCCAAGGGCCGTCCCCAGGACAATCCGCTGATCTTGCACATTGCAGGACCGGAGCAGATTGAGGAATTCGCCCATCACATCCCCCAGGGAGCCTACGACCTGGCAGAGCGTTTCTGGCCCGGTCCGCTGACCATCATTCTGCCTGCAAAGGATTTCATCCCCAGGCGGACCACCGGAGGCTTAAATACGGTGGGCCTTCGCTGCCCGGACTGCGACATCACCCGGGAAATCATTCGCCTTTCCGGGGTGCCTGTGGCCGCCCCCTCTGCCAATATTTC
>CALBJG010000009.1 GCA_937892865.1 uncultured Clostridia bacterium
CTTGGCAGCCAGTGCCATACCGGTAGCCACGGAAACGCCCTGGCCCAGAGAACCGGTGGACATATCCACGCCGGGAACAGTGTTCATATTGGGGTGACCCTGCAGGTAGGAGTCAATATGACGCAAAGTGGGCAGATCCTCCACGGGGAAGAAGCCCCGCTCTGCCAGGGCAGAGTACAGACCGGGAGCGGTATGGCCCTTACTCAGGACAAACCGGTCACGTCCTTCCCACTTGGGATTCTTGGGATCGATATTCATTTCCTTAAAGTAGAGGTAAGTAAATACCTCTGCAGCGGACAAACTGCCGCCGGGATGGCCTGCCTTTGCGCCGTGGGTGGACTCGATAATGCCCATCCGGACTTTGCAGGCAATTGCCATCAGTTCCTTCTTCTGCTCGAAAGTCATAATTGGCCTCCTTAAAATTTCTTATTTTGTCGCAAATATCTTACCATTAAATGGTGAAAAGTGCAAGTATTTTACCGGAATTTGCAAAAGCATTTTAAAGGAAATCAGTCTCCGGCGCTATATTTTTGAATTTCTCCGGGATATCCGCTTCGCTGACCAAATAATTCACCGATTTCAGATCGCACTGTTTATAGCCTGCATACTTGTCAAACTTCTCGCTGTCACACAAAAAGACCGATTTTGCTGCATGGTTCATCATCGCTTCTTTCACTTTTACCTCTTCCAGTGAACTGTCGTAAATCACGCCTTCCGGTGACAACGCCTTGGAGGAAAAGAATGCGAAATCCGCTCGCATATCCGAAAATATCCGCGTTGCATTTTCTCCGATCAAACAGCGGCGGTAACCGCTGACACGGCCACCGGTGGAATACACCGTAACGCCCGCAGGTTGTTCTGTGCAGAGGATCTCCAAATTGTTGGTAACAATAGTAACTTTCTTTGTTCGGAACAATTCTTGCGCCAGAAACAAAGCGCTGGACGATTGATCCAAAAACACAATATCTTTCTCTCCTACCAGGGATGCCGCCTTTTCTGCCATCACTTTTTTCTCACGAATACGGCTGTGTAACCGCAGGGCAAAGGGTACGCTTCGGGCATTGCTCTTGGCAAGTTCCACACCGCCGTAACTGCGCTCCACCAGTGTCTCCTGCTCCAACTCCACCAGATCCCGGCGAATACTGGACTCGCTGGTATAAAGGAGTTTGCTCAGTTCCGCCACTGTTACATAGTCCCGGGCAGACAATATCTTTAAAATTTCATTTTTTCGCTCATTTCGAAACATAGTACACCACCAATCCTGCTTATTATTGCATATTGTTCAAAATTATACTGCGCGTTTGCCGTTTTTTGACTATTTCTTGCGTGTTTTCTATGGGCATATTATAATAGACACAGTCTGAAAAGTAAAGGGTGTGTTTCCTTGGTTAATTTTGCGATCATCGGTACCGGCGTTATCGCACAGCAACACGTTTTAGGCATTCGCAGTACAGAGTCTGCAGAATTGGTCGCCGTGTGTGACACAAGTCAGGAACGGGCTTCCGATTTTGCCGCCAAATATAACATCAAAAAAGTATACACGGATTACCACATCCTGCTGTCCGATCCGGGCATTGATGCCGTTTGTGTCTGCACCCCCAGTGGCACCCACGGACAGATCTGTATGGATGCTGCCAAAGCAGGTAAACACATTCTTTGCGAAAAGCCCATTGAAACCAAGTCCGAAAAACTGGATGCTTTGATTGCTGAAGTGGAACGGCACAATGTAAAAATGGCTTGTGTATTCCAGCGGCGTTACGAAGATGTTCCAAAACGGGTAAAAGCCGCTCTGGACAGCGGTGAATTCGGCAAGGTGCTGATGGCCAGCGCTTACTTAAAATACTACCGTTCAGAAGATTACTACAAAAGTTCCGGTTGGCGCGCCACCTGGGAATTTGACGGCGGCGGTTGTCTGATGAATCAGGGCATTCACGGCATCGATCTGATCAGTTGGCTGATGGGCGGCGTTAAAAAAGTCAACGCCATTACCAGAACACAACTGCATAATATCGAAGTGGAAGATACGGCTGTTGCCGCTGTGGAATATCAAAACGGCGCCATTGGCGTGATCGAAGGGTCTACCTGCGTACAACCTGCGCAGCAAAGCCGGTTTGAGATCCACTGTGAAAAGGGTTCTGTTGTATTCTCCGATGCCGGCATCCTGCAATGGCACTTAAACGGTGAAGATGTTCCCTTTACGGTTGTGGAGCATACCACTGCCAACGATGATCCCACAAAAGTTTTGCAGAATAATCATGGTATTCTGATCGCTGAACTTGTCCACGCCATTGAAACCGACACCCAACCGTCAATTGGACCCCGGGAAGCCCGGAAGGCTGTGGACACCATTCTCGCAATTTACCGCTCCTCAAAAGAGGGAAAGGAGATCTGCCTATGAAAATTACAAACGCCTCCTGCGGTTACAGGGCAGAGCCCCTGGTTGCTCCCTTTGGCTTCAAAGGCGGTTACTTAAGCGAACTTTGGCAGGTGGTTGCACGGCTGGAATGTGATGAAAAAGTCGGCATTGGTCCGGGTATCCAAAGTGTTCTTTGGTCCGATGCCGGTGTGTTTGCCGCAAACACGCAAAAAAAGGGCAACGAACTGATGTACCGGTTGACCTGCTATGCCCTGACTTTGGCCAAAGATATGGAATTTACTACACCTTTTGACCTTTTAGACCAGTTATTTCCCAAAGTTTGGGAATACGGCAAGCAGATCACCGGACGGAAAGACCTGCGGGCGACTTTCGCGCTGAATGCGTTGGTGCCGGTAGACTTTGCCGCGTGGCAACTGTACGGAAAACTCCGGAACACAGAAAACATCCTGGATCTTTTGACCCCGGAAATGGCAATGCCTCTTTCCGGCAAGCAGGATAAACTCTGTTCCGTTCCCCTGGTCAGTTACGGTTTGGATACCGATGCAGTAAAAAAACTCATTGACGACGGCTATTTCTTCTTAAAAGTGAAGATCGGTTCTGACCCGGAGAAGGACGGCGACCCGGAAAAAATGCTCGCCTGGGATATGCAACGGCTGACCCAGATCCACGAAGTTGCAAAGGATATGCAAACACCTTACACCGCGTCCGGTCATATCCCCTACTATTTGGATGCCAACGGCCGCTATGATCATAAAGACCGCTTAAAACGGCTTTTGGATCACGCGGACAAGATCGGCGCGCTGGATCGGATCGCCATTTTGGAAGAGCCCTTCCCGGAGGAGTTTCTGGCGGATGTTTCCGACCTTCCGGTACGGATCGCCGCTGATGAATCTGCCCACACCGTGAAAGACGCTATAGATAGGATGGATTTAGGCTACAAGGCTATCGCATTAAAGCCCATCGCCAAAACTCTCTCAATGACTTTACAGATTTTGCAAGCCGCCTATCTGCGGAATATCCCCTGTTTCTGCGCTGATTTAACAGTAAATCCCTGGATGGTGGACTTGAATAAAAACATCGCCGGTCGCATCAGCACCCTTCCCGGTATGAAGATCGGCGTATTGGAATCCAACGGTTCTCAGAATTATGTAAACTGGGAGCAGATGGGCGCAAACCACCCCTGCTGTGGTCAGTGGGACAGCGCCCCGGAAAACGGTATTTACACCGCAGATGCGCATTTTTATGACAAAAGCGGTGGTCTGTTCGCATCAAGCCAATATTATGACACACTTTCCAAAAATGAAACGAGGTAATCACAATGAAAAAAATCGTATTTTTGATGGCGCCTTTCCGTCAGGAAAAGATCTTCGGAGAAAAGTATTTTTCCCAGATGCGTCCTTATGGTGAACTATGTTTCTATGACCGTCCCGATTTTGATGACCGGGCGTATGTATTGGACTTTGTCAAAGATGCTGATTACATCATTACTTCCTGGGGCAGCCCCCGGATCGAGAAGGACATTTTGGATGTATGTCCCAATCTGGTGGCGGTTATGCACGCCGCAGGCACTCCCAAGCCTGTGATCTCTGATGAATTGATCGCAAAAAAGATCCGGGTTACATACTCCGCTGTCGCTTTGGGCGAAGGCGTTGCAGAAACTGCGCTGACTATGGCGATTTCCGCGATCAAAGGTCTGTTCATCCTGCCCCAGCACACCGCCAACGGCGAGTGGATGGATTGCAAGACCCTGGCAAGAGATTTTTATGACATCACCGTCGGTGTCATCAGTGCCGGTTTTGTAGGTAGCCACATGATCAAACTGCTGCAGAATTTTAATGTGGATGTTCTGCTGTATGACCCCTATGTGTCTGAAGAACGGGCTGCGGCTATGGGCGCAAAGAAAGTAGAACTGAATGAACTGCTTTCCGTTTCCGATGTGGTCACCATTCACGCTCCCTCCATTCCTGCTACCGACAATATGCTGAACGCTTCCAATCTGCCGCTTATTAAGGACGGCGCTGTTCTGATCAACACCGCCCGTGGCAGTATCATTGATGAACCTGCCCTCATTGAAGAACTGAAGAAGAACCGCTTCTTCGCCTGCATCGATGTGACCAATCCCGAACCCCCCGCGGAAGACAACGAACTGCGCAAACTGCCCAATGTGGCGCTGACGCCCCACATTGCCGGCGCCATTGCCAACGGTCAGAAGCGGATCGCAAAACACATTTGCGAGGAACTGACCCGCTGTGAAAACGGCGAGAGAATGCGTACAGAATTGGATCCCGAAAAATTAAGCACCATGGCCTGAGCCGGGATGCCCCGGCAGGCACTTTCGTGCCCTATTGCGGTGCCCGGTGCTCTCGTCGCCGTCGGCGCGGCTTCCTCGCTCACCGACCGCGGCTACTCGCTCAGGTCGCTTCATCCGCCCCCGGCGGCGCTCCCATCGCTCCCCAACGCGAATCAATGTTTACCTTCCGTTATATCGCTCGGTAACAGGCAGTCAATCTTTAGATTCAGGTTTGTTGAGCCGGGATGCCCCGCATCATGCTCGGTAACAAACTACGGACTAAATGACCTTTGCACAAGAATTGTAATCTTTTTAACAACCGGGGTTATTGACCCCGGTTGTATTTTCTGTTATGCTTAAAGAAAAATATAAGGAGCATGTATATGAAGCACCCTTTTTTGATTTCCATTATTTCCGATGAAATATCTCAAGATGCCGCAGTAGCCATTGCTCTGGCGAAAGAGCAGGGCCTGGACGGCGTGGAACTGCGTAGCGTGTGGGATGTTCCGGTGGAACTGCTGCCTGCAGAAAAAACTACGCAACTGAAATCTATGCTGGAAGATGCGGGTCTGAAAGTATCCGGCATTGCCTCTTCCTTTATGAAAGAGGATTGGGGCGTAGATGACCGGGCGAAGTTTGACCGTTTGGTGAAAGCCTGCCACGATTACGGTTGTGACCATATGCGGGGTTTCAGTTTCTGGAAGAGTGACGATTATTCTGACGAAAAGTTTGCAGAATATCTTTCCAAGTACGATGAACTGCTTGCCGCAGAGGGTTTGACCCTGATGCTGGAAAACGATCCTTCCGTAAACTTGTCCACCGGTTTGGAACTGGCTCGCTTCTTTGGGGCTTATGACTTTAAGAATATCGGTATTCTCTGGGATCCGGGCAATGACATCTACACCTGCGGCGATGCAATAAAGCCCTATCCTGATGAATACAACGCGCTCCGGGGCGCTGTCCGCCATGTGCATATCAAAGATGCAGTGCACAACGGCAAAGAAGGTATCGGCGTTGCCCCCGGCAACGGTTGGCTGGACATCGCCGGTCAACTGAAGGCTTTGGCAAATGACGGCTATACCGGCTGGATTGCTTTGGAGCCTCACTTCCGTTTAGAGGGAGAGATCGATGAAGAACTGCTGAAACGCCCCGGCGGCGCAGCATTCTCCGAAGGCGGCTTCGAGCCCTCCAAACTGGCGATGGAGCGTATGAACGGATTTTTAAGTGAACTGTTTTAAATAAAAAAGATCGGATGTGTAAACATCCGATCTTTTTTATTTTACTTTATGTCCAGTTCCTCGGCAGACATCACTTTGATGTCGTGAGCTTGCAATGCCTCGGTAAAGGTCTGCTCGTCAGCGATCCGCAGGACCATATATGCCTTGTCGTTCCGGTGGGTGAACAGAGAGTACATATACTCTACTGCAATGTTCTTCTCTGCCAGTACTGCCAGCAGTTCTGCCAATCCGGCAGGACGGTCCGGCACTTCCACAGCCCAAACGGGCGTCATGGACACAATATCACCGTGCTGCAGCAGAACATTGCTTGCTTTCTGGCTATCGTCCACGATCATACGGGCAAGACCGTAGTCTGCTGTTTCCGCAATGGAAATGGCGCGGATATCCACATTCTCTGCCGCCAACAGACGGGTGATCTCCGCCAACTGACCGGCGCGGTTTTCCAGGAATACAGAAATCTGATGAATACTCATGGTTTCTCCTCCTTAAATTTTACGCTTATCGATAACACGAACAGCCTTGCCCTCACTCCGGGCAATGGACTTGGGGGCAACCAGTTTTACCTTGGCAGAAATGCCCAGCATTGCCCGCAGGGCTTCCACCAATTTCTTCTCTGCCTCGGCGATCTTTGCCAGAGAGTCGGAGATCAGTTCCGGTGTCATTTCCACCATAATTTCGAAGGTATCAGTATGGTTCACCCGGTCAACGATGATCTGATAGTTGGCAGGATAGCCCTGCTGCATCAGCACTGTCTCGATCTGAGAGGGGAACACATTGACACCGCGGATGATCAGCATATCATCGGATCTGCCCATAGGCTTGGACATCTTGATATGGGTTCTGCCGCAGGAACATTTTTTCCGGCTCAAAACGCAGATATCTTTGGTACGGTAACGAAGCAGGGGGAATGCTTCCTTGGTGATGGCGGTAAACACCAGTTCACCCTTGCTGCCTTCGGGAAGAACCTCGCCGGTGTCGGGATCGATGATCTCGGCGATGAAATGGTCTTCATTGATGTGCATACCGGTCTGCTCGGAGCATTCAAAAGCAACACCCGGGCCGGAGGTCTCGGTCAGACCGTAAATATCATAAGCCTTGATTCCCAATTTATTCTCAATATCGTGGCGCATATCCTCACTCCAGGCCTCTGCGCCGAAGATGCCGGCCTTCAGTTTGATCTGATCCCGGATGCCTCTTTCGTAAATAGACTCTGCCAGATATGCGGCATAAGAGGGTGTGCAGCACAGGATCGTTGCCTGCAGATCGGTCATAAACTGGAGTTGCCGGTCGGTATTGCCGGAGGACATAGGCAGTGTCAGACAGCCTACCTTATGAGAACCGCCGTTGAGACCGGGACCGCCGGTGAACAGGCCGTAACCGTAAGCCACCTGCACAACATCTTCCTTGGTGCCGCCTGCTGCCACAATGGCTCTGGCGCAGCAGTCTTCCCACAGATCCACATCGTGCTGGGTGTAGAAAGCCACAACGCGCTTGCCGGTGGTGCCGGAGGTAGATTGAATACGGACACAATCGGAAAGGGGCATACCCTTAAGACCATAGGGATAGGCTTCCCGCAAGTCGTCTTTGGTCAGGAAAGGCAGTTTGTGCAGGTCGTTCACACCCTGAATATCGTCGGGAGTGACACCCTTTTCTTCCATTTTTTTCCGGTAGTAAGGCACATTGTCCCAAACGTGCTTGACCTGTTTGACAAGGCGCTCATTCTGCCAGGCACGAATCTGCTCATATGAAGCAGTTTCAATTTCCGGTTGATAATACTTTGCCATTTCTTTCCATCTCCTTATGCGTTAAAACCGAGGTTAAATGCTTTTTTGTTCATCTCCAGGAACTTGGGCGGTACACTGGCCTCAATGGCTTCCATCCACTCATTTTCCGGAATGTCAAAATACTTGGCAAGTCTGCCCATCAGCACCAGGTTCACTGCTTTGGGAGAACCAGCCTCTACTGCCAGGGAGAGGGCATCCATCGCATCCACATCGATGTTTGCCTCCGCCATTTTAGAAAGCAGATCCTGGGGATACTCCGCTGCGCCGATAATCACCGGCATAGGGTTGATCTGCTGGGTATTGGTGATCAACTTACCGCCGGGTTTTAAAAACTCTGTCCAGCGGGCTGCCTCCAGCAGTTCAAAAGACACGATATAGTCAGCCTCACCCTTATCGATAACGGGAGAATAGACCTTATCGCCAAAGCGGACATAGGTAACAACGCTGCCGCCCCGCTGGCTCATACCGTGGACCTCGGAAACCTTGATATCGTAGCCCTTACTCAAAAGGAGTCTGCCCAAGAGTTTGGACGCCAGCAAACTACCCTGGCCGCCCACACCGACGATCATTACATTTTTCGTTTCCATATTCAGACCTCCTTCAGCGCGCCAACCTTGCACAGTTGCTCGCAAACGCCGCAACCGACACACTGGGTGGCATCGATCTTCGCCTTGCCGTCAACAATACTGATAGCAGGACAGCCGATCTTCATACAAGCCTTACAGCCAACGCACTTATCCTGGTCAACCACCAAAGCAGGCTTATGCTTAACGGTCTTCAGCAATGCGCAGGGACGGCGGGAGATGATAACGGAAGGCTCATTTGCCGCCAGTTCTTCCTTGATGACCCGGTCACACTGGGCAAGATCGTAGGGGTCTACCACCTGCACCCGGCGGATACCCACGGCGTGGCATAAAGATTCCAAATCGATCTTTGTGCAGGGATCGCCCTTTAAGTTAAAGCCGGTGGTGGGGTTCTGCTGGTGACCGGTCATACCGGTGATGGAGTTGTCCACGATGATCACTGTAGCGTTGGATTCGTTATACGCCATATTTACAAGGCCGGTGATGCCGGAGTGCATAAAGGTGGAGTCACCGATGACCGCCACGGTCTTATTGTCAGCAGCGCCCTGCTGGGACTTGCTGAAACCGTGGATACCGGACACGGAAGCGCCCATACAGATAACGGTGTCCACTGCGCCCAAAGGCGCAACTGCGCCCAGGGTGTAGCAACCGATATCACCCAGCACTGTCAGTTTGTTCTTCTTTAAGGTATAGAACAGACCTCTGTGGGGACAGCCGGCGCACATCACGGGAGGTCTGGGCGGAATGGCGGCATCCAGCGCCGTGCCCTTGCCCGCTGCCATATCCAATGCGGCGGCTACTTTGTTCTGGCTCAATTCATCGATGCAGGAGAATTTATCTTTGCCAACGCAGGTAATACCCAAATTCTTGCAGTGGGTCTCAATAAAACTCTCCAATTCTTCAACGACCACTACCTGCTCTACAGAAGCGGCAAAGTCCCGGATCTTCTGCTCCGGCATGGGCCAGATCATACCCAGTTTCAGCACCGGGTATTGGTCGCCCACCACCTCTTTTATGTACTGATAAGAAGTAGAAGAAGTAATGAAGCCCACAGCATTGCTCTTGCCCGGCTCAATGCGGTTGATTTCTGCTGTTTCCGCATATTCGGTGAGCGCGACAGTCCGGGCCTCCACCACCGGGTGGCGGCGCTTGGCGTTACCGGGCATCATCACATACTTGGGAATATCTTTCACATACTCTTTCAAATGTTCTTCCCGCTCACCGGTCTCCACAACGCTCTGGGAGTGGGACACGCGGGTGCACATCTTCAGCAGCACGGGGGTGTCGAACTTCTCAGAGATCTCATAGGCCAGCTTGGCGAAGCTCAGGGCTTCGGCGGAGTCACTGGGCTCCAGCATGGGGATCTTGGCGGACTCGGCGTAGTGGCGGGAGTCCTGCTCGTTCTGAGAGGAGTGCATGCCCGCGTCATCGGCCACGCCGATGACCATGCCGCCGTTGACGCCGGTGTAGGAGATGGTGAACAGGGGATCGGCGGCCACGTTCAGGCCCACATGCTTCATGCCGCAGAAGGAGCGGCGGCCAGCCAGGGATGCGCCGAAGGCGGACTCCATGGCGACCTTCTCGTTGGGGGCCCACTCGGCGTAGACCTCGGGGTACTTGGCGACGGCCTCGGTGATCTCGGTGCTGGGGGTGCCGGGGTAGCTGGAGACGAAGCTGCATCCGGCCTCATACAGTCCGCGGGCAACGGCCTCGTTGCCCAGAATGAGCTGTTTCATTTGGTTTCCTCCTTAGAAATGGGTTCACCGATGGCTTCGGTGACGGGAACGATGACTTTGGTATCGTAGCAGGAGAACACATGCTCGATGTGCTCCTGACTGGGTGCTTTGGTGAAAAGGCTGACCACCGGGACGATGATAAGCCCTGCCAGCATACAGAAGACACCGGCGTTGATGGGGGACTGGAGCAGGGTGGGGAAGTACTGCTTCCAGCCGATGTTTGCCAGCATCACGATGGTGGAGAACAGGAAGCTGACCCACACGGAGGCGGCGGAAGCCCGCTTCCAGTACAGGCCGTACAGGAACGGAGCCAGGAAGGCACCCGCCAGCGCACCCCAGCTGACACCCATGAGCTGGGCGATGAAGGTGACGTTGGACTTGTACTGGACGATGGCGATGACCACGGAAATGGCGATGAACACCGCGATCAGGACGCGGATGATGAAAAGCTGCTTTTTGGTGTCCAGCTCCTTGATCAGCGTCCCCTTGATGAAGTCCAGAGTCAGGGTGGAGCTCGATGCCAGCACCAGGGAAGACAGGGTGGACATGGAGGCCGACAGCACCAGGATCACCACCACCGCGATCAGGAAGGGGCTCAGGTCGGAGAGCATGGTGGGGATGATGGAGTCGTAGCCGCCCGCCGCCAGGTCGATCCGGTCGGAGTAGAGCCGACCGAAGCCGCCCAGGAAGTAGCATCCACCGGCGACCACCAGGGCGAAGATGGTGGAGATGACCATACCCTTGTTGATGGCCTTCTCGGACTTGATGGCGTAGAATTTCTGCACCATCTGGGGCAGACCCCAGGTGCCCAGGCTGGTCAGCAGCACCACGCCCATCAGGTTGACGGGGTCGGGGCCCAGGAAGGAGTTGAAGATGCCGGGAGCCTCGGAGACGGTGGGATCGGAGACCTTTGCCAGTCCCTCCAGCGCGCCCATCAGGCCGCCGTGGCCCTTCAGGACTGCTGCGATGACCGCCACGATGCCGAAGAGCATGATGATGCCCTGGATGAAGTCGTTGATGGCGGTGGCCATGTAGCCTCCCGCGATGACGTAGATGCCGGTGAGGATCGCCATGACGATGACGCAGACGGAGTAGTCGATGTCAAAGGCCATGCCGAACAGGCGGCTCAGGCCGTTGTACAGGGACGCGGTGTAGGGGATCAGGAAGATGAAGATGATGACGGAGGAGGCCAGCTTCAGATTTTTATTGTGGAAGCGGGACTCGAAGAACTGGGGCATGGTGGCACTGTCCAGGTGCTGGGTCATGACTCTGGTGCGTCTGCCCAGGATGGCCCAGGCCATCAGCGAACCGATCAGGGCGTTGCCGATGCCCGCCCAGGTGGCGGCGATGCCGTACTTCCAGCCGAACTGTCCGGCGTAGCCGACAAACACGACGGCGGAGAAGTAGCTGGTGCCGTAGGCGAAGGCCGTCAGCCAGGGGCCCACGCTCCGGCCGCCCAGGACGAAGCCGTCCACATCCGTCGAATGAGACCGGCAGTAAAAACCGGTGCCGATCATCACGCCGAAGAACACCACCAGCATGATAACTTTGATGAACATATCCATTTGTAACACTTCCTAGTTAGTTCTGAGTTCTGAGTGTTGAGTTCTGAGTGAACGAAATCATTCAGCACTCAGCACTCTGCACTCAGCACTATGAAAGTCAGCCCGTGATCTGGGCTTCCACCAGCCGTTTGCCGCAGTATTTCTCGCGCAGGGCGGGCTTTTCGATCTTGCCGGTGGGGTTGCGGGGG
>CALBJG010000010.1 GCA_937892865.1 uncultured Clostridia bacterium
AATTTGATCCGCTGCTCGTCCACTGCCAGATTATACTTTGCGGCAATGGCGTTCAGTTGATACTCCACCCGGTCGGAAGATTCTCCTAACAGCGCCCGGAATGCCTCCGGACCGAAATTATGCAAAAATTCATCCGGGTCTTTGGCATCTTTCATTTGCAGGACTTTTACCTGGATGCCCGCCTTTTCCAGCATGGGAATGGCGCGCTTTGCCGCCCGCTGACCGGCTTCGTCACTGTCATAAGTGAGCACCACCTGCTCGGTGTAGCGGCTTAAAAGCGCCACCTGCTCTTCGGTCAGAGATGTGCCGAGAGATGCCACTGCATTGTCGAATCCATACTGGTGCAAAGTAACTACATCGATATTGCCTTCCACCAGAATGATATTGGGCTGTTTGGTCTTCTTGGCAAAGTTCATACCAAACAGATTCTTCCGCTTGTTAAAGATCACCGTTTCATTGGAGTTTAAGTACTTGGGTTTGGAATCGTCCAGCACACGGCCGCCAAAACCGATCACATTCCCCCGGACATCGATAATGGGGAACATCAGACGGTTACGGAAGCGGTCGTACACTCTGCCGTTTTTCTCGCCCACCAGGTCAGCGGCGATCAACTCTTCGTCTGTGTAGCCTTTTTTCTTCATAGCGTCCACAAGACTGTTCCAGGAATCCGGGGCGTAGCCTATGCCGAACTGGGTAACGATATTTTTACTTAAACCACGGCTTGCCACATACTCCAGGCACTGTTTACCTGCCGGGGTATACAGTTGGGCATTGAAGAAGCGGCCTGCCTCTTTCATCAGCGCCCACAGACGCTCCTGCTGGCGGTAACGGCTTTGGTACTGCTCGTCCTCGGGGACTTCCATACCTGCCCGCTTGGCAAGATTACGCACGGCATCGGGGTAACTTAACCCCTCCAGTTCCATCATAAAATTGATGGCGCCGCCGCCTTTATGGCAGCCGAAACAGTAATAGATGCCCTTATCCGGGGCAACGGAGAAGGAAGCGGTCTTTTCGCCGTGGAAAGGACAAAGTCCAAACATATTGCTTCCGGAACGCTTCAAATTCACATACTGGCCCACCACATCTTCAATGGGATTGCGGGCAATGAGTTCATCAATAAATGAAGGGGGAAATGCCACGGCTTACGCCTCCTTTCTGTTTGATCTTATCGTAACATTCAAAATGGGTAAAAAATTCCCCATTTTCGATATCAAGTTATTATAACATATTATCCCCGGATATGCCACCCCATCGGGATAAAAAGTTCGGTATATTTGTCAACAGCATAGTGATCTGTCATACCGGCAATGTAATCGCAGATAATGCGGTCCATTCCCTCAAAGGAAAGTTGGGGCTGGAAGTCCTCCGGCAGTGCCTCCGGGTGGTTGTAATAATACTCATAGAGGTGTTTGAGCATATCTCTGGCTTTGACCTCTTCGCCCTTTGCCACCGGATTCCGGTAGACCCGTTCAAACATAAATGCCCGCAGGTCCAAAAGCGCTTTTTCCACATTGTCGGACATCAGTATTTTACCCGTCCCCCGGGAGGATTCCACAATGTCGCACACCAGCGTATTGATCCGCTGGGAGTGGGTCTCGCCCAGAATTCTGGCGATGTCTTTCGGAATATCCGCATTGGACAAAATACCTGCCCGGACAGCATCGTCGATATCGTGGTTTACATAGGCGATCCGGTCTGCCCGGCGGACGATCTGGCCTTCCAACGTTTCCGGGACACGGTCACCGGTGTGACCCAAAATGGCCATACGGGTCTCATAACTTAAGTTAAGGCCGTTGCCGCCGTTTTCCAGCATATCCACCACCCGCAGACTCTGCTCGTTATGGCGGAAAGGTTTCCCCAAGCACTCGGTAAGCACCCGCTCGCCGGCGTGACCGAAGGGAGTATGGCCCAAATCGTGACCCATAGCCGCCGCCTCCGCCAGATCCTCATTCAGGTGGAGCGCCCGGGCGATGGTAGCGGCGATCCGGGAGACCTCCAGGGTATGGGTCATCCGGGTACGGTAGTGGTCGCCCTCCGGTTGCAGAAACACCTGGGTCTTGTGCATCAGCCGACGGAAAGACTTGCAGTGAACGATCCGGTCCGTATCCCGCTGATAGCAAGTACGCACATCGTTTTCACTCAGTTCTTCCGGACGCAGCCGACCTTTGCTCTGATCGGAAAATGCCGCTGCCGGGTCTAACCGGGTATATTCCTCTTTTTCCAAAATTTCCCGTATTGACATATGTAGCCTCCTAAACCGGAAATGCCCGGTACTCTTTACCGGTTTCCATACCTTCCACCGTACCGGCGGTCATATCTGTTAAGGCGTCCAAAAAAGCTTGCGCCTTCCCTTCTGCCACCAAGATTTCCAGTTCCACTTCCGCGCCGAACTGGGTGTCCCGGATGATGCCCTCAAAGGCGGCAACTTCCAGTTTCACCCGCTCGTAAAAGTTATATGGGCAAGGTACATACAGCACCGTCCAGACCCGTTTCATCGACTTGCCTGCCGCATCCACAGCGATCTTCGCGCCTTTGGTATAGGCTCTTACCAAGCCCCCTGCTCCCAGCAGGATACCGCCGAAGTACCGGGTGACTACACAGACGATATTGAAAAGGCCCTCCCGCTGGAGCACCTGGATCATAGGCATACCGGCAGTGCCGCCGGGCTCACCGTCATCTGAGAAGCGGACCGCGCCGTCTTTGATGATGTATGCCCAGCAGTTGTGGGTGGCATCGTAATGCTGTTTTTTCATTTCCTGGATCTTGCTAAGGGCTTCTTCTTCTGTTTCCACCGGCCAGACCCTGCCGATGAACCGGGATTTTTTCTCCACAAATTCATCTTCACCAAAGTCTGTGGGTACCAGATATTCTTCCAAGTTTTTCTCTCCTCTCAAATTTTAGCATAGGAGAACAGATTGCTACATCGTCGAAGCGCAAGATGCAATATTCCATTTCCTGCTCGCAGAAAATTCCATCAGCATCTTGGCCTCTCCTCTTCCCCACAAAGCAGGCTTTGCGGGGTCCCCGATGGAGCGGGCTTCGCAATGACACGGCTTTACAACTCTTTTGTGATAAATTCTTTCAGTTTTCCGTACAAAATGGGGTCAAGAATCGTTTCTACCACGATCCCCTCGCCGGTATAGTCCACATTCAGCACCTGGGCGCCGGAGTGGAGGGTGTCCACCATACCGCCCATAGAATAAGGCAGTGTCACAATTACATGGTGGCGGCTGTGTCCCAAAGCGGTTTCAATGGCTTTCAGCAGTTGCTCCATTCCCAGGCCGTTTTTCGCGGAGATCCGCACCACATCTTCTCCAATGGGAATATCTGTGGGCTCTACCAGGTCTGCCTTGTTATAACACTGCAGGACCTTTGTGCCGGGTTTGGCAAGTTTATTGATGAGGCTGTCCACCACCCGGATATGTTCCTCTCTGTCCGGATCGGCAGAGTCGATCACATGGAGCAGAAGGTCGGCATATTCCAGTTCTTCCAGTGTTGCCCGGAAAGCATCCACCAAATGGTGGGGCAGTTTTGCGATAAAACCGACGGTATCAGACAAAATCACATCCAAATTATCCGACACGTGCAGTTGCCGGGATGTGGTGTCCAAAGTATCGAAAAGCCGGTTATTGGCAGGGATACCCGCATCGGTCAGGTGGTTTAAAAGGGTGGATTTGCCGGCGTTGGTGTAGCCGACAATGGCAACCACCGGCACAGAGTTTTTCATACGCCGTTCCCGCTGCACGCTGCGCACCTGGCGCACCTGCTCCAGTTCCGTCTGCAAGCGGGCGATCCGCTCCCGGATATGCCGGCGATCGGATTCCAGTTTGGTCTCACCGGGGCCACGGGTACCGATACCGCCGCCCTGCCGGGACAGGCTCTTGCCCATGCCGGAAAGCCGGGGCAGCAGATATTTATACTGGGCAAGCTCCACCTGTAAGCGGCCTTCCTTGGTCTTGGCGCGCTG
>CALBJG010000011.1 GCA_937892865.1 uncultured Clostridia bacterium
TATCAGCCTGCGGACAGACCGTTTTAACCAGGATCTGTCCCCCGGCGCGATGCTCATCGAAGTAGGGGCAGCGGGGAATACCCGGCAGGAAGCGCTCTTGGCGGCGGAACATCTTGCCCGGGGCATTATTGACCTCGCCCGGGGCGTTGCTACAGAAGATTCTGCCAGTTAAGGCTTTGGGCTTCTCCCACCGCCTCCACCTGCCGGGATGCAGACCGGCAGCAGGCGGCAAATTCCACCACGCCCCCGGTGGCGGCATAGACCCGGAGTTGGGAGAGGAGTCCGTCCACATCCTCCAAAGGTTGATGGTCTGCCACCGTTGCCACTGCGTCCCGGTATTTTTCCCAAAGGGTTTGGGCTTTCTCCGAAAGTTCTGTCCCCAGGCGCATATCTCCTGCTAAAGATGCATCGGCGGCATCTGTCAGCAATGCGGCGATCTGCCGGTGATTTTTATCCATACCCCGGGCGTTTACCAAACCGGCTGTAAGCAAAAACGCCAGGAGCGCTGCGCCGACCCAAAGTTTTTTCATTTCTGTTCCTCCTTGGGGAAAAACACCACCCGGTCAGACCCGTCTACTGTCAGCAGATAGGTCTTTTCCCGGGTGGCTTTATTCTTTTTCAGAACTTTTTCCAGCCACTTTTCATCTTTGCCGGCTTTTTGCAGATTATCCTTTATCAGCCGCCCGTCGGAGATCACCGTCAGGGGCAGATACTGCTTTTCCTCGGCAGAATAGGGAAAGACAGAAAGATTGCCGTTGGTCTCCAATATGGCGTAACGGACAGTGGAAATGTCCAGCACATCCTTTTCCCGGAGATGCCCGGTCAATTCATCCAGAGTCACCCGGGTCTTTTTGAGATTCTCCTGCAAGGGCTTGCCGTTTTCCACCAAGATCACCGGCTTGCCGCACAAAAACCGCCGCAGGCGAATGCTTTTCAGAGAAAGCCCGGACAGCACCAGTTCCAGCCCCAGCACAGTAAGAATGGGTACAACGCCGGAGATCAGCGGCGTACCCCCGTCCTGCATAGGCACAGATGCCAGGTCTGCGACCAGGATCGCCACCACAAATTCCGACGGTTCCATCTGTCCGATCTGCCGCTTGCCCATCAGCCGGATCACAAGGATCAGTATACTGTATAAAATAATCGTCCGTAAATAAGTTGAAATCAAAAAAGCCACCTCTTGGAAAGCATTCCCAAAAGGTGGCATTGTATTCAAGAAATGGGGGGTAATTCCTTCGACGCCCCTTTGGCTACGCTCAGGGTTGCTCAGGATGACACAATTTCAGATTGTGCGATAGATTGCCACGGGCGACAAAGTCGCCCTCGCAATGACAACCTACCTTTTCCGCAGTTTGTGCAGGCGTTTTTTGATCGCACAAAAACCTTCGTCACCTTTGAACAAGAGATTTTTTGTCGAGATGCCCGATTGCCCTCGAAGACATACTTTGTGTATTTCGAGAAGGGCAATCGGGCGTATTCGGCAACAAAAGATCTGTTCATAAAAAGAAAAAGGCCGCAGGCGGCATCCTGCGACTTTTTTCTAAAGAGGAGAGGAAAAATGAAAAAGATATTGAATCATTGTATGTATATCTTAAAATATATTTGTGAACAAAGAAAGGGATAAATTATTAAAAATGTATTAAGTTAACATAAAACTTTTGGTTTTTGTAAGTTTGTTGACTGCAGGAAGAAAATGCTGTATGATAGTGAAAACACGGGAAAGGAGCGGAAAAATGGATATTTTATGCCCCATTTGCGGAGAAATTCTGGAAAAGAAAGACCGCTGTTTCCTCTGCGGCAACCGGCACAGTTTTGACATTGCCCGGCAGGGGTATGTGAATCTTTTGCCGGTACAGCAAAAGCACTCCTTAAATCCCGGGGATACCTCCCGGCAAGTCCGCTCCCGGCGAGACTTTTTAGAGGGCGGTTTTTACGAACCCATCGCCGATGCGGTTTGCGATTTGGCAAAGAAATACAGTTGCGACGGCCCGATTTTGGATGCCGGTTGCGGAGAAGGCTACTACAGCGCCCGGCTGAAAAATGTCCTGCAGGCAGAATTGGTCGGTTTGGATATTTCCAAAGAGGCGGTGCGTTATGCAGCAGGCAAGTATAAAGATGCCCTATGGCTTTGCGGCACTGCCGCCCATTTGCCCATTGGAGATAACAGTATCGGCTTGCTTACCAGTTTATTCGCCGTAACTTTGCCGGAAGAATTTTTAAGAGTTTTGCGCCCGGACGGGGCGTTTATTCAGGTGTTGGCGGCGGCTGACCATCTGCTGGGGTTAAAGTCCATTATTTATCCCCGGTTGACGGACAAACCCAAAGACAGCGCGCCGGATTTGCCCGGTTTTACTTTGGTTGAGAGTGTACCGGTGCGGTTTTCCTTTACTGTGACCGGCGAGCAGGTACAAAACCTGCTGGCGATGACACCTCACATTTACCGCATCGGCCCGGAGGGGCTTGCCCGGCTGCAACAGACGGAAAGTCTGACGGATACTGCCAGCTGTGTGGTGAATCTGTACCGCCCAAAGTAACTTTACATTTTATGAAAATGTTGGTACAATAGCAAAAAGAGATTGCCACACCAGATAAGCGGGCCGGTTCGCAATGACAATAACGTTTTTGCGCACCCATTTCAGGAGTTTTGTATGTTAGATAAGTTGGTGGCGGTGGAAAACCGCTATGAAGAAATATGCGCCCGTTCGGAGCAGCCGGATTTTTACGCAGATCCCAAAAAGGCTGCCGCCACACTGCGGGAGAAAAATGATTTGGAGCCCATCGTGGAGGCCTTTCGCGCCTATCGGCAAGCCCAGCAGGATATGGATGATGCCCGGGAACTGATGGGCGATCCGGAGATGAAAGAACTGTGTCAGCAGACTTTCCAGGATGCCAAAGCTGCGTCGGAAGATCTCTACCGGCAGTTGCAGATCCTGCTTCTTCCCAAAGATCCCAACGACGGCAAAAGCGTCATTATGGAGATCCGGGGCGGTGTCGGCGGCGAAGAAAGCGCGCTTTTTGCCCATTCCCTTTTCCGTATGTATACCATGTATGCCGCCCAGAAGGGTTGGAAAGTGGAACTGATGAACTACACGGAAACGGAGTTAGGCGGCGTTAAAGAAGCGGATTTCGTAATAAACGGCGCCGGGGCTTATTCCCGGCTGAAATATGAGTCCGGTGTCCACCGTGTTCAGAGAGTGCCGGAGACGGAGTCCGGCGGCAGAGTCCACACCTCCACCGCAACGGTGGCTGTTTTGCCGGAGATGGAAGAGGTAGATGTGCAACTGAATCCTGCGGACATTGAAATGCAAGTCTACCGCGCCAGCGGCGCCGGCGGTCAGCATGTGAACAAGACCAGTTCCGCGGTGCGGCTGATCCACAAGCCCTCCGGCATTGTGGTCGCCTGCCAGGAAGAACGGAGTCAGGTGCAAAACCGGGAAAAATGTATGCGGCTGCTGGCTTCCAAACTTTACGAGATCGAGCAGGAGAAATTATCCAGCGAGGTCACCGGTATGCGCCGCAGTCAGGTTGGCACCGGTATGCGCAATGAGCGGATCCGCACCTATAATTTCCCCCAGGGCCGGGTCACTGACC
>CALBJG010000012.1 GCA_937892865.1 uncultured Clostridia bacterium
TATGATATTAAAAATGAGAGAAGTTGAAAAGTTTATGCCCACCCCTGCAACGGAAAACAAGAGCCTTTCCATCAGCACCCGGTCCTTTATCACCGCCATATTGGTGATCTTTGCCCTGATGGTGGCAAGCTATATTCTGACCCTCATCGTACCCGGGGGCTTCTATGTCCGCATCCCCAATGCCAACGGCGATCTGATCCTGGATACCAGCGCCGGCTTTACCCCCATCGACGGGGGCATTCCCTTCCATAAGTGGCTGCTGTCCCCCGTTCTTGTCCTGGGAGCTTCCGGAAACGGAACCCTCATTGCAGTCATTGCCTTCCTGCTGGTCATCGGCGGTGTGTTCAATGCCCTGGACCGGTGCGGTCTGATGGAATATATGCTCAGCAAAACTGCCCACCGCTTCCGTGCCGTCCGGTACCGGCTGATGGCAGTGGTCTCCCTGCTGTTCATGGCCATGGGCGCCATGATCGGCTCCTTTGAGGAGTGTGTGCCTCTGGTGCCCATCGCGGTGGCATTGTCCGTCAGTCTGGGCTGGGATGCCCTGACGGGCGTTGGTATGAGCCTGCTGGCAGCAGGCTGCGGCTTTGCCTCCGGTGTGTGCAATCCCTTTACGGTGGGTGTGGCCCAGCAGCTGGCGGGGCTTCCCATGTTCTCCGGTATGTGGCTGCGGTTTCTGTCCTTTGCGGCCATCTATGCGCTGCTGATCCTCTTCCTCCGCCGCCACGCAAGGAAGATCCAGCGGCCTCTGGATGAAAAGGAAGCGGTCTTTGCCCCCGATCCCCGGATGGACAGGGCCCTTGGCTGCTTCGTCTGCATTCTGGGTGCGGGCATTGCGCTGGTGCTCTGCTCCGGATTTATCACCGCGCTGCAGGACTATACCATGATCATCGTGGCTGTGATGTTCCTGGCGGCAGGTATCAGCGCCAGCCTTGTTTCCGGCATGACCGGGAAAAACCTGGGAAAGACCTTCCTGCAGGGACTGGGCAGCATCTTCCCTGCGGTGCTGATGATCCTCATGGCCTCCTCCATCAAGTACACGCTGGAGGAAGCCAGAATTCTCGACACCATTTTGCATCAGGCGGTGCTGCTGGCAGAGCAGCTTCCCAAATGGGCGGTGATCCTGTTCATCTACGGCATCGTGCTGGTGATCGCGGCGATGAACCGGCTGATCTTCTGTTTTGAAACCAATACCGTTTATTACAACATCATTCAGGTTTCCGGCATTATTATGTATGTCATCGGTCTTCTGGTCTGTCTTGCCGCCCCTGTTGTGTTCGGCGTGACCCGGTATTACAAAAACCTTTTCACCGGCGAGGGCTATCTGACCTTTACCCTGCCGGTATCCACCACACAGCACCTTTGGGTCAAATCCCTCACTGCTCTGTGCTTCAGCGTCGGTTCTCTGCTGGTGGCGCTTCTGACTGTACCCATCATCACCGCCGGAGAAGTGTGGACGGAAATTTGGCTTGCCGCTGACTATCTTTTGAAGCACATCCCCAAGGATATGGCCGGTCATATCATCGGTTGGGTCGCGGAGTTCATCGTTCTGCTGATCGTGGCGCTGTTCTATGCCCATATGCTGCTCAACTGCTGTGTCAGTGTGGGCCAGTTGTTCCGGAAAAACCGCATTCTGGCATCTGTAGGCGCATACTTTGGCTACTATGTGCTTACCCAGATATTTGGCACCATCGTTGTGCTTTTGACCTTTGCACTGGAGAACTCGCAACTGATGCGGGATATTGGACAATTTATCATCGATCATCCCAATGAAACGATCCACATCGGTCTGTGCGCAGGTATTGTTTTCTACGGGCTTATCTGTGGCGTTTTCTTCCTCATCAGCCGGTTTGTGATCCGCAAGCGGCTGAACCTGGAATAAGGAGGGTATGTTTATGAAAAACACTTGGAAACGGCTTCTTGCCGCAGCGCTGTGTCTTTTCCTGCTGATCCCCCTGGCCGGCTGTGATGCCCTGGACGAAATGCGGAAAGACCAGGCATTTATTCAGGATGACGGTACGATCCTTTGGAACGGCAATGTTTATAAACTGCTGCCGGAAAATAAGTACTTCCAGCCTATGATCACCGGAGAGCGCTCTCTGTCCCTGACAGGGAAAGATGTGCCGGTACTGCTCAGCGACACATTTGTCCTGACTTATATGGGCATTGATGAAGCGGAAACGCTGATCGACGTTTACGGCGAGCAAACCTATTACTGCCGGGCAGATCAGTATGACGCGTTAAGCGCCCGGTTATCAGAACCCTTTGCCGTGGAAGAACTTTGTTTCCAGTACGGTTACTATGACTACGGCGAAGAGAAGTATATTGAAGGTTTCCACACCCTCACGTCAGCGCAAGCCCAGGCAGTGGAAGAAGTGCTTGCAAAAGAGACGCCCTGGAAGTTAGGAGAGAGCGGCGCCCATATCTCCGGTTGGACGATGATGATCCAGGAATCCAGCAAAGACCACTTGATGCGCCGGGATCGGGCGCAGTTGGTGGTGGAAGGCTTAAGCGCATATCTGACGGTGGAAATGGGAACTGAAACTTATGTTTACACCATTCCGGATAATCTCCGCCCCATCTTCATTGAAATGAGCAATCTGTACGATAATGTTTGGTAAAGCAAACCCCCGGTTCGAAAGAACCGGGGGTATTTTTTACAGTTGGTCGATATTTAAGGAGAATGCCGGGAGGCAGTTTTCAATAAACCAGTCGAGTTCCGGCATCGCCATTTTTTTCATAGCCTCCATTGTCAGCACCGCCGCGGAATCAAATTCCGTGTTGCCGGCTTTCTGCTCTTCGATACACTTGATATAGGCAGAAAGTTTATCCGCCGCTTTGACAATGGGGGTCACATCCGGGTCGTCTTCCAGCACCAGGTGTTCGTAACTTTCCCGCAGCGCCGGGGGCAGCATATTCAAGATCCGCTCCCCTGCGATCCGTTCCACCTGCTTATAGGCGGTTTTGATATCCGGGTTGTAGTACTTGATGGGGGTAGGCAGGTCGCCGGTGAGGATCTCCGATGCATCGTGGTACAAGGCAGCCACTGCGCATTTATCCGGATCCGGACCGGTCAAGTTCAGCACATCCCGGCGGATCAGCGCCAGGGCGTGGGCCAGCACCGCCACCTGGTGGCTGTGCTCCTGGATATTTTCAGAAAAAGTATTGCGCATCAAACCCCAGCGGGTGATATAGCGCATTCTGCCCAGCAGGGCGTAAAATTCATTTGCCATTCAGGATCTCCTCTATCATTTTTGGCATATCCAAAGGATCGTCACAAAGATTTTCTGCGCCGGCAGAGAGCAACTGCTCCCGGGTGCGGAAGCCCCAGGTCACGCTCAGGCAGGAAACCCCTGCGTTTTTCGCCGTGAGAATGTCCACTTCCGTATCTCCCACATAGACGCACTTGTCAACGCCGATGGCAGCCATTGCCTTGTAAAGCATATCCGCTGCCGGTTTCCGGGGACAGCCCGGTTCTTCCCCAATGGCGTAGATGTCCCCAAACTGGGCTTTGCACAGTGGCACTGCCGCCCCGTGGGGCTTATTGGTGACGATCGCCAGGGGGTATTTTTTGGAAAGTTCTGCCAGTGCCGGCAAAACGCCGCTATACGGACCGGTTTTAATGTTGCTGTGGGCGCGGTAATAGGGTTGGTAAAATGCCAGCGCCTCTTCCGGGTCCGGATCGGTATCCTTACCGGGCAGGGACATTTTGATCAGGTGCAGCGCGCCGTTTCCCAAAAATGCGCTGATCTCTGCTTGTGTCCGGGGAGGACAGCCATAGTGGGCAAGGGTATAATTGACCGAATCCGTCAGATCACCCAGGGTGTCCAGCAATGTGCCGTCCAGGTCAAACAAAATGCCCCAACTCATACCAGCGCACCTGTATTTTTCAGCACACGGATATCCTCACCCACAAAGGTCAGATTCTTAAAGCCACCCTGCAAACGGGAAGCGATCTGGGGGGAATACCGCTGGGCGATCTCCTCAATGTTCAAATTGGTGGAGATGATCATACTTTTATTGTTCAAAAGCCGGTCATTGATCAGGCTGTAAAGGGCAGCCGTGACGAAATTGCCGGGCATTTCCGTACCCAGATCATCGATGATCAGCAGGTCGCAATCGTTGTACTTTTGGGTCTCTTCCCGGCAATCCTCATCGGATTGAAACCGTGCTTTTTCCAGTTTGCCGATCAAATGGGGGGCGCTTTCGTAGGCGATGCTGTAACCCTGCAAAGCCACTTCATTGGCAATGCAAGCAGAGAGAAATGTCTTGCCCAGACCGGTATTGCCTATGAACAGCAAATTGCCGCTGTCCAGAGAGAAATTCTCCGCATAGCGCCGACAGTAGTCGTAAACTTTTCCCATAATGAGCCGGGGGCTTGCCCCGTAACGGCTGTCTGTTTTGGCAGAGTAATAGTCCAGGCGGAAAGTATCAAACCGCTCTGCGCCGCTGGTCAAACGGGAGATCTCCAGCCGCTGTTCCTGGCGGCAGAGAGATTCCAGGCAGTGGCACATAGCGCTGCCCACATAGCCGTTGCCGCCGCAGTTTTCACAGATGGGCGAATCGTCCAAAAAGCCCTTGGGAAAATTCTCTGCGATCAGCGCCGCCCGCTCCTGCTGGAGGGCAAGATTGGCAGTTTTCACTTGTTCCATAGCATCCCGGGCATCCTGACCCTGGACGAATACCGTCTGGGCTGCCAGCGCCATACTTTTACGCAGATCCATATCGATCTGCCGCAGACGGGGCAGGCTGCGATACGCCTCGTACAGCCGTTGTTGATACAAAGATTCTTTATCCGCTTTTTCCTGCGCTAGGCGGGCTCTTGCCCGACGCACCACTTGCGCGCTGTATGGCATCTGTTAATCCTCCTTCAGCATCCGCTGGATGGCATCCAGCTCCGCTTGTCCCAATTTTCCGGTAGCGCCCTTGGGAACTGCCGGTTTTTTATCGCCCCGTTTGATCTCCTCCGGGGTATGGAGACCCGCTTCGTGCCAGCGGGTAACGATCCGGTTCATATACGCCCAGTTTCTGCCGCCGGAATTGGTGCAGGTACGGTCATAGGCGATCGCCAGCGCTTCCGGTCCGAAGCCCATTTCGATCCACTGGCGGGCATATTTTTCCTCACCGGGGGTCAGATTTCTGCCCCGGATATCCATCGCCCGCATCACTTCCCCGATTTGGGAGCGGCGCATATTCTGCGCCTGGATATAGGCGGCGGCTTCTTCCATGGTATCAATACCCTGCTCTGCCCAGGCGTAGGCTTCCTTTTCGATGGTACGCAAAGAGGGGTTTCGGAGATTGCCCTTTTGCCGCGCCCGTTCTTTACAGTAGCACACCAGCATGGAGACCACTTCTCCGGACATTCCTAAATAGCGGACAAAGCCCAGCAGGATCTTCAGTTCTTCGGTGTTCAGCGTTCTGCCCATCAAACTTTGGATCTCACCGTAAAGGCTGCGGAAATCCGTATCCGTATCCATTGCCCGGATCACGTCCCGCTCAGAATAATTGGGCCGCTCACCGGAGACGACAATGCGCTGTTTCTCCTCCTGCCAAAGACCCAGTTGCCGCAGAGTAGCGGCGGCGATGGACAGCCGGGAATTGCTCATATGGAGCGCCGCCTCGGCAGAGTCCATAGGATTTCCGCTGTGCAGGTATATATAAAGCAGCGCCGCGTCTGCATTGGCGGCAGCCAGCAGTTTGGCGATATGACTTTTTTCAATATGTAAGTCTTGGGTGTTCATAATCTTCCTCAATCATTTTTTGTCAGTTACGGTCATTATAGCACAGGTTTTTTTCGGGTACAACGGTTGGATAGAGAAGATTTTTGGAGAAAAAACGGGACATTTTTTGGTATTGCACAGTATATTGTGGACATTTTTATTTCAAACCACAACAGAATGAAAAACGCAGCCTTACGGCTGCGTTTTTCTTACTTTTTCAAAATCTTATTTTCCCGGTCCTGGCAGGTAAAGAGAATGATCTGCTTGGTTTCGGCTTCTTCCTGCAAAATCTTCAATGCCGATGCCAGCCGGTCATCGTCAAACCGAACAAAAGCATCGTCTAAGATCATCGGCGCGGCGGGAGATAATTCCCGGGCTACCGCCAGACGCAATGCCAGATACATCTGGTCTACCGTTCCGTCACTGCGCCACAAGGATTTATGCAGTGTGTCTTCCCCTTGGGCGCCCACACTGACAGAAAGATCCCGCTCCAAAAGCAAGCGGTCATACCGGCTGTCGGTCAGATCGCTGAAAATTTTCTGCGCCTGCCGGCTGATCCGGGGCGCAAAACGCCGCTGCAAATCATTTGCCGCATCCGCAAGGGTCTGCTGGGCAATGGCAAGGGCGGCATAGGTATCTTCCAGTTCTTCGATCTTCTTATCCGCCTCTTCCATCTGCCGAAGCAGTTCTTCCCGGCTGCCAAAAGTCTCCATCTGACCCAGGGATTGATCCAAATTGGTCTGCAGTTGCTGCAACCGGGCGGTCACCTCCCCAAGATACTGCTCTGTCTGTTCCCGGGTGTAAGTCAGTTCATCCGGCGCTGCCGGCTGGGCGATGGTCGCCTCCCCGGTGTCCATTGCCCCGACCAGGTCTTTTGCCCGGAGGGCATCCTCCCTTGCCCGGTTCAATGCCTGATGCTGCTTTTCCATATTTTGCCACTGTTCCTGGCAAAGAGAAAGGGTGCTTCCCTGACAGAACTGCTCGATACGGGTTTGAATATCCCGGTGGCGCTGTTCCTGCTGCTGCCGCATTTCCTGCACTTGGGCGGCATCTTGCGCATATTGGGCTTTCTCCCGGGCAAAATTCTCCGCCATCGGAACCCAATCTTCCGGAAGATAGGGCGCATATTTTCCGGCTATAGCGGCGGCTTTTTCCCGGTTTTGGCTTCGCCGGATCCGCTCATTGACAAACAGCACTGCGCCGGTCAAAAGACCCGCTGCCGCCAAAGCAAGTCCGCTCCAATGGGGGATCGCCGACAACAAAGCGGAGCAAAGTCCCAGCGCCAGGATCATATAGTCCTTGATGCCGATTTTTGTCTTTTCCCGGGCATTTTTGTATGCTTCATAGTCCGCAGTTGCCGCCTGCGCCATTGTTTTGCCGTCCATACCGGCAAAGGGCGCAGGGATCTCCGGCATCCGGGGCATTTCCGGCAGTTTTCGATCATCCAGCAGCACCGCTTCCCACTGCGCCCGCAACGCCCGGATACTTTCCAACGCCTGAACTACCCGGCTTTCATCCGGCAAGGCAACACACTTCTGCGCCAGCGCCCGGTACGCCGCTTCCGCTTTTTCTGCTTCTTCCTTTGCCGCCAGCAGTTTTTCCCGCTGTTTTCCGGCGGCGGCGTATTCCAAATGGGCTTTATGGTTGCGCAGCGCATCCCGCCTTGATCTTGCCTCTGCCTGCTGATGGCGGATCTGCGCCGCTTGCTGTGACAGCGCATCCAACTGCTCCAGTTTCGATACCAGTTGCGCCCGGTTTTCTTCTGCCTCCGGCAAAAGACCGGTCTTATTATGCTTACAGCGGTTTTTCAGCGTTTTCAGTTTCCCTGCCAGCATATCTGCCTGACCGCTTTCATCACCGGTGGTGACAAGGGCATTGAGTCTGCTGCGCAGCGCCTCATCCTCATCCATAGGCAGATTACGCAATTTCAAAAAAGCGGTGCGGGTAAATACCGTCCGCTCGATACCCAAAAGCATAAGACCGCAGTTGGCGGCGGTGAGTTCCGTCACCGGCAGGCCGGATTCCGTTTCATAAGCGGAAAACTCCCCGAAAGGCACTTTACCCTTGGTGCTGCGCTCGATGGTGATATACCGGTCGCGCCAGCAAATGTCCATCCGTCCGGACATAGGCGCGCCGGACCAGGGAGCAAACCGTTCTTTTGCCGCAAGGGTGGTTTGTGTGGTGCGCTCCCGGGTATCGACACCGTAAAGCATCGCCTCAATAAAGGCGCACCAGGTACTTTTTCCCCACTCGTTGGGGGCTTGGATCACATTCAGACCCGGTTGCAGGGTCAATTTTTCGTGGTTCAGTTTGCCGAAGGTGGCTGTCATAGAAAGGATTCGCATTACAGTTGCACCTCCTGCTTCTCCAGCAGTTGCCGGGAGATTTTGGCGGCGAGGAGAATTTGCTTTTTTGTCCGCTCGTCCTGGTCTTTCATTTGGTCTTTGAGCATTTTAAAATAAAGGCCTTCAAAGGTATCCTCTCCGGCACTGCCCCAAATATCCAAAGGCGGCATGGTCTTGTCCCGGAGTTCCAAATTGGGAAAGCGGGATAAGGCGGCATTTAATGCAGGGATATCCGGCGGCTCTGCCGGACCGGTAAGGGTAATGCGATAAAAATCCGTTGACCCAACCGGGGGCAGCAAGGCATCCAATGTTGCCGCTGCGTTTTCCCCCGCAGGAGCTTCCCAATCGTAAAACCGGGGGCTGTCCAAAGGCACAAAACGAGTCTGTGCGGTATCCTCCAGCGTGACGATCAAAACGCCTTTTTCTCCCTGCTCGTCAAAGCCTCTGCCCATAGGGCAGCCGGGCCAGGCGCAGAGGGTTTTGCCTTTTTGGAAGAAATCCCCTTTGTGGATGTGTCCCAATGCCATATAATCAAGGTTTGACCGCTCCACCTGCAAGGCTGTGATGGGGCAATAGGGAGAATTGGTTTGCGTTGGATCTCCGTGGAACACACCAAGGGCGTATGTTTCCTGGTGATCTGCCCGGAAATCCGCCAAAAGCCCGGGACATTCCATAGATTCATAACCGAAACCGTACACCCGGCAATCCAGGGAGGGCAACGCCACGGATTCCACCGCTGTATGCTTGAAAATATGTACATTTTCCGGCCACACTTCCGTCAGCCAGGGGCTGCCGGGAATCGCCGGGTCGTGATTGCCCGGGGCGATGAACACCGGCACTGCCATATCCTGCAGGGCATCAAAAAGCGCCCGGTAACCTGCCCGGGTATATGCGCCGTCAAACAAGTCACCGGCAAGGAGCACCAGGTCGCAATTTTCCCGGCGGCAGATCTCCGCCACTTTGCCGGGGATCTGCAACAGCGCCCGGCGCAGAAAATCTACCTGCTCCGGGTCGTGTCCCTGCATAGGCGAATCCAAATGCCAGTCTCCGCTGTGCAAGATCTTAATCATAAATGTCCACTCTTTCTGCTTTACGGCACAAGCCGGTGTCTGTGTCAACAGTGAACAGCACCGCCTCCAACTTGGTGGGGCCTTCTGCCCAGCGGTACCGCTCCGGCAGATCCCCACGGAATTTGGCGATGGACAGCGCCGGCTGAATGCCCAGCACCGAATGCTTCGGTCCGGTCATACCCAGATCTGTCACATAGCCGGTCCCCTTGGGCAGAATTTGGGTATCTGCCGTAGGCACATGGGTGTGGGTACCCCAAAGGGCAGACACTCTGCCGTCCAACATATAGCCCATTGCCAATTTTTCCGCGGTAGCCTCTGCGTGGATCTCCACCAAAATGATCTTGGCGGTGATCTCTTTCAGAATTTTCTCCACCTGCAAAAAGGGATTGTCCGGGCCGTAGTCCATACCGCATCTGCCGATGAGGTCGATCACCGCCACCTCTCCTGCGGCGGTTTCGTACACGCCCCAACCGACGCCGGGGGTTTGGGGGGCGTAGTTTGCCGGGCGTAAGATGCGGCTGTTATCTTCCATATATTCCACAATTTCCCGCTTGCTGAAGGTGTGATTGCCCATGGTGATCACATCTGCGCCGGCATCGAAAATATCCTCTGCCTGATTGGGCGTGATACCCACCACCGCGGCATTTTCACCATTGACCACCACAAAATCCGCGCCGGTCTTCCGTTTCAGCCAGCGAAGGCTGTGGCTGATGCGATCCATACCGGGTCTGCCTACCACATCGCCGACTGCCAAAATTTTAAAATCCATTCTTTTACTCCTATCGCACAGATTTTGCGTATTCCGTGGGAGTGATGCCGAATTTCTCCTTAAACTGCCGGGAGAAATGATGCACCGTAGAATACTGAAGCGCCGCGGCGATCTCCGTAAAGTTCATAGTGTTTTCCCGGATCATCTGCTTGCTTTCCTGCAACTTGATCCGGCGGATATACTCACCGGGGGAGATCTGCAAATGCTTATGGAACAGCGCCGTTAAGTAACTGGGGCTGATATCGATCTTCCGGGCTACCAGTGGCACAGAGAGTTTTTCCTGAATATGGGTGCTGATATACTGCTGGGCGCGGCTGATCACCTCATTTTCACTGTGGAGCGCATAGGCGCTCTGCAGCCGCTGGGCGGGGGAGTTTTCCTCCCGGAGAAGGGTCAAAAGCATTTGGGTCAGCAGACTTAAGAGCATATCGCAGGAATAGGCATCCATACGCTCCTGCTCCCGAAGCATCTGCTGCAGCAGTGTCACCGCTTTTTGGGGGGCTTTGATCTTCCGGTTGAAAAGACGGCTCAAGTCACCGCCGGCAATGTCAAAAGACACGGTCACATACCGGGGAGCGACTTCCATATCTGCGTACTGCATATGCCACTGGTCCGGGGCGTACAGCACCATATCCCCCTGGTCCAGCAAAAGATCCACGCCGTCGGCAACGCTGTGAAGAGACCCCTGGTCCACATAGGTCAGTTCCAGCATCGGATGGGATTCTCCGGAAAAGAGAAATCCCTGCTCTTTTTCGTGATAGAAGAAGGTATAAAGGCTTTTAACATGCAGCAAATGGCTTAAGGAAAGGTCTTCGCTGCGGATCCGGGTGCCTACGGTTTTGGGAAAAACTTCTGCCTGCAATCTGGCAACGGCTGTTCCCCGCAATGCCGCCAGGCAGAACTGTACCCCCGGACGCAGACGCACCGGTTTATCCAAATAATAATCCCGGAACTGGACGCTGTCTGCAGATACGGACAAGATCGCCGTTCCGCTTTCGCACTGGACCAAAAGATCCTCCTCTGCCAGATATACGGGCATCTCCTCGGTACGCAAGGTCAGCGCCACACCCTCCAATTCTTTTCTGGTGGTCGTCTGGTCGTGCTTGCGCTCCGGCAGGACCATACCAAAGCCCTGAAAACTGACCGGATTCAAGTGGCGGATCATAAAAAACACCTTCTTTCTGTCTTTGGTGTTTATTATACTATGTATAGTTGAAAATGGCAAACATTTTCTGTAAAAGCGGCGTAAAAAACCGCCGCAAAACATTTTCTGCGGCGGTTTTTGTAAATTTACTTCTTTTTAGACATGGTTTTGGAGCGGGCGGCTGTCACTTCGTGCTCCAGCGCCTCGCCCTTTTGCCAACGCATCAGGTCTTCGATGGCATATCTGGCGGCTACCGGACGGTAGTCCAAAGTCGGACCGCCCAGGTGGGGCTGCATAATGAGGCTCTCATCCAGTTGCCGCAAGGGGCTGTCCGGCTGGATCGGCTCACGCTCGTACACATCCAGCGATACCCGGATATGGCCGTCCATCACGTGCTTTGCCATCGCTGCTTCGTCGATCACACTGCCCCGGGAAGTGTTCACCAGCAATGCCCCGGGCATCATCATAGAAAGCAGGCGATCGTCTACCATATGGTACGTTTCCGGTGATTGGGCGCAGTGGAGAGATACGATCTTACAAGTGGAGAAAATTTCTTCCAAAGAGGCTTTCTGTACGCCCAGTTCCTTTGCCTTTTCTTCGGTGGTGTGGCGGGAATAGAGCTTTACCTTTACCCGGAAAGGTTTCAGCATTTTCAGCACATTGGCGGCAATGGCGCCGTAACCCACGATACCCACGGTCTGCTCGATCAACCGCTCCGGCTGGAAATCGTTGGGATCCCACCAGGGGGTGGTGGTCTTCCGGGCATCGTACTCTTTCAGCCGCCGCAAAGATGCCAGGATATGGGCAACCGTACCCTCGGCAACGGACTCGGCAAAGCCGTTATTGCCGCAGGAAATGCGAATGCCCTTTTCGTACATCTCGTCGGTGACGATGTTGGCAACGCTGCCGGCGGTGTAGGCGATGAATTTCAGATTTTTTGCCTTTTCCAGCACTGCTTCATCAAGTTTCGGCACGCCCCAACCGCAGATGCAGGCATCTTTGTCCGCCAGCACATCCCGGAACTGCTCCGGTGTCAGATGCTCTTCCGTTTCGTTCCAGGTCACCTCGCCCAGGGATTCCAAAAGGGCGATGTTTTCCTCCGTTAAGAATGTGTCCGTTGTTTTGCCCTTGGGCATTTCCACATAAATTTTCATTGCGCCACCTCATTTTTCAGATGCTCTCATTTTAGCAGGCTTTTCCCTTTTTTACAACGGTTAATTTCTATGGACAAAAATCCCCGCCACAATCGCCCGTCTTGTCGCCGCCCAGGCTGCAATCAAAGAAAGCAAGTAATTGCTGACTTTACAAAAGAATCTATCCCCACCGAGCAATCGCCGAGGATTTTGGTGTCTATTGAATCAATTATTATTTTGTGTTATAATAAAAACAAAGGAGGGCGTCGTGATGGAAAAGTACATTAAAATTTATCATAAAAGAAATGCACAGTTAGGTTGTTTTTGTGCCTTCATTGCGTTTGTCCCTTTATTTATAGTTTCTTTATTCTATGATGTAATTCCAGAGGATACATTGATTTCGTTTATTCCTTTTGTTTTAGCTGCAATATGTGTTGCCGTTGCATCATTATATACGATACGGTTTAAGAGATTGATAGCGGAGCAAGAGCAAATATATCACATACAATTTCAAGATAACAATGTTGAACACTTGGAAACGACTCTTTATCTTGCAGACGATTGGTTGATATGGGCAGGCAGTTGTGCTTTCTTCAAGAAACACATTACATCAATCAGTTCCGTTCGTCGATATGGACGGGCAGGTTCGTCAAACCAAGTTACTATTAAAACGGCAGATGACAAAAAATATACCGTGTGGTGTTTAAGCGCATCTAATGTGATGAAACTTAAAGAGTGGCGAACGTCATAAATATAATTCCTCTCTTTTGCGCATAGTACCACTTATCTGCCATCAAGGGCTGATTGGTAATGGCAAAAGCACTGCTCTGCCGGTTTGCGGCAGGGCTGTTTATATCGCGCTTTCTTTTTGGACTCCTATATGGTACAATAAGAAAAAATGCTTATGGAGAAACGCTATGGATAGAAAATTATGCATTGGGGCAATCACAAAATTTTTATTGGGTGTTGTTCTGGTGGGGCTTCTGATCTTTTTGCCGGCGGGCAGTTTTTCTTACTATAACGGCTGGCTGTTGATGGGACTCCTGTTTGCGCCGATGTTTGTTGCAGGAATCGTTATGATGTTCAAAAACCCCAACTTGTTAAGAAGCCGGCTGGATGCAAAAGAAAAACAGCAAGGACAAAACCTGGTGGTAAAACTGAGCGGTCTTATGTTTTTGGCGGGATTTATCCTTGCAGGTCTCGGTTTTCGTTTTCATTGGTATGCATTTCCGAAACCGGTCGTGATTTGCGCAGCGGTTTTATTTCTCGGCGCCTATTTGCTCTACGCAGAGGTGTTAAGAGAAAACACATACCTCAGCCGCACCATTCAGGTTCAGGAAAATCAAAGGGTGATTGACACAGGGTTATACAGTATCGTCCGGCACCCTATGTATAGCGCGACGCTGCTTTTGTTTTTGTCTATGCCCATCGTGCTGGGCTCTTTATATTCCTTTTTGATTTTTCTGGCGTATCCTTTCATCATTGCCAAACGGATCAAGCACGAAGAAGCATTTCTGGAAGCAGAACTTGACGGTTACCGGGCGTATAAGCAAAAGGTCAAATACCGCCTGATCCCATTTATCTGGTAAATATTTTCCGGACTTGTCCGGGTATCATAAAAGGCTGTGCAGAAACTTTCTGCACAGCCTTTTTGTTTATTCGGTGGGAATTACTGCCTTTTTGCGCTTGCGAAGCAGAACTGCTGTTATTGCACCTACTGCCGCTACGGCAACTACCGCAATGACAATGATCGCCCACAGGGGGAACAACGCAGCATAGAGCGTTTCTGCCTCTTCCAGAATATGGAGTTGTTTTACATACTGTCTGGAGCCTTCGGTCAATGCATCAAATGCTGCCCGGGCTGCCTTGATGGCATCACCGGAAGAATAGCCCACGGTGTTGCCAATGGCCTCGATCAGGGCATCTACCTCTGCGGCGGCGGCTTTCTGCAATTTGGTCAGCGTTTTTTCCGCTGCGATCAAAGCGGCATAGTCCACCTGCTCGCGCTCGTTCAAATGCATCCAGTCGTAGATCTCCATCGCCTCATTGATGACTGCTTCATCCTCCAGGGTGACCTCACCGATGGCTGCGATCAGTTCGATCAATCGGTCGATCTTCACCTGACGCAATGCCTTGATGTCCGCCTCGGCTTTCAGCAACAAGGTAGTGTCCACCAATTGCTTCTGAACAAATGACAAAGCGTCATAGGCTTTCCGGATGGCAATGATATCATTTTCCTTTTCCAGGGTGATCTCGCCCAGATCCTTGATGGAATCGATCAGCGCCTGAACCTCTGCGGCCAGCTTCTCATCGATCAGGGCTTGCAGGGTTTTTCTTGCCGCAACCAAAACAGTGTAGTTCTTCACATACTTCTGTTCCTTCATCGGCATACTTTCATACTGCGCAGACAATTCTTCGATCAGCGTCTGGGAATCCAGTGTCACCTCACCGATGGAATCAATCCTTGCTTCCAGCAGGTCGGTCTCTGCAATCTGCAGAAGGTCGTAGTTCTGGATAAGGGCTCTAAGTTTCATAGGCATAGCATCATAGGCTGCGCGAGCGGCCAATACTGCATCTGCATTTTCCATCGTGACCTTACCGATGGCCTTGATCATAGCATCCACTTTTTCAGCGGCCTTCCAATCTTCCTCGGTAACATCCAGGGGATACATTCTAACATCTGCAGCCTTGATGGAATAGTAGATGTTTCCATCCTCTGCAATAACAAAGGAACTGGGCGTTTCACAAGGAACACGACTATGGTCAGCGAAGTTGTTCCGATTGACCTTGTGGAAACCACCCTGGTTACCCATAGCCACATACAGATATTCGTCCTTAAATTGGATCTCGTCAGTTGAGGCGTAGCGGCCGTTACTGTTGGGGAAATCTGTCAGGGTATAGGACAGCACTTCCTGCACTTTGAACTTGCCGGTATCCTCGTCGAAGGTAAAGCAGAACAAGGTCTCGGAGACCATTGCCCAAACTCTGCCGTTGGTGTCATAATCCGGGTCTGCTGCAAGCGCGTCAATATAGGGAACCTGCGCGGGCAGACCGGGGAAGAAATCTCTGGGATCCAGTTCGCCTACTTTTTCCTTCTTTACCGGGTCGTAGACAAAGATCTTAGCGGAAGTGGTGCTGTTTTTAGGACCAACGGTACCGGTGCCGCCGCTATATGAGGTAGCGCCAAATACCAGTCCGCCTGCGTAGGAAAGTCCACTGACAGAGCAACCGTCCACAATATTCCGGACAACGGTATTTTCCAGAGTCTCCAGATCGATCATTACCAAACAGCCGTCATAGGTATCGGTACGGGGCATAGTGCCGGCAAAGAGTTTGCCATCACCGATTGTCAAGGCGTGGATGCGGTTTTGCTCGTGAATATCATTATTCAAGCTGAGCAAAATAACATTACGGTGCTTATCGTTGGGGTTGATGCGGCAAATAGCGCCGTTATTATAGTTGCCGGTGTAAAGAACGCCTTCGTGCCAAAGCATTACGTCGGTCTGAGAGCCGGTAGCCTCAAAGACACGGCTGATTTCGCTGGTTTCGATATTGAATGCAGTACAGTTGTTGGTATTAAATGCGCCCAGGTATACCTCCTTAGCGCCTTCCGGACCATTTGCCAGGTTCGTTACAACCATGCCGGAGCCGTCCAGATCCTCGTTGATCATATCCACGAAATAGCCAACACGCTTGGTTTCCATATTGTACAGAACGATGGCGCCACCGGTGTGGGTGACGATGGTTTCACCGGGGTATAAAGGATCGTCCAATGTGACATAGCAATGGTCGCCGGCGCGGAGAGGATAGTTAGCAGTATCCATTTTCATATTCGTAACGGTATCTGTTGCGGAATCATATTCGCACAGACCCACACCACCGGAAACCACAAAATAGGTCTTTCCGTCTCGCTCCGGAGTGCCGCAATAGTAAATTGGTTTCCAGAAGCCCTCGTATTGCGGTTTCAGTTCCATTGTGTTAATGTCGATGGCGATAAACTCTTCCATCGCGCTGCCGCCAACAAACATAGTATTGCCGGCGATGCCGGTACCACGGACACAAACTTCATCCTGACCCACCTGCTTGGTAATATCTGTTCGGCCCACCACTTTTTCGGTGGCAAGGTCGATCTTCACCATTTCCGATGTGCGGACGCCGTCGCCGTTACGGTCGCCGGTGAGACCAATATACAGGTAGTTATCCCGAATGATGGCGCCACAGGAATAACCGCAATCTTCATTAAACTCGCCCAAGTTGAAAAATTCGTCAGTAGCTGGGTTGTATTTTACAACAGAACCGACGGAGTAAGAACCAAAGTACAGCATACCCTCATCCGAGGCAGTGATAGAAAAGCCACCGTAACAACCGGGGATCTCCACACCCATATTTCGGGATGTGAAACTCACCTCGGTAACCGGGTCATAGCGGAAAATAACGCCCTTATCGCCCACCATCCAGATATTGCCGTCTTTATCGGTGGTAATACCACGGCAGACACCGAAGGGTGTATTAACAGATCTTACTCTCGTCATATCATCCAGATTGTAGATGACCATGCGCTTACCTTCAACCGGTACAAAGAAGTAGTTCACGCCGTTGACCATCGCTGTTGTACTGTACTGGGTGGTTTCGTAGGTTTTGACGGGTTCGTTGATAACCACAACAGAGTTGATCTTACGCTTTGCTGTCTCTTCCTTTACATGGTTGCCCTCGGTGGCGATCACCTGGGAGACATACATATAAGCAAAGTTACTGTACGGGGAGTTATCGTAGGCTTCAAATACGATGATAAACTCCTCTTCACCGGTAAAGTCCAGAGCACCTAAAGTGACGGTAAGGCCGTCGGTGGTACCGGATTCGCCGGTTTCATTATAGAATGGGACTTTCTTGATGCGATTGTCGTGGTCCATCGCATAGGCCACATCCTTGGTGTCACCGGGCAGGATGTAAACTGCGCCCAACGCACCGTTGGAAGAAATACCGTAGTTCATAGTCAGGGTGTAAATGCCGTCGCCGGGAGCCTTGCATCGGAATGCCATCCAGTCGTCCTCATAGGAGTAAGCAGTCATACCAATATAGTTGGGGAAGGACACATCGTAGATCATCGTAGCAGCCTTCGCTTCATACTTCCAGGCAATCTCGCCCTTGGCATAGCGATTGGCAATATCCGCTTTGATATTCTCCAGATCTACCTTGTTGTCGGTGTAGATGCCGTTGGATCTGTCAGTAACGTCAAAGTCATAGGTAACTACATTGGGACCGGGATCAGGCAAGGTCTTTTCACTATAGAGAATGAACTGATTCAGGTAGATATAGGCAAATGCGCCGTTGGTCTTAGCACCGGGCGCTTCGGCGGTAAATACCAAAATGTACTCTTCGCCGGCTTTCAGATTCAGGGGCTGTTTCCGGAAGATCTCATTTGCCGGCTCGGGGTCGGCGTTGATACGGTTATCGTAGCTGATCTCTGCAATGGCTGTTCCGGAAGCAATTGCCTTGGCAACATCCTCCGTATCGCCGGGAAGCAGGTAGATCTTACCCACAGATGCGCCGAGAGCATTCTTCATAAAGTTCATTGCGGGATAGTAAGTGCCCGTGCCGGGGGATTTGATGGTAAACGCCTGCCACATAGTAGTGGGCACGGTCACGGAGTAGAACCGCAGGCCATTCCAGGAGTAAGTCTTATCGCCAACAGTACCGCCGAACATAGAGCCGCTGCCGGTAGAACCTTCGGGAATGTGGCCGGAGTGGAACTTCCAGTTCAAATCGCCATTTTTATAGTACTTATCAATGGCAGACTGGACTGCCGGATTGGTAAATACCGCAGCATCAAAGCTGTTTTTGCCACTGTAAACAAGATCGGTATCCTCCAGAACAAAGTCGTAAATACCGGTGTCCAGCTGGGGCGGCGCAGGAGGCGCAGGGATCTTGCTCTCCTGGAGCAGTTCCATTTCATTGATGTAGCAGTAAGCGCCTGCTTCTGTACCCTTGGTGGCTTTGAATACCAGGGTGTACTCCCCTTTTTCCATATCCACCATAACCGGCTCGGTGACATTATCCTCCATCGTCCAGGCAGCGCTCTTGAAATTCACTGTCTGTATCAGGTTTTTCCCGGTCATTGCCTTTTCCAATGGGGCAGCATCAGTAAATGCACCTTTGATCAGATACATCTCGCCGGCTTCCGTACCGTCTGCCCGGGTCTGATAGGAAAGTTTCAACTGATACTTGCCTGCGCCGGGGGACTGAATGGTGAACGCTGTCCAGTAACCGGCAGGATATGTGCTGTTACCGCCGTCTTTGATATTCATACCCAGACGCAAGCCGGTCCACTTATAACTGCCCATACCAAAGAAATAGGTATCTGCCACGGTGTTGGTCTCGGTCTTTAAAAGGCTCAGATTGTCCAGGGCATATTTCCAGTGAAGCAGACCGCTTGTGTAGTAACCTTCAATGGCGGTCTTTTCTCCGGCGCCGGAAAGTCTGCAGCCGGCAAAGGAAGCGCCGTCTGCTTTCACAAGGCTTGTGCCGCCCAGGGCGAAGTTATAGCGCAGACCACCTTCCGGGTCGGCAGGGTCATATTCCGGAGGTAGGATCGTTTCCGGTGCAGTGGTCTCTTCCGGAACGGTTGTGTTTTCTTCCGGGGCTGTGGTAGTTTCTTCCGGTGCGGTTGTGGTCTCCTCCGGAGGCAGTTCCCGGTGGGCGACCATATGCAAGCCGTTGAGGAAGAAATAGTTGCCGCTGGTGGAGGCACAATGCACAACCAGGGTATACTCCCCTTCCACCATATCCATTGTACCCAAAGACAGAGTCGCATCGGTCAAAGTCCACCCCTTGTTCAAAGAGCCATCGCTATTGGCACGACCGTCGAAACCGGCAGTCAAGGATGTTGCGCTATCCATTGCGGTTTGGATCTGGGCAGGATCCGTCATACCGCCGGGAAGCAGGTAGACTTTCACATTCTGGTTGGCATCGGCACGGGACTGGTATTTCAAGGATACATCATACTTACCCTCGCCGGGAGATTGGATATGGAAGGCAAACCAATAATCCGTTAAGTATGCATGACCGGAACCGTCTGCTTTGGTAGCATCCAACGCCAGCCGCAGACCACTCCAGTTGGAGCCGCTGCCGTAACCTAAATAACTGGTGGTTTTGCTGTAGGTATCACCCACAAAAGATTCTTTGTTGGATGCTGCGATCTGCCAGTTGATCTGACCGTCTGCGTAGGCTTCTGCCAAAGTCGCATCCGGCAAGTCGTAGAAATATTTATTCACATAGTTACCGCCGATGGTATTGACAAGGGCAGTTTGAGAGAAATCGTAATCCGCATCTTCCAGCGCTTCCAGTTGCTCCTGCAGATCGATGGTTACATTGTTCAGGAACATATAGGCAGCGGATGCGCCGGCTTTTTTCTCCTTTGCCTTGAAGACCAGGGTGTACGCACCCTGCTCCAGTACCAATTCGCCAACGGGGGTAGAAGCATCGGTGGGTGTCCAACTATTGCTGGAAAAATCTATGGTTTCTTCCAGATTGTCCACAGTCAAAGCGGTATCGATGGTCTCAGGGTTGGTCAGGGCGCCGGGAAGCAGGTACACTTCGCCCACCTTTGCGCCATCGGCACGGGTTTGGTAATTCAAAGTTACATCGTAAGTACCGGCAACGGGGACATCAATATGAAACGCCACCCAGTAGCCCTCGGGATAAGCACCGTTAATGTGGGCGCCGGTACGCAAACCTTTCCAGGTGTAAGATGTGCCGCCAAAATAAGAGGCATCATTGGCTGTGCCGCCCTCACCTGCCAGCATAGCAAAGTTGTTGGCAGCATACTTCCAGTTCAAGGTGCCCGCATCGTAATATGCATCGATGGCATTTTTTACTGCTCCATTGGTGAGGATACTATTGCCGAGGCTCTTATTGTTGGTGTCCACCAAATCGGTATCCTGCACAACAAAATCATATACAACGGTGGCAGGCAACTGTTCACCGTCGCCAACTGCCACAACCATTGTAGGCACAAACGGCCATAAGGTACATATTGCCAGCAACAGTGCCAGCGCTCTTTTTATGTTCTTTTTCATCTTGTACCTCCTGCGTTGGGGTATTGATTGGAAATGCCGTATTGGCTCATAAATTCGTCAATGCTTACAACACTACCTTCGTGGCGGGATTTCTCTGCCGCAAACACAAGCATATGGTTGTTGACAGAGGTGGCGATATCCGCAGCGCAGTAGCCTTGGTAACTGCCGCTTAAGTACGCATACATTTCCCCAATGATGCCCGCATCACCGCCCCCGTGACCACCCAAAATACTCTCCTCGGTCTTACGGACAGAAATCGATGTTTTCTGCTTATCTGCAAAGGTGTAGACGGTGACCTCCTCATCGCCGGCATTGGCATAAAGTTCGCCCTTTGTGCCGAAAATGCGGATATAGCGACCGCCTTCATTGAAGGCGTTCATTGTAAAACTGACGGTAGCGCCGCCGTCAAACTCCAGGTTTACCACTTGGTGGTCTACCACATCGTTATTGGCGTGGAATACGCAAAGGCCGTAGTCCCGGGTCTTCAGCGCTTCCATCACCTCTTCGTCTGTGGGGATCTCACCTGCGGTCATTCCCCGGGTAGCAGCGCCCCGGAACCATAGACTTTCTTTATTGTCGTAATACAGTTTCATGCAGTTATACTCGCAAGCGTCCGCTATAGGGCAAGTGCCGTCAGCGCAGCGCACCGGCGCGCCGGCAGGCGCATTCTCCGGGCGAAAATATGTCAGATCACCAAAAGAGTGGACACGCTTACAAGGCTTTCCAATCAGCCACTGGATCATATCCAGGTCGTGGCAACTTTTTGCCAACAGCATCGGCGCGGTCTCTTTCTCGCTGTGCCAGTTGCCACGGACAAAACTGTGGCTTTGGTGGAGATTGCCCACTGCCTCCACCTGGATCATAGACATCACAGTACCAATGGTACCGTCCAGCAGCAATTGTTTCACTTTCTTGAAAAACGGGGTGTATCGAAGCACATGGCAGACCAAAACACTGACGCCCTTCTTCTCGGCGGCTTTTGCGATTTCCACACATTCTTTCGCTGTTTGCGCAACCGGTTTCTCCAAAAGCAAATGATAACCCAAGTCGATAGCCTTAAGAGCCGTTTCATAATGTTGGTCATCCATTGTGGCGATCACTGCCACATCTGCCATTTTGGGCTGTTTTAAGATTTCTTCCCAACCGGAGAAGCAGGCGCTGTCCGTAAAACCGTGGCGCGACTGAATCCTTTTCCGCCGTACCGCTACCGGATCAGCAACTGCCACCACATCGTAACGGTCAGCCATATCTGCCATATGTTTGGAATAGGAATTCCCCCGGTCTCCTGCGCCAATGATGATAACTGATAATTTTTTCATAGTAAAATCGCCTCTGCGGACACTTTTTAAACATTTTTCTGTATTCATTATACATTGACAACAGAAAACCAAAAATGGTATAATGTTTTAAGTTTATTTATCAATTTGTTGGGTTTGGGAGGGATATCTATGCAGCATGATGTTTTGGTTATCAACGAAGACTATTGCGCTTTGAATCCAATGCAGTTCGGCTCTCACGAGTGTCCCCCGTCCCAGCGTTTCGGTCCGGCTGTCCGGAGTTACTGGTTGCTTCACTATGTTGTTTCCGGACAAGGCTGCTTTGATATAGAAGACAGGCACTATACCATAAAACCCGGAGAGATTTTTGTGATTCCCCCTTATGTGGAAACAGTATACTATGCGAATAAGCAAGATCCCTGGTCCTATATTTGGATCGGTTTCACCGCAAAAGGAGAACTTCCCGTAAGGCTGGACGATGTTATTCACTGTCCTCAGGCCGGTGGTATTTTTGAAGCAATGAAAGCCTGCGAATCTTTTGAAAACGGACGCAGCGCTTTTCTTTCCGGAAAATTGTGGGAATTGTTTGCCCATTTGGCGCAGCAGCAACCCCGGGAGATCGATCCGATTGAAGCAACCCTTTACTGCATCCACACAGAGTTCACCCACCCTTTGACAGTACAACAGTTGGCGCAGCAAGTGAATCTGGACCGCAGTTATTTCACAACACTGTTTACCCAGCGTATTGGCATCTCCCCCGGCAAATATCTTCTTGCTCACCGGATGAAAGTTGCCGCAAAACTTTTGACCCACAACAAAAAGAATGTTTCTGTCACGGCAAGTTCCGTGGGATACAACGACATTTTTGCTTTCTCCCGGGCATTCAAAAAGTATTACGGCATCTCGCCCCAAGAATATGTCAAGCGAAACAAAACCATCGAACAAGTGGGGCAAACGCCCATTTTTACAAAATAACAGCAAAAAGACCGTCACGGCTGTGACGGTCTTTTTTTGATTCTATCTTATTTTGTCATCATAGCGGCGCGCCAGGGCAGGATCTCGTTTTGCAGAGGCTCACCCTTTTGCAGGCGCTCGATATCCTGGATGCACAGCAGTGCGCAGTAGTAACGGTAGTCTTCGGTAGGGCCGCCCATATGAGGATAGAGGGAGGCATTCTGACCCATCTTCCGGAAGGGGCTGGTAACCGCGATGGGCTCGGGACCTTCGTAAACATCCAGCGCTGCGCGGATATAACCCTTTTGCAGCAGGGGGATCAACGCCTCTTCGTCGATGACATCGCCACGGGAGGTGTTCACAAGCAGCGCGCCTTCACGCATGCTGTTCAGCAGGTCTGCGTTGATCAGGTGATAGTTGGCAGCGCTTCTTGCGCAGTGAAGAGAAACGATGTCGCAGGTGGAGAATATCTCTTCCAAAGATGCCTTCTGTACGCCCATTTCCTTTGCCTGCTCTTCGGTGGTGTGGTTGGAGAACAGTTTGATTTTCACATGGAAAGGCTTCAGCATCCGCAGCAGATGGCGGGCAATGGCACCGTAGCCCACGATGCCAACGGTCTTGTCCAGCAGGCGCTCGGAACACCAGGGCTCCGGTCTCCACAAGTTATTATTGCGCAAATCATACTCTCTTAAACGGCGCAGGTTTGCCAGCATATATGCCATCGTGCCTTCTGCCACAGATTCGGCAAAGCCTTCGTTACCGCAAACGATACGGATGCCCTTATCGTACATTTCGTCGGAAACAATGTTATGGACGCTGCCGGCGGTATAGGCAACCAGTTTCAGTTTGTTTGCCTTTTCCAGCACAACGCTGTCAAACTTGGGAATACCCCAGGTACAGACGCAAACATCCACATCCACCAGCGCATCCCGCAGGATCTCCGGGGTGATCTTGGGTTCGTTGCATTCGATCCAGGAGACATCGCCCAGCGCTTCCAGTTTTTCCAGGTTGCCTTCTCTTAAAAAGGTATCCGTCTTATGGTCCTTTAACATTGCGATCAAGATTTTCATAAGTACCGCTTCCTCCGTTTCAGGTGGTATTTTCCCAATGATTATAGCAAGAAATATTTGCCTTTACAAGGCGTATTTCTTTAATTTCTTGTCCGTTTTCTTATCCGATCACGACAATATTGCTTCCGCCGATCACGGCATTCTCTTCTTCGTCACCAATAACGCCGAACTGCGCGCCGGAGAAGTTACCCACCACATTGCCGTTTTCATCCACGACGGTCATATTGCCCTCGCCGTCAGTGATCACGGTGCCGATGGGATTGCCGGATGCGTCAATGATGATCGTATTGCCATTTTCGTCCCGGATGATACCCGAAACAGCGCCGCCTTCTCCCGGCAGAGCATTCATTCCGTTCATCACATCGCCGAAAAAGCCTATGTTTTCCGGGAGCAGATCTGCCTCCGCCTCTGTGAAGTTCAGGCCAGGAAGCATCGTCAGCACTTCGATATATTCCTCACGGGTACGGGCCTCGGTCATTTTCACAATGGCTGCCGCCTCTTGCTTCCGGAGAGATGCTTCTGTTGCTTCGGATGAAAGGCGATTTGCCAGGAACGCCTCTGCTGCCTGGGCATTTCCGTCCCAGATCTCATCTTGGATAAAGGAACGGATCAGCAGATTCTTCGCCGCCACGGCCTGCCGGGTACTGTTCATCAGATCGCCCGTCCGTGTCAGGAATTCATCAGACTGCATCGCAGCCTTTGCTGCCTCTTCGTTATCAATAACGCCCAACTGCAGAATGTAGGATGCAAAATCCAGAACCTGGATACCGTTCTCCTTAAATTCCTCCCGGGACATTTCCAAAAGGCCCATCATTTCATTCATCTGCGCCCGGTCCTCGGAGGACAGTTCCTGGGCCATTGCCTGCTTTGCCATTGCCAGCATTTCCTGGGTCAGATCATAACACCAGGGCTGTTCGATCACATGTTTCCGGGTATAGGAGATCAGATCTTCCGCCAACTGAGGAATTTGCGATGCCTCGGCGGTAGAAATCTTCTCTACCCGTTTTACCAAGCCATCCACCGTTTGCGCCATATCGGCGATGTTCACAGAACCTTCCTGCATCTGCACATCGGAAAGGCCGGTATAGACCCACTCTGCAGGGCCGCTGCCGGACATCTGCACCACCGGGTGGGATGCGATGGCATCTATGTATGCCTGGGTCTCGCTGTCCGGTTTCTCCTGCATTTGCATTACCACCTGCACTGTAGGCATATAAGTTGCGATGGTACCGTAAAGGGGCAGCAAAAGCAGCAGCGCAAACAGAACGGTGTCGATCACGCGAACACCCAAGCCTGCCCACTGGAGAGATTTTTTGTCCACATTCAGTTTATCATTTTGAATACGGTTCGTTACGCATTTCAAAACGATGGAGAAAATCAGCAAGAACAGAGAAAACAGAGCCAAAGACAGCACAACGCCCACAACGCCTTTGACCAGTGTTGTCAGCAATTCCGCCGTAATGCCGCCGTCACTGTCCATTTCCGGCAAGACATTCAACACCGCGGAAGACAAGGGATTTGCCAGCAGTTTGGCAAGGAGCATACTGACCACCGTTGCCACAACAGTTGCGCCGGTGGAGATCAATGCGCGCCAAAGACCGCGCTTATAGCCGGACATCAAAAAGATCGTGCCGGCGATGGCGACGACGATCCCAAAAGGAATCCAAAGTAATGCTGCAAGCAGAGAAACGCTCATTTTTACATCCTCCCTTTTTTGGTAGGTCTTCTTTCTTCATCATATCACAGCGCCGCATTTTTGTCCACATAGATTTCCTCTTTTCAAAAGCCGCTTTTTGTGTTATACTCTATCTGCAAACTACTGTAAGGAGCATATGCTATGGAAATGGTCCTTTTGACAGCCTTAGGCGTTGGCGGCGCAACGGTCATCGGCGCGGTTCTGGGCTTTGTTTTCAAAAAAATATCCCACCGTTTCAGTGATATCGTGCTGGCATTTGCCGCAGGCGTGATGCTGGCCGCGGCGGTGATCGGTCTTGTTCTGCCGTCAGTGGAATACGGCGGTGACTGGGGCATTCCGGTGTGTATCGCGGGTATATTCTGCGGCGCGCTGACCTTGAATCTTCTGGACAAATTAGTGCCACACCTGCACCGGCTCTCCGGGGCAGATCAGGAAGCGCACCCCGCCAAAACAGCGCAACTGAACAAGGTGCTTTTATTCGTTACTGCTATTGCCATCCACAATCTGCCCGAGGGCATTGCCGCAGGCGTGGGTTTCGGTACGGGTAACACCGGCGAGGCTATCACCATAGCCGCCGGTATCGCTTTGCAGAATATTCCGGAGGGTATGGTGATCATCGCCCCGATGCTGGCGGCGGGTATGAAGCCGGGACGCACGTTCCTCATTGCGGCGCTGACCGGTTTTGTGGAAGTTTTGGGTACGCTTTTCGGATATTTCGCCGTTACCCTTTCCACTGCTGTTTTGCCCTTTGCTCTGGCTTTTGCCGGTGGCACGATGCTCTATGTGATCAGCGATGAGATGATCCCGGAGACCCACCACGAAGATGCCCGGGGCGTTACCTATTCCCTTTTGGCAGGTTTCTGCCTGATGCTGACCATGAGCCACTATCTTGGATAAAAATAAGGAGATTATTTATGGAGATCACAAAAGACATTCGCTACATCGGTGTAAATGACCATCAGATCGATCTGTTTGAGGGACAGTATGTGGTGCCTAACGGTATGGCATACAACTCCTATGTCATTACGGACGAAAAGATCGCTGTTATGGATACCGTGGACAAGAATTTCATTCCCCAGTGGCTGGAGAATTTGAAAGAAGCGCTTAACGGCAAAAAGCCGGACTATCTGGTGGTACAGCATATGGAGCCTGACCACTCTGCAGGCATCGTTGCTTTTGTTGAGGCTTATCCGGAGGCTACGGTGGTATCCTCTGCCAAAGCATTTGCAATGATGAAAAACTTTTTCGGCAAGGAATTTGAAGACCGCCGCATCGTGGTGGGTGAAATGGACACCCTCTCTTTGGGCAAGCATACCCTCACCTTTGTCACCGCGCCGATGGTCCACTGGCCGGAGGTTATTGTTACATATGATTCTTACGACAAGGTGCTGTTCTCCGCTGACGGTTTCGGCAAGTTCGGCGCGCTGGATGCAGAGGAAGACTGGGCTTGCGAAGCCCGCCGCTACTATATCGGCATTGTGGGTAAATACGGCGTTCAGGTGCAGGCTTTGCTGAAAAAAGCCGCCACACTGGATATTCAGACCATCTGCCCCCTCCACGGCCCGGTGCTGACAGAGAATTTGGGTTACTATTTGAATCTTTACGACATCTGGTCTTCTTACGGCGTGGAAAGCGAGGGTGTCGTCATCGCTTACACCTCCGTTTACGGTCACACCAAAGCCGCAGTGGAACTGCTGGCAGAAAAGTTGGAAAATAAGGGTGTGAAAGTCACCGTCAACGACCTTGCCCGGTGCGATATGGCAGAGGCTGTGGAAGACGCTTTCCGTTACGGCAAACTGGTACTGGCTACCACCACTTATAATGCGGACATCTTCCCCTTTATGCGGGAGTTTATCCATCATCTGACGGAACGGGGCTATAAAAACCGCACCATCGGTATGATGGAAAACGGTTCCTGGGCGCCCACCGCCGCCAAGGTAATGACCAAAATGCTGGAAGGAAGCAAGAACCTGACGATTTTAGAGCCGGTGGTCACCATTCGCTCCGCTTTAAACGAGGAAAGCCGCGCCGCCATTGATGGGCTGGCCGAAGAACTTTGCAAATAAAAATAAGGAGGCAGACGCCTCCTTATTTTTTTATCTTATTTTCAGTGGTTGTTCTTTTCCGGTCAATTCATTTACCAGCAAAAAGCCGATGAGCAGGACACCGCCCAGCATTTGGGTCGGCTGAATGGGCTCTTGCATAACAAACACCGAAACCATCACCGCGGTAAAGGGGTCGATGTAAGTCAGCAGCGCCCCCTCCTGCCCGGAGAGTTTGGGAAGCGCGTCGAACATCAGACAATAGGCCAGGCCGGTATGCACAACGCCTACCACACACAAAAACACCCAACTTACAGGTGTCATTTGGGAAAAATCCGGTTTTTCGTTAAAGGGCAAAAACAAGAGCAGCACCACTGTCGCCACAACAAACTGCAGCGCCGTACGCTCCAGATTGCCCACATTCCGGATCGCCTTGTTGATCATCAGCACCGGCACATAAAAAAGCATACCGGTCAGACCGATCACCACGCCCCGCATACTGATCTGTGCGCTTTCGTTGCCGATACCAATGAGCAAAAGCAACCCCAAAGTACACATAACGCAGCAGGCGATCTGTTTAACAGTCATTTTTTCCCGGAATACCAACGGGGTAAGGGCGATCATCACCACCGGAGCAAAATAATCGCAAAGGCTGGCAACCGAATAAGGAATATGGTTATAGGCTTCAAAAAGAAACACAAAATTCAGCGCCATACTTACACCGGACGCCACCAGCAGGGCAAGTTCCTTTTTGGTCGCCTGCAGGCGGAACTTTTTGCGGGTAAGCAAAAAATATACACCCACGGTCAACGCCGCAAGACCGGCTCGGAATATGACGATCACAAGCGCCGGCAACGGCACATTCTTTGCGAATAAACCGATCGTACCTAAAACAGCCATCGCCAAAATCAGTTTGATCCTTGCCAAAATGACGCCTCCTTTCCCTATGACGCTATTGTAAACTATAAGAAAATTCGAGCATTTTCACAATAGCAATTTCTTATGCCAATTTTTCTTCCAAAATTTGTTTTTAATCGCCCCAAAGAAACGGTCTGTGACCCTTGTCCCGGAAGGAATAAAATGATATACTGAAGAAAAGGAGGCGAGAAAAATGCTTCGTTACGGAATTTTAAGTACATCGTCCATCGCGCCCCGGTTTATCGCCGGTGTCCGGGCGGCAAAGGCAGGGGAAATTGTGGCCCTGTCCTCCCGGAGTCTATCCAAAGCAAAAGAAAAAGCCGCGGACTGGGATATTCCCAAAGCCTACGGCTCTCACACAGAATTGCTCTCGGATAACGATGTGGATATCGTTTATATCTCCACGGTCAATGCCCGGCACTACACTTGGGCGAAAGCGGCGCTGGAAGCAGGAAAACACGTTGTTTGCGAAAAGCCCTGCACCACCTCATTCAAAGAAACCGCAGAACTGTTTGCCCTTGCGAAAGACAAGGGACTTTTCCTGATGGAAGCGGAGAAAATGCTGTTTTTACCGGCTGTATTGGCGGCAAAAGAGAAAATCGATACCGGCGTTTTAGGCGATATTTCTATGGCAGATATGAGTCACAGTTTCCCCGCCGCCTATAATGGCTGGATGTTTGACAAAGAAGCCGGTGGCGGTCCGCTGCTTTCAAGCGGTATTTATGCGGTGCAGCTGATGCTGTGGCTTTTCGGCGAAATTACAGATATTTCCGGAGCAAAAAGCACTATGGAAAACGGCGTGGAGTGGCAGTACATTCTTTCCGGAAAAACAGAATCCGGCGTACAGTTTACCGCCAAAAATTCCACCCGGGCAATTCTTGACAATACCTGCCGCATTTTCGGCACAAAAGGCTGGCTGGAACTGCCCAACTACTGGAAAGCTCAAAAGGTGATCTTCCACATTGACGGAAAATCGGAAACCCTGGAATTCCCCTGCGAATATGAACTGATGTACGAGGCAAAACATATCGCGGATTGTATAGAAAGCGGGTTGCTTACCAGCCCGGTGGTAACGGAAAAACTCTCTGTTTCGGGCATCGCCGCCATCGAAAACGTGAAAAATAATTGGTAAAAAACCACCGCTGTGAGCAGCGGTGGTATGCCGGCATTTTGACGGTCGTCGGTTCTCGTGCGCCGAGGAGGGCAGGAGAGCGCCAAAGGCAAGCAACTCGCACCTGTAGGCGTACATTGGTACGGTAAGGTGCGAGTTGTGCAGCAAGTCAAATGCCTTGCGGAGCAAGAATCATCTTGTTGGTTGTTATTAAAATCTTGCAAATTTATTCCGCAGTTATTTAAAGTTAACCCCCAAATCGTCTTACTTGCGTTTGACGGTTTGGGGGTCTCATGTTCTCCGATCAGTCGAGGTATCTGCAAGCGGCCATGGCTGCAATCGCACCGTCGGCAGAAGCGGTCACCACTTGGCGGATCCGCTTGCTGCGGCAGTCGCCGGCAACAAACACGCCGGGGGGCTTGGTGCAGCAATCTTCGCCGCAATCAAAGTAACCCCAATCGTTCAGTTCCGCGTAGCCTGCAAAAGGCTCATTCTCCGGCTGCAAGCCCACCGCAAGGAACACGCCGTCAACAGCGATGGTCTGCAATGCGCCGGTCTCCTCATTGCGCACTTCAATGCCGGAAATCGCCCCGTCCTTGGTCAAATAGTTGTTCACCACGGTGCTGTAGATGATCTCCACATTATCCTTGGTTGCCAGGGCATCTGCCAGTTTCTTTTCACCGGTGAGGAATGCCAGGTTCTGGACGATGGTGACCTTGTTGCAAACCTCGGAAAGGAGCAATGCTTCCTGCAAAGCGGAGTTGCCGCCGCCGATCATTGCCACATCCTGACCTGCGTAGAATGCGCCGTCGCACACCGCGCAGAAAGAGATGCCGTTGCCGATAAGTTCCTCTTCGCCGGGCAGACCCAGGGTGCGGTGCTTGACACCCAGCGCCAAAATGACAGTCTTGCCTTCGAATACGCTGCCCTCTTCGGTGATGGTCTTGAAAGTATCGCCGTCTTTTTCCACTGCGGTAACAGTTTCCAGTTCCACATCTGCACCCAGCGCCATTGCCTGCTCGATGAGTTTTTCCGCAAACTCCGCGCCGCTGATCTGCTGGGTGCCGGGGATATTCTCCACCTTGGGAGAAAATGCGATCTGGCCGCCGAAACCGGCCTTTTCAATGACCAGCACGGACTTGCCTGCCCGGAGGCCGTAAACTGCGGCAGTCAGGCCCGCAGGGCCACCGCCAACAATCAGGATATCATACATACATTACACTTCTTTCTTTGAATGCACAATGCACAGTGCATAGTTATGGTGTCGCCTTTGGCGACTATTTAAAATCATTTGCGAAGCAAATACCTTAACTGTGCACTATGCACTATGCATTATGCACTTCGGTACTGATCTCTCTGCAATCAAAGGGTCGGAAAATCCGACCCTTTGACAGTTTGCATTTAGAGGCTTGCAAGGTATTTCTTAATTTCGGGGACGCTGTAGTAGTTCACATGGTTTTCACCGTCGGTGATCACCAGTGTGGGAGCGCCCTTGACGCCGTACTTGATGCACAAGTCCTTGTTGTCGTCAGCGATCAGTTTCTCGTAAGCAACGCCGGCCTTGCCTAGCAGACCCTCTGCCACACGGCAGTTGGGGCAGGTGACCCGGGAGAACAGAATGGCCTTTGCGCCTTCTGCTACTTCCGCCTTGGGTGCTTCGCAGACGCAGGCTGCTTCTGCCTGCTTCTCAGCCAAAGGCTTCAGCACGGAATTGCCGATGTCGTAAACCTTGCGGTCCTTGTACTCCTGGGTCTTGCCGTCGTTCCAGTTCTGCACGGGACGGTAGTAGCCGGTGATACGGCTGTAGACCTCGGTCTTCTTGCCGCAGTGGGGGCAGGTGTACTGCTCGCCGTTCAGGTAGCCGTGCTCTGCGCACACAGAGTAAGTGG
>CALBJG010000013.1 GCA_937892865.1 uncultured Clostridia bacterium
GCATACCCATAAAGAAAGCCGGTCATCTTCTGCAAGAAAGATACCGGGCTTTATAACGGAAGAAAAAATTCAGCCAGTGTTCGTGCGAAATTGCCCATGGGTGCATACCCATAAAGAAAGCCGGTCATCTTCTGCAAGAAAGATACCGGGCTTTATAACGGAAGAAAAAATTCAGCCAGTGTTCGTGCGAAATTGCCCATGGGTGCATACCCATAAAGAAAGCCGGTCATCTTCTGCAAGAAAGATACCGGGCTTTATAGCGGAAGAAAAACATTCAGCCAGAGTTCGTGCGAGTTTGCCAGTCCGGGCATCCGGACAAAAAAAGAATCCCGGGCTTTTCCGCAAGAAAGATACCGGGCTTTATAGCGGAAGAAAAACATTCATCCAATGTGCGTGCGAGTTTGCCAGTCCGGGCATCCGGACAAGAAATGACCCTCGACATGTCACCTGACCACTGTGACTGTCGAGGGTCATCTCTCTGAACTCTTAGTATCTAACATCTATTGGTTAACCTCTCTTTCTGCAGATTAGACAGCGCTTTCACACTTGACAAAGGTTGAATTACTTCCGTTTGGAATTCCTTAGGTTAGGCTCTTCTTGATCAATTCATAATTATATGTGATCGGAAGTTGGGGTTTGGAAAGCCTGTCTTCGGTTCCCTTTTTTCATTAGGAACCTTAGGTGTATCAGATCATTGGTATCACCTCTTTGTGTCTATATAGTAACATGTTTTTTTAGCAGATACAAGACGGAATGTTTCATAAGAATTTGCAGACAAAATCGTGCAAAGGGGAGAATTCTATTTTGCGCAGCAGTTTTTTGTTGACACGGCAGATCGTTTTGTGATACGATATTCGTGTTGGGGCGCAAGCTCCATTTTTTATTTTCTGAAAAATGACACGAAATGCGCCCACAAGGTTACAGAATGTCATTGCAAAAGAAAATGTACGATGATATTATAATAGTAAGCAAAGACCGAAACTTTTTAAGAAAAGGGGAATGTGTAATGAAACGGATCATAAGCAGCCTTTTGGCATTGGTAATGGTTTTGAGCCTGCTGGCAGGTTTGGGCATTACGGTATCTGCCGCGGAAGGCGAAAGCGTTGCCTTTAATGTGGCATTGCCTGAGGCGGGCGGTACGGCATCTACCGCTTTGACCGGCATACCGGACGGTTTTGTGTTGGATGGTTTTAGTATCCAAAAATATGATTATGCAAGCGACTGCTTCCGGGAATATAATGAGGCAACTTACGCAGATGACAGTGTTTATCTGCTGCATATCAGCATCCGCGCAGAGGATGGGCAATACTTCCCTTTTGAGGAAGAGGATGCGCTGTTTGATGCCACTATCGGCGGCGTTACCGTTGACAACTGGGACGTCGTGGATCGTAATGAAAATGGCTTCACCCATCTTGCTTTCCAAAAAGTTTTTGTGTTGGGCAATATCAACGTGCTGAACGGCGTAACAGTTGAATCCCTGCCTGCGGAAGAAGCAGGAACTTCTACTGCCGCCACAGAAGTGAAACTGCCGGAAGGCGCGCCTTATAAGATCGCGGAAGTTGCTTGGTACGTGGAAGAGCCCTGGGAGAGATATGAAGGCGCTGCTTTGGCGGAAAATACCCGGTATGCGTTGTATCTGTATCTGCTGCCCCAGGAGGGCTTCTGGCTCGGTATGGATATGGATATGGCTGCGCCGATGCCGGTTGACAGTTTCTACACCAAGGTCGATGAAGGCTACTTCAGTATGACCTTTATCTACGATACGACTCCCGGTGTAGACGCGGTGGAGATCACCGGTATTCCCGAGGCAAAGTACGGCGAGGCAATTTCTGCTGCGGGCATTACCGCTCCTGCAGGCGCAGCATATACGATAGATGCCTCTTGGCAAAGCTGGGACCATGAGTCCGGTTGGGTCGAAGCAACCGGTAACTTTGGTTTTGGCGAATATATACTGCGGATCATCGTTGATGCGACGGGTGGCTATACCATAGATAACGATGTAGCGATCACCATTGACGGTGAGGATGCCTTTGCATCCGACAACTGGGATATCTGGGAAGAGGGCGAGAGCCAACTCGTTATGGAGAAGTACATAGAGATCCTGCCCCAAAACGGTTATATTGAGAATATCTTTATCAAAGGCGCGCCCGGTGGTATCCAGGCAAACGGCGAGATCTCTACGCCTGCGCTGACACTGAGCCGTACGGACAATCTGACCATCAGCGATGTCCGCTGGCTGGATGAAGAGAAGAATCCTGCCTCCGGCAAGTTTGTTGACGGCAAGGTCTATTATCTGGCGTTCACCCTGAAACCGGACGAGGGCTACGGCCTGCGCAGCGGTTACTATGCAGAGGTGGAACAGGAAGATGACGGTTATTACCACCCCTATCAGGCGGTAAACGAGGACGGCACGGCTACGGCCTATGTGCGCTACAGCCTGCTGAAGCAACTGGATAAGATCGAGATCACCTACACCGAGCCTGCGGTGGGAAAAGCCCCTGCAGAGCCCAAAGTGCCGGAGGGTGTCAAGTACGCTATTTCTGACTACGGTTGGCACGAAGAAACTTCCGACGAGGCAGTGACCGTGTTTGAAGATGGCAAGGTGTACTATCTGGAAGTGCATTTCGAACTGGCGGAAGGCTATGAAGTGGCGGGCGAACCCACAGTCCTTGTTAACGGTAAAGAGGCGTATGAGTACTCCCACGAGGAAACAACGGCAAATATTTTCCAGAGAGTTTCCTTTAAAAAGCAGATCGACCGGGTGGACATCACACTGCCGAAGCCCGCTTTGGGCGGCGAAGCCGATGTGGATGACGTTCAGGTCCCCGATGGCGTAAAGTATGTCCTTTGGGATGCTGTGTGGGATTCCTACGATACCCAGTTTAACGGCGTGTTTGAGAAGGATAAGTACAGACTGCAGTTGATGCTGATGGTAGAAGACGGTTATGAATTTACCGAAGAGGTAGATGTCTACATCAACGGTGAAAAATTCAGTATCGAATATGCCTATGACAGCCGTCGGTTAATAGATGTAGTTTACAACGTTTCTTTCCGGGACAAGATCACCAAAGTGGAGGTCCAGGAATTGCCGGTGGCAAAGGTCGGCGAGACGGCTACCACACCCACACTGGAAGCCCCTGCCGGCGCCCATTACACTTTGTCGGGTATGTGGATGAAGTATGATGGCAATATGTCCGGCACAACCTTTACCGGTACATTTGAAGATAAGACGGTCTATTATCTGGCTGTGATCGCAATGCCGGATCCGGGCTACGAATTCAGCGAGGATGTGGAAATCATCTTTGAAGGTAAGGCATTTGCCGGGGTGAAGATGGTCGATGACAGTTACATGGAATGTTTGAAACTGAACAATTTGGGTGTGCCGGAAATTCAGAAGGTAGACCTGAAAACAGAAGCCCCGGAGATCGGCAAAGCCCCCGGAAAACTGACAGTTTCCCAGGATGCAAATTATGAGATCGTCCAGGAATATTGGTCCGTAGGCGATACTGACGATTTGGACGATGCCGAATCAATGAAAAAGAAGGCTGTCTTTGAAGAGGGCAAGTATTACTGGATCGCCGGTGTATTGCAGGCGAAAGAAGGTTATGTTTTCGCAGATGATTTGCAGATCACCATTAACGGCAAGCCCAGCGACGCATCCTTTATGGAAGAAATTTTCGGATTCTCTCATTTTGGAAGCATTGCATTCTACGCTTACGGTTTTGATAAACTGGAAGCCCCGATTCCCGAGCAGAAGCCTGAGGCGGGCAATCCCGAAACCGGCGATGCCGGCATCCTCCTGCCTGCTGCTATCGCAGTGCTGTCTGTGAGCGCTCTGGCGGTGACCGTAATCGGCAAGAAGGAATACGACATCTAAATACAACATAACCCCGGGAGCGATGCTCCCGGGGTGTTTTTATTGGCTTTCTCGGCGGTACTGTCCCGGGGTGACACCTACTTCCCGCTTAAAGGCGGCGGAAAAATAGTTGGGGCAATCAAAACCTACGGCTTCCGCTACGGCGCTGACGCTTTGTCCTTGCCGTAAGAGTTTTCTTGCCTGGATCATCTTCATCGCCAAAAAGTATTCGTGAACACCGGTGGAGGCGTATTGCTGAAAGATCCGTTTTAACTGGGAAAGGCTGATGTGCAAAGTTTCTGCCAGTTCCCGGGCTTTCATAGGCGTGTGGATCTTTTCTCCCATCAATTTTACAGCGGCGGTAAAGATGGCGGCGTTGCCGGTAGCCTGCACCCGGGGTTGGTCGGCAGTTTCGGCGCAGGCGTAGAGAAGCAATTCCAGAGTGGAACAAAACCGGGCAAAGGGAACGCCCGGAACCTGAAACACATCCGGAAGAAACCGGTTCGCTCCCTGCTGCCGGGCAATTTGGGTTTTTAACTGTTTCATCAGTTGCTCTCCCTCACCGGTCAACGCAGATACTTTGTTGTACAGTTTTTTTACATACTCCCCCTGGGCAGTGAAGGAGATAATGGTATAGTGGATGCGGTCTTTGCCGGCATTCCAGATCCGGTGGAATTCGTTGGGTTTGTGAAAAATAAGGGTACCGGGCAGGCAGGTAAAAACACGGCTGCCTGCAGTAATGCCTACCGTGCCTTTTTCTACGAACACCATTTCCCAAAAATCGTGGGATTCTCCGGCAAAGTAAAAATCCGTCTGTTTTTCTTCTATAAAGGCGGAATGGATCCGGGTAATGCAAATCGGTCTTTCCATAAAAGATACTCCTGATATGAGCCGTTTTCTTATTTTTACTGTCTTTTTTCTTATAGACAGAGGATAAAGGACAGTTCTATAATGAAAGTACCACAAAGAATGCAGAAAGGCAAGGTGCTTTTATGAAAAAATATAAAGTAGGCGTCATCGGCGCAGGCTCCCGCAGTTACGGCTGGATCCGGGATTGTCTGTCCAAAATGCCCAATGTGGAAATAACAACTTTGTGTGATGTCCGGGAGGACCGGTTGCAGGAGATCACCGAAAGGATGGAGAAAGAGAATCATATTTTCATTCCCCATCATTTGACGGATGCCCATCAGGTCATCGCAAGTGACGATGTGGAAGTGGTGCTGGTCTTCTCCGGCTGGCAGAATCATATGGATGCCGCTATGGAAGCCATGGAAGCAGGCAAGCCGGTAGCCATCGAGGTGGGCGGCGCTTACAGTGTAGAGCAGTGCTGGCGCTTGGTGCATACATACGAAAAAACCAAGACCCCGTTTATGATGCTGGAAAATTGCTGTTACGGCGAGTATGAGATGACCGTGACCCACATGGCGCGCCAGGGCATCTTCGGCGAGATCGTCCACTGCGCCGGCGGCTATTGCCACGATCTGCGGGAAGAGTTGGCAGGCTGGGGCACCGGCGGCAAGTACCGGGGCAACGAGTACCATAAGCGAAACTGCGAAAACTACCCCACCCACGAAGTCGGCCCCATTGCGAAACTGCTGGATATCAATAACGGCAACCTCTTTGTGTCCCTGGTAAGCGTGGCATCCAAATCTGCGGGTATGCGGGAATACTTAAAAGATAAGGATCATCCGCTGAAAGATGCTACATTTGCCCAGGGTGATGTGTTTACTACGCTGATCAAGTGCGCCAACGGCGAAACGGTACAACTGACTCTGGATACCACCTTGCCCCGGTATTACAGCCGGGATTTCACGGTCCGGGGGACAAAGGGAATGTATGAAGAGCGGACCAATTCCGTATTCCTGGACGAAGCCCACCACGCCGTAGAGTTTGACTGGAAAGGTAAAGACCAGTGGAACAATATGGACAAGGAATATATGGAACAGTATCGCCATCCTCTGTGGAAGAAATACCGGGAAGAGGGACTTCAGGGCGGACACGGCGGTATGGACGGATTGGTGATGGCTGCGTTCTTTGACGCGCTGGAAAAGGATCTGCCTATGCCGGTGGATGTCTACGACACCGCCACCTGGATGGCGATCACAGCATTAAGTGAGCAATCTATTGCTTTGGGCAGCGCCCCGGTGGCGTTCCCGGATTTTACCTGCGGCAAGTGGATCATCAAAAAGCCCCCAGTGGACAGTATGTATAACCTGCTGTAAATCAAAAGCCGCCTCGACAAAAGTTGAGGCGGCTTTTGATACGATGCGATATACTTTGACGGTTAGGGGCGAAGACCCATACCACCCTCTAAGGTGATGGTCTCACCGCTCATATACTTCAGGTCGGGAGATGCCAAAGCGACGCAGGCTCTGCCGATCTCCGTTTCCGGATCGCCGAAATGACCCATAGGCGGCATATGCACATTGGCTTTGAATGCCTCGGGGTTGGCGTTTGCCCAGGCATCCAGTTGCGCTGTCCAGGCAAGGGGACAGACTACATTGACATTGATGCCGTCCTTGCCCCACTCCGTTGCGGCTACCCGGCTCATACCACGGATACCCTCTTTTGCGGCGGCATAGGCGCTCTGACCGAAATTGCCGAACAGACCGGCGCCGGAGGCAAAGTTGATCACACTGCCTTTGGTCTTGGCAAGGTAGGGATAGCAGGCTTTCATATAGTGGAATGTGGCGTACATACCGGAGTAAACGGCTAAATCAAACTGCTCTGTGGTGTGATCTGCCAGGGTAACGCCGGAGGCGGATGCCTGGGCATTGTTGATCAGCACATGTATGTCGCCAAAGGCGTCCACGGCTTTCTGTACCACGCCGTTTACCACGGCTTCGTTGTCTGCGCCGGCGCTGACATCTGCCTGCACAGGCAGCACCTGAACGCCGTAAAGCCGTTCCAGTTCCTCTTTGGCGTCCAAAAGTTTTTGCAGATTCCGTCCGGTGAGCACCAGGTTAGCGCCCTCTTTTGCAAAGGCAGTTGCAATGCCGTAGCCGATAGAGCCACAGCGCCCATCCGGTAATACGGCGCGGCCGCCGCCGGTGATGATCACAGTTTTTCCTTTTAAATGACTCATAACAACAACTCCTTTTATCATAATGGGTTTCTTTACTATAGTATACGCAATAAAACAGAAGAACGATGTTGCCTGCGCAACATTCAACAAAAAAAGGTCACCGGTAAAACCGGTGACCTTTGCTTTATTATTTTGCGGTTACTTTCTTTTTGCGGATCACGACCACGACCGCGGTAGCGATACCTGCGATGGCAACCACAGCGATCACAACGATCGCCCAAATGGGGAAGAGACTGTCAAACAGCGCTTCGGCTTCTTCCAGAATGGAGAGCAGTTTCACATACTGTTTGGAGCCGGGGGTCAGCGCATCATAGGCTTCTCTTGCGGCCTTGATGGCATCGCCGGAAGAATAGTCAACGCTGTCGCCGATGGCTTCAATGAGGGCATCCACTTCGGCAGCGGCTGCCTTCTGCAGTTTCTTCAACTGGCTTTCTGCCAGGATCAGTTTCTCATAGTCCACTTGAGAACGCTCATCCATGTACATCCAGTTATAGATCTCCATGGCTTCGTTAATGCCCGGCTCGTCTGCCAGGGTGATGGGATCGCCAAACTTGGAGATCAGTTCGATCAGCCGATCGATCCGGACTTGACGCAATGCCTTGATCTTTGCCTCGGCATCCAGCAGCAAGGTGGCATCCACCAGTTTCCGCTGGGACACGGTCAGCAGATCGTACTCTGCGCGGATCGCCTTGATGGCTTCTTCTTTCTCCAATGTGATCTCGCCCAGATCCTTAATGGCATCGATCAGCGCCTGGACTCTTGCGGCCTCTTTCTGGTCTGCCAGAGCCTGATATGCCTCCAATGCGGGAACGAACACGGACATATAGTTCTTCACATAGGTGCGGTTCTTGGGAGTCAGCGCCTTGTATTCTGTACGGATCGCGCCGATCAGATCGCCGTCTTCCAAAGTGACTTCGCCGATGGAATCGATCTTGCATTCCAGCAGGTCGATCTCCGCCGCTTCCAGATCATAGATATTCTGGATCAGCGCCTTGTGCTTGTTGGCCAGGGCTTCGTATGCCTGGCGCGCCGCAACGATCTGCGCTTCTGTTTCCAGAGATACCTTGCCCAAAGCAGCGATCATCGCGTCTACCTTTTCTGCAACTGCCCAGTCGTCAGCGGTGACATTCAGGGGATACATATAGAGGCTGTTGACGCTGGCGTAGTAGATGTTGCCGTCGTCAGCGATGGTGAACATCTTGTTGCCGGGAACGGGCATACGCTCGTTATCGGAGGGATTGTTCAGATTGACTTTCCGCAGACCGCCCTTCTGACCGAAGCCCACATACATATAGTTGCCGTCCAGCACGGGGGTGAAGGGATGCCAACCGCCGCCGGCGTTGGCTTCGTCGAAGCACAGTTCTTCGGTCAGGGTGACCTTATTCGTGTCTTTGTTGTACTTCAGACACAGCAGTCTTGCGCCCATATGGACCCAGATCTTGCCGTTTGTAGCCACATTGGGATCGGCAACCAGAGCATCGATACCGGTGAGCCGTTCAGGCAGGCCGGAGATATAGTCGTGAGGATCGATCTCGATGCATTTGGTCTTGGTAGCCACATCGTAGATGACGATCTTTGCGGACAGATCTTTACGGTCAGCAGAGGAAGTACCGCCGGTGACGCAGGAGCCTGCGTAGATCAGTCCGTCGTTGTAAGCCAAAGCCACAATGGATTGATCCTGCACCGCATTGCGGATAACGGTGTTCTCCAGGGTATCCAGATTGACCCAGGCAAGGCAGCCGCCGTACTTGTAAACATCCGGGATAGAGCCACAGAAGATGTAGTTATCGCCGCCGGTGATGGCGTGGATACGGGCCTGCTCGTACATACTCTTAAGGCTCAGCAGGGAGACGTTTCTCCGCTCGTCTGTCAGGTTGACCTGGGTCAGAACGCCTGCATTGTAGTTACCTGCGTAGAGGTTGCCCTTGTAGATGTACATAACGTCGGTCTGAGCGGAGTTGGTCTCATATGCGTGGACCAATTTACCTTCAACGGTGTTAAATACGGAACAGTCGTTGGTACGGTATGCGCCAATGTAGATCTCGTTTTCGCCGAAGCCCTTGTAAATAGAGCGGACTTCCTGACCGTTGCCGTATTCATCCAGGATCATATCGTCAATGGTCATCAGCGTACCGGTTTCCACATTGTAAACGGTGGGGGTGTTGGTGCTGCCACGGAAGCCGACATAACTAATACCGGGGAACTTATCGTTGTTTTCAACGGTCATTGTGCAGTACTGATAACTGCGGAAACCAACAGTGGCATTCTCCAGACCCTTGACCGGCGTTGCGGTCTTGGTGGCGGCATCAAATTCCCACATACCCTTGCCCTGGGCCAGGAAATAGCACTTGCCGTCGATCTCTCTGGAGGGGTAGTAACTGATGTTGCCACTGATGTTCAAGTCAAGAAGTTTCCAGGTGGAAGTATCCACTGCCACGACATTTTTCACATCGTTCTGATCGCCGCCGATGAGCAGCACATCGCCGCAGATGCTCATACCGCGGAGCATAACTTCCTTCTGGCTGACATATTCGGTAATGTCCAGCCGCTCAATCAGTTTGTTGGTCTTGGCGTCTACCTTGAAGACCTCAAAGGTCTTTTTGCCGTCACCGTTGCTGTCGCCAACGGTGTTGGCATAGACATAACCGTCCTTATAAACGGGGGTGGAGACATAGTCCTGGGCATCCGCGCTGCCGTACTGACCCATACGGGTAAATTCGCCGGTAGCGATGTTGTATTTCACAAGCCAGCCGTCTTTAAAGACACCGAAGAACAGATAGCCGTCACCGTAAGTCAGACCAAAAGCGGAGGAAGAATCGGGGACTTTTGAGGTGTCGGTCAAGTCTTCAGACATACCCTTGTAGTAGTATACGGACTCGCCCACATCCAGGTAGGGGTCATAACGGAAAATGTAGGAGTTGTCGCCAACTAACCATACATAGCCGTCGGGATCAACGGTAATGCCACGGCAGGAGGTGAAGGGGGTGTTGAGTTGGGAGACAAACTCCTTGGTATCCAGGTTGTAGACACTGAAGGACTTGCCTTCCTGGGGCATAAAGAAGTAGTCGTAGCCGTTGATCTCTGCGGTGGCGTTCATAATGGATGCGTGGTTGATCTTAACCGCCGCAGGGGCAACGCAGATGGAGTTGGGCGTCTTTTCAGATTTGTACTTGGAAGTGGTATCGCCCTTCTCGCAGATCAGTTTGCTGATGTACATATAGGCTTCGGAGGTGTAGGGAGAAGTGCCGAAGGCCTCCACCACCACGATGTACTCGGAAGCATTGCCGAATTCCCAGGTGCCCAGCAGGCTGATCACGCCGTCTTCCACCAGCAGGGAGAAAATGCGCTGAGAACGCTGGATCACCACCACATCGCCGGTCTGGTTGTAGAAGTTCATCAGACCGACCCGGTTGCTGGTATCCAGCGCCGCTGTGATGTCCTTGGTGTCCGCAGGCAGGATGTAAACACCGCCCTTGGCGCCACGGCCGTGGGTGCCGTGATCCAGAGTCAGGGTGTACTTGCCCTTGCCGGGGGATTTGATCCGGAAAGCAATATAGTCATCCTGCTTGGAGTAGAGGGTGACACCGCCGCTGCCTGCAAATTTCCAGCCATTTTCTTTGACCGGCTCCTGCAGGCGCCAGTTCAGTTCTTCCAGGCTGTACAGACGGCTGATGTCATCATACTGGTCGTTGATCATGGGGTTGCCGGTGTAAATGCCGGTCTTGGGATCCCGCAGGTCGAAGTCATAGACAACCTTGGAGGTATCCACGACCTTCTGAGGCGGGTTGGCAGTGTAAGTAAATTTCAGGCTCTTCAGGTACAGATTCAAAGTACCCAGGCCGTCTTCCTTGCTGGCGTTGTAACTCTTCTTGGTCTGGCGCAGGATCAGAATGTATTCCTTGCCTTCCTCGAAGGTGTAATAGCCAAGGTCTGCTGTGGGTTTATCTACTGTGGGCTCGAAAGAGCCAAGCAGATTCTTCTTCAGCATAAAGTCTTCGATGGTGGTCTTGCCGTTGTCCAGCAAGGATGCGTCCATAATGTAAGCATCGGTCCAGACAGAGTGCTTGTAGACTTCTTGTACTGTGTTGTAGGGCAGGTAGGAATTCACTTCTACCTTGTGGGCGCCCTTGCCGGGGCTGCGGAAACGGATGGCGTAGTACCAGTCGTAACCGCCGGTATAGACCTGAAGACCGTTGCCCTTGAAATAAGCATTCTGCGTAAGTGTGCCGTTGCCGTCCTTTGCAACGCCGAAGCCTTCATAGGCCCAATCGGAGTAGCCCTTTTTGAAGAACTCCTTGAGCAGTTCCTGCTGCTCGGTAACGGAGTGCTTGCCGCCGATGAAATCATCGGGGAAGGTGGTGATCAGGTCGAATTCATAGCCGGCCTTAGCGTGTTCGGGGGGCGCAGCCTCTTTGAAGGTCAGACCCTTCAGGTAGACACCGCCTGCCCGCAGGCCGTCTGCATTGGCGGCAGCGTAAGTGTCCTTGGTCATACGCAGGACCAGGATGTAGTCCTTGCCTGCTTCTGTTGCCACATTGCCCACATATGCATCGGGGATATCCACGGTGGGGGCAAAGCGGGAGATCTTGTTCTCTCTGACCAGCAGATCGTTGATGGTGGTTTTGCCGGTCAACTTGGCTGCGTCAAAGAAATAGGTTTCTGTCCAGATGGAGTGCTTTGCAATGGTCTTTTGGGTTTCCTTATCGGTGACATAGCCGAGGAAGGAGTTGACAGTCAAGTCATAAGTGCCGGTGCCGGGGGCTTTGACCCGGATGGCGTAGTACCAGTTGTAGCCGGTGCCCAGATTGAACTGGATACCGTTTTCCTTGACAAAGGTGTGCTTGGTGAAGGTGTTGCCTTCGCCGCCGGTGCCGTCGGCATTGACAGTGCCGTTCTGCAGACCTTCAAAACGCCAGGAGATATAACCCTTTTCATAGAACTTGTCGATCTTTGCCTTCTGCTCGCTTACGGAGAAGTTGCCGGAAGCAAAATCATCGGGGTAGTTGCCGATCAGGTCGAAATCATAGCCGGTCTTGGGAACTTCCGGGGGTTCTGCCTCGGTGAAAGACAGGCCCTTCAGATACAGGTTGGAAGTATGTACGCCGGTGGCCTTTGCAGCATTCAGGGTGTCCTTGGTCATATGGAAGACCAGAATGTAGTCCTTGCCTGCTTCGGTAGCCACATTGCCGATGTAAGCATCGGGAGCGTCTACCGTGGGGGCAAACCGCTTCAGTTTATTTTCATCGGTGAGCAGGTCCGGAATGGTAGTATCACCGGTGAGCAGAGAAGCATCAATGAAATATGTCTCCGTCCAGATGGAGTGCTTTTGAATGGTTCCGTCGGCGCCCGCTACAGAAACGAGGTATGTATTCACATTCAGGTCGAAAGTGCCGGTGCCGGGGGATTTGACCCGGAGGGCATAGCACCAGTAGTAGCCGTAGGTGGCGTTTGCCTGGATGCCGCTGCCCTTTACCAGGGTGTGCTTGGCAAAGGTATTGACCTCTTCGCCACCGCCGTCGGCTTTGCTGGTACCGTTGATCAGCGCTTCGATCGCCCACTTGGAATGGCCGGCATCGTAGTACTGACGGATCTTTTCCATCTGCTCGGTGGCGCTGAAATCACCGCCGGTGAAGGCGTCGCCGTAGATGGTGCGCAGGTCGAAATTATATTCTGCCTTGGGAACAGCAGGGGGTTCTGCTTCCTCAAAGGTGACACTCTTTAAGTACAGATTGGAGGTGCGCAGGCCGTCGCCGTTGGCAGCCTGGTAGGTCTCCTTGGTCATACGGAAGACCAGGATATATTCTGCCCCTGCCTGGGTCGCCACATTGCCCAGGTAAGCATCGGGCTCTTCTACAGTGGGCTTGAAGTTGCCCAGTTTGTTGTTGCCGGTGAGCAGATCGTCGATGGTGGTCTCGCCGGTGAGCAGGGAAGCATCGAAGAAATAAGTTTCGGTCCAGATGGAGTGCTTGAAAACATCAGCGGAAACAGCAATGGGCAGGGAGTTGACAGTCAGATCAAAAGTGCCGTTGCCGGGGGACTTCAGTTTCAGCGCATACCACCAGTAGAAACCGTAGGTGACATTGGCCTGGAGGCCTCTTCCTTTTACCAGGTCGTGCTTGGTAAAGGATTCTACCTCGTCGCCGGTGCCGTCCATCTTTGCAACGCCGTTCTTCTTGCTGTGATACAGCCAGGAGATCTTGCCGGCATCGTAAAGGGCGCTCATATAAGCCGCATTGTCGGGATCTTCCACCAAATTGGAAGTAAAGGCGGTGTAGTTGGTACGCAGGTCAAAATCGTAGCCGGTTTCCGGCTCATTGTCCACATTGGGCACAGTTGCCTCGGTGGTCTCACCGACGGTGGTGGACTCCTCGGGAACAGTGGTGGTCTCTTCTGTGGTGGACTCTTCGGGAATGTCCAGCAACTCCGTCATCGTAATGCCGGAGGCATGGAAGTGAACAGTAAAGTTGTTGTTGCCCAGGGCAGCCTTGGCAGCATTGTAAGTACGGCTGTTCAGGCGCAGGACCAGAATGTACTCAGTGTTTGCAGCGAAGGTGAATGCGCCCAAATTGGAATCCAGCGCGGTGGGCGTGGGCTGCATATCCTGCAGTTTGATAGCAGAAGTATCTGCGGCATCGATTGCGGCATCAATGGCAGCCTTCACAGCATCATCGTCAGCGGCGTTTGCAATGACAGATGCATCCAGCATATAGGCTTCCATCCAAACGCCCGCCTTGGTGGTAACCTCGGGACAGACAGCGTTGTTAAGGGTCACATTGAAAGTGCCTGCGCCGGGGGACTTCAGTTTCAGCGCGTACCACCAGTTGTAGCCGTAGTTGGTCTTAACATAAATACCGCTGCCGCCGGTATAAACGGTGCTTGTAGAGAAACGGTTGTAACGGAAATCCAGCGTGTCGCCGGTGCCGTTTGCATTTTGGGTGGCGGGCTTGTAGCCCACATAAGTCCAGTTGCTGTCGCCGTTTGCGTACAAGGCATCAATGGCATCCTTCTGGGTCGGGATGTTGGTGTTGCCGGTGGTGTTGATCTGTTCCGGGAAACGGGTGGGCAGGTCAAAACCGTAATTTACGGTCACACCGGTAGAGGACATCTGCTGGGTCATGGTGATGCCCTTTAAGTACAGATTGGATGTACGCAGACCGTCACCGTTGGCGGCGTCATAGGTAGCGCCGGTTTGCCGCAGTACCAGAATATACTCCTTGCCTGCGGAGAAATTGTAAGAGCCCAGGTTGGCATCCGGCTGCGCGCTGGTGGGGCAGAAACCGTTTTCCAACTTGTTTGCATCGATAAGAGAATCGGCAATGGTCGCAGTGCCGGCATCTACCCCGGCGGCGTCAAACAGATAAGCCTCTGTCCAGATGGAGTGCTTGTCGCTGGGGGTTGCGGCGGCAAGGTATGTATTGACAGTCACATCATACTTGCCTGCGCCGGGAGACTTGACACGGATGGCATACCACCAGTTGTAGCCCACAGACTTATTTGCCTGGATGCCGGTGGTGGTATACATATTCTTGGCAAAGTCTGCGGCGATATCGCCGGAGCCGTCTTTCTTGACGGTGCCTAAATGCTTGCCTTCGTAGACCCAGTTGAGTGTGCCGTCTGCAAACAGCCCCTCAAACAGATCCCGGTTATCGGCATTTTCCACGGACATATCGCCCAAGGTCATCTGATTGGCATAAGTACCCCGCACAGCAAAGTCGTACACGACCTGCGCCGGGGTGTTGCTGCCGCTGTTCTGCTCGCCCACAGCAAAAATGGACGCAGGCACAGCCGAAACAGTTAAAATAACTGCCAGCAGCAAAGCCAATCCGCGTTTAAAACAATGCTTCATACTTTTTCCCCCTATGCAATGTTAAAATTTAAATGTTGCATCTTAAATTATATCATTATTTAATAATGTATGTCAATGAAATAATAGATGAAACACTTGCAAAAAAGTGAACAATTCAACAAAAAAAGTGAATAATTCAACAAAAGGAATGATTTTTGTTCATCCTATATTATAAGAAACATAACGCTATACTACAAGCAATATAATGCGAATTATTGGACAAATTCTGCGGTGGTCAGAACGCAACACCCAGGTCCGGGGTGTCCCGGAAAGTGACAGTGGGGTCTGTACAACCGTCGGTCTCAAAGACGATGATCTCATTTTCACCGGTTTTTAAGATAGGGGCGGGGACATAAAGTGTTTTTTGAGGACCGGCGGGATTAAAGTAACGACCCAGGTTAAAGCCGTTGACGATCACGATGCCCTTGGTAAAGTCGGGCAGTTCCACAAATGTGTCACAAGGTTTGCCTTCGATAATAAGATTACCCTTGAAGAAACCGGGGACTTGGGCAGGAACGTCCGCCTGCCAGGTCAGACCGGACAAGTCTTCCATAGGTAGGCAGTAGTGATCCCAGCCAAAGTGGAATCGCCGCTCAATGCGGATACCGCCAACGATGCCCTTTTGGTCAAAGAGTTTCGGGCCGTAGTTGACTCTGCCCATATTCTCCACCAAAATGTCTAGCCGGACCTTTTCACCGGTGGCAAGGGCGATCTTTACCTCGTCCTCCCGTTGGGAACGCTCCCGCAGACCCACCAGTTTGCCGTCCAGGAAAATGTGCGCCCGGTCGTGGAGGTGGGTAAAGATCAGATCTCCCTCTTCAAAAGGCCCTTCCAAAGTGGTGGAATACACGATATAGCCGAAATCCTGATCCAACTGTTCCATAGTCTGGGGATAGGCGTGGTAAACGGGCTGGGAAAGATTCTTCAGATTATCAAGCAGTGGGGCAAAAGCGGTAAGTTTTATCTTGCCATAGGCGGCTTTGGGGGAATTCATTACTTCAATAGCAGGAGGCTCTTTGCCGGTGTTTGCGGCGATGGCTTTCTGAATGGCGTAGTAGCCCTCTGTCAGGTCGCCTGCTTCGCTTAAGGGCGCGCCGTAGTCATAACTGGTGATGGTGGGGGCGTAGCCGTCTTGGTGGTTAGCGCCGTTTGTAAAGCCGAAATTGGTGCCACCATGGAACATATACAAGTTAAAAGAGCCGTTGGCACGGAAAAATTCGTCGATCATATCGGCAATTTCCGTGGTTTTTTGTTTGTGGTGCTGGGCATACCAGTGGTCAAACCAGCCACCCCAGAATTCGCCGCACATCAAAGGCTGATCGGGCTTGAAATTGTGGAGTTTTTCCAGTTTTTCCGTTACACCGCCGCCGAAGTTGCCCACAGCCAGCAGTTCCGGCAGTGTGCCGCCGGAGAGCATCGCCAAAAGGGTGCCGTCGGAGGTAAAGAGGGTACAGTCGATACCGTTGTCCCGGTAAAGTTTTGCCACTTTCCGCAGGTAGGACTTATCGTCGCCGTAACTGCCGTACTCATTTTCCACCTGCATCATGATCACTTTGCCGCCATTGGTGCAAAGGTGGGGGCGAATACGGTCGAACAGTTGCTTGTAGTAGGGGGTCACTTTCTCCAAGTACAGCGGGTCATCACACCGCAGGGCAATGTTGGGGTACTTTAACAGCCAGGAGGGCAGACCGCCAAATTCCCACTCGGCGCAGATATAAGGACCGGGACGAATGATCACATTCAAGTCCAGTTCCTCTGCAAGGCAGATAAACCGCTCGATATCCAGCATACCGGAAAAGTCAAACTGACCCTCTTTCCGCTCGTGAAGATTCCAGCAGGTGTAAGTTTCAACGGTGTTAAAGCCGCAGGCTTTCAGTTTCAAAAGCCGGTCACGCCAGTATTCCGGCACAGTGCGGAAATAATGGATGGCGCCGGAAAGAATGGTATAAGGCTCGCCGTTCAGGAGAAAATTCTTATCGTCGTAAGTAAAAGTCATAGACAGACTCCCTTCTTTAGCATCTGTTCAAAGCGGTGGAAATGGCTGCCTTGGGGTCTTGGGAAAGGGCGGTCACCAGAGTGGTGATGTGCTGATATAAGGTATCACCCGGTTGCAAACCGCAAACATCTTTTAAAATGCCGGCAATGCCCTTTTCTTTCTGCATACCGGTCCAAACGGCGTCTGCGCTGTCTTGATACAAAAGCGCCGCGGCGGCGGTCAGTTCCAGAACGGACGCATCTTCCCCTTGCGCCTGCAAAAGGGCGGCAGCACCGATGATCCGCTCGCCTGCGCCCAGTTTCCGGTGAGGCTCCCGGGCGTTTCTCGCCACGGTATCCACAATGGTGCGGTCGCAGAATTTTTTCTTGGACAATGCGGCAAACTCCGTCTGATCCTGCATATCATAGCCAAACCGGCGGCACATAGCCCGGTTGGTGGATGCGTAGTTTTTATCCAGCAAAGATAAAATGGCAGGGTCATTGGCGGCGGCGCCGTAATCGGTGTAACCGAGCAGCGCGCCCACATAGGCGATAACGCAACTGGCGGCGTTGTAGGTATAGAGTTTCCGGGTGAGAAAATCGGAGAAATTCCCGATGGCTCTGACCGATGCTACCTCCGGCACATAGCCTTCCAAAAGGTCGGCATCGCACTGGAGATAGGGGTAGTTTTCGGAGTTGATGTGAATGCCCTCGTCTTCAATGGTGGTGCAGAAAACGGTGGCTTCGCTCACGGCAACGGTCTTGCCGATGATAGTTTCCCGGAGGGTCTTGGAGGGGTGGGAGGCATTTTCGCAGGTGATGATGTGGACTTTCTTGCCGGCAGGCAGGCGGGCTGTCAGTTCTGCGCCCACATCTTTTAAGTTCTGTCCGCATACGGATACGAAGATCAGTTCTGCATCGGAAAGGTCGGCATTTTCCCAAGTGCAGGCGGTATAATTGTTAACGGTCACCGGCACCCGGCTGCCACCGAAGAAAGAAACACGGAATGCCTTTTCCCGGTTCAGCCGGTCTACCAGTTCTGCATTTTTATCTACAAACAGAATTTCTTTTCCCGCTTCGGCAAGCAGACGGCCGATAAAACCTCTGCCGGTCTTGCCGGCGCCGATCACAACGATCTTGCTCATTTTACCCACCCCCAGCTTTTGATCAGGTCAACTTTCTCCAAAATCAGTTTGGCAAGGTCGCCGTCCGGGTCTAACTTGCAGACATTTTCAATGATATAGGGAATGCCTTTTTCTTCCCGGAGGGTCTTCAGTTGCACCGCAAATTCATCGGTGGGCTCTTCATAGTGGATGGCGCAGGCGATGGCGATGGCAAGGCTTTCCGGGATCACGCCGTATTCCATACACAGCCGGGCAGAGCCGACCAGCCGGTCATCGGGGCCTAACTTCCGCATCGGATCCCGGGCGTTGCGCTCAATGTAGTCCACAATATTCCGGTCCCGGAGTTTGTTATAGGAGGTGCGGGTGAATGCCCACTGCTCGTCAAAGGGGAAATTGTGCTTTTTGGAAAGAGCAGTGGCAGTTTCTTTATAAACGCCGTCCAAAATGTCCAGGATCCGCTGATCGTGGGCGGCATCGGCGATGTACTTGTAGCCCAAGATCGCCCCCACAAAAGAGGTGGTGCCGTTGGCGGCGTTGTAAGTATAGAATTTCCGCTCCAAAAAGCCAGTAAATTCATAGATCGGCTCCAGGCAGATCATTCCCTCGGGCATAGGGGCTTTCAGCCGGGAGGCATCAAAGGGGAATTTCCAGAAGTCCTGCACATTCACGATCAAAGGATCTTTTTCCAGCAGGTCGGGAGTGGATTCGATGGCAGAGCGCATGATCACAGCCTCGGTGATGCCCACATTTTCTTCAAAGAAAGATTTGTATTGGGGATCAATGGCGGCGGCGATGCCGTCTTTGAGGATATCCGCAGGCTTTTTCCAGTTTTCGCAGGTGATCATATTCAGCGGCTTGGGGTTTACCTGCGCCCGCAGTTCCACACCGGCGGTGAGGAAGGGGACGATCTCCATCAGATTTTTGCCGCCTACGGAGTCAAAAATGCAATCTGCCTGGGCAATGGCCTGGGCGATCTCCTCTTTTTGGGAGAATTTCAGCGCCCGGGCATTCTTGACAACGGTGTTTTTACTGCTGTCGCCTAAAATATTTACCGTGTACTGACCACGGCTGTTGATCAGGTCACACAGGGCGTCCACTTTTTCCACGAAAACGAAATCGATATTGCTTAAGTAAAGCAGGTGACCCACAAAACCCCGGGCGATCTTACCTGCGCCGAAAATAACACAACTCATAATTTATATCTCCTTTAATTCCTGGAAGGATCGTTTTAATGCGCCGTAAAGATTTGCGTAAAGGGCAAACCGTTTCTGCAGGCGTTTGCTTAATGCTCTGTCCGGCTGGGCGACAGTTTCATATGTCACCAGCGATCTTGCGGCGGAAATGGAAGAAAATTCTCCCGCGCCGACCATAGCGATCATTGCTGCGCCCATAGCGGAGGCGTCGTTTTCTTCTGCGTGTAAAACCGGGCGGTCAAACAGCGCCGCTTTCAGTTTTGCCATCAAAAGATTTCCTGCAGAGCCGCCGCCGGTGATCATCGGTACGCCCGGTTTCAGCGGCAGACCGCAACCGATATGGTAAAGGCTGAACACCACGCCTTCCAATACGGCGTATGCCATTTCCCGGCGTGTGGCGTTTGGGCGGATGCCGAAGAATACCCCCCGGGCATCCGGGTCATAGATGGGCGCCCGCTCGCCGTTTAAGTAGGGCAGGAAGATGGGCGGATCATTTTCTAAGATATCCGTATCCAAACCGTCAATGCCGAAATTTTCTATGGCGAAATCACAACTGGCGCCGCTGGATTTTGTGCCGCCGTAAGTGGCGCAGCCGTTGAAATAAGGACCACTGACGAATGCGCCTGCAAAGGGCGTTTCGGTGATAACACCCAAATGGGCGCTGGTGCCGGACAGTTCGAAAATGCTGTCTGTCTCCCACACGCCCAAGCCGAAAAGACCGGCGAAAAAGTCGTTACAGCCCACATACACCGGTGCGCCGGCAGGCAGGCCGTAGAGAGAGGCGGCTTCTTCAGTAATAACGCCTGCGCTGTCTGTGGGTTTTGCCAAAGGGGGCAGGATCATACGGATGCCCAAACGATCCATAAGATCATTGGCATAAGAAACCTTTTCCGGGTGGCACAGACCACGCCAACTGAAGATATCGGAAACGGCGTTTCCGGTCAGTTCTTTTATAAGCAGTTCCTTGGGCATATATACGGCGTTTGCTTTGGGGAAATGTTTTTGGATGTAAAGCAACCGGGGCAGTGGGTAGGAGATGAGATCCGGGTGATCCATACCCAAAGATGCCAAAAATGTTTCCCGGCTGACAGCGGTTTTCACAAGGGGCAGTTCTTCACTGCCTGCGGCAGATTCCCAACCGACTTGCTCCCCGGTGTCCGTCAGATAAGTGCCTACCTGGGAAGAAAGGGCAATACCACCCAAATCTGTCAGGGGGTCTTCCTTTTTCAGCAGGGCAACGGCATTTTTCAGCGCCGCCAGCCAACCGGCAGGATCGGCGGTTTCATAGGCGCATTTTGCCCGCAGGCGGATACCCTCGGGGGACACAAGGAGCAGTTTGATGCCGGATGTGCCTAAATCAATTCCTAAATATTTCATATCATTCATTCACAAAAATGGCTTTCACAAAGCCTGCGGGGCGCTTCCGCGCCAAGTCGAAACCCTTTTGGAAATCGTCAAGGGAAAGGGTCTGGCTGACAAACAGTTCCATAGGGATCTTCTGACTGTCCATTAACGCAATGGCTTTTTTGTGCTGATTCCAGTTGTTACCTGCGCCGATGAGCCGGAGATTGTTTACATGGATATCATCGATGCGGATGGACATGGTCTTGCCCCGTCCGTAACCGGCAAGCATCACCGTACCGCCTTTTTTGCAGAGTTTCAAACTGGCAGTGATACACTCTTCAATGCCGGTGGCTTCGATAATATAGTCGGTACCCTCCGGGTGGAGGGTCTGCATTTGGGTAAATACATCCTGCTCCCGGGTGGCGATCACATAGTCAGCGCCCAGTTGCTTGGCAATTTCCAGCCGGTCCCGGGAGGTGGCAACCACCACGATATCCCGCATACCCATCGCCTTGGCGACAACCAAAGAGCAAAGCCCGATGGAGCCTGCGCCGAAGATCATACAGGTTTTGCCGAATTTGGGCTCTGCTTTTTCCCACACACCCAACGCAACGCCCATAGGTTCTGCCAGGGCGGCGTGGGTAAAGGGGAGAGAATCGGGCAACTTAACAAGACCGTATACCGGTACATCGATAAATTCTGCGTAGGCGCCGGGCTGTTTAAAACCGATCTCTTCAAATTCTTTGCAGTAGCGCCAATTACCGCTTCTGCAGGCTTCGCACACGCCGCACACCACATCGTTGGAGCCGGTGACCCGCTTGCCGATCCAGTGGGCGTGGGCGGGGTTTTCCACCTCGCTGACAATGCCTGCCCATTCGTGACCGGGGATCAGAGGATAATTGGCGGGGATATTGCCGTCCAGCACCTCTAAATCCGTGGCGCAGATGGCGGCGGCTTTTACCCGGATCCGGGCAAAATCTTTCTTCAGTTTCGGTAACTCCCGGGTGTCCAGACGGACATTGCCGGGAGATTCAATTACAACACACTTCATAGTGTTACTCCTTAATGTACAATTCACCGGGGGCGAAGATATGGTATTTACGGAAGGGGTCTAAAGTTTCCACCGCATCTACAAAATGGGAAGGTCTGACCCGATTCACATCATAAAGATCGTGATGCATCGGAACAAGCATATCCGCGCCGATGGCTTTGGCAAGGAGCACAGCCTCTTCGCAGTTAAAGTTGCCGATGATATCGTTTTGATTGCGGAAATAATCTCTGCCATTGATGGGCAGGAATGCCACATCCACCCGGTAGGGGATCAGGATCTCTATGAGACCGTCATACATACACATATCCCCTGCGTGGAAGAACGTCTTGCCTTGGGTACGGATGATGTAACCAACGGCGCTGTAAAGTCCCTGCTCATTGGGGGCAAGGGTCTCGTGGGCAGAGGGAATGGGAATGATCTCAAAATCTGCAACGGAGATCTTCTCAAATGCCACAGCGGGAATGATGTTCTCCTCTTTTACACCGGCGGCGGTGAGCACAGCCGTTTCCGGCGCAGGGATCACAAATTTTGTGTGGGGATTTTTGGCCAAAACAGAAAGGGTGTCCGGATCTGCGTGGTCAAAATGGGCGTGGGTACACAGCACCACATCCAAAAAGTCCAGTTCATCCGCATTTACCGGCGCATCGTACAGCCGCCGCCAGGTGACATACTGACAGCAGTTCCGGTCCACATAGTCGCTTAAATAAAGGTCTGTTGCCAGAAATTTTCCGTTGCAGGAAAAGAGAAAACCCTCTTGCCCCAGGTAACGGATGCCCACTTGCGTATTTGCCAAGGGGCGGGCAGTTATTTGATCTTTTGTCAGTTTCATTTCGCAACTCCTTCTGTGTATGGGAATTTGTCCACAGCCATTTTGGCGGCGCCGTAGGCGGCATCGGTCACCGGGACAGGGGTGATCACCGCTTTTTGGGCGCTCAGGACGGTCTTTTCATAGTATTCGTTTAAAGCCGGGGAAAACCGGGGGTAGCAGGTGACCATATCACCGCAGATGAGGATCTCGTCCAATGTTAGCAGGTTACATATATTACCCAGGGCGATGCCCAGGTACATACCTGCCTGCCGGAAGGCTTCCGGGTCATCGGTGCTTTTCAGCACATCCGTGGAGACCACATCCCGCAGCCGCTGTCCGGATTCGTTGACCACAAGGGCGGCGATCTCCAAAAGATCGTTTCGCATAAACTCGCTGCCGGTATACACCGCCGCGCCGATGCCGTTGTCCAAACGCAGGACCATTTTTCTCTGCCGGTTATTTTCCAGCCGGTCATAGAGAACACAGTTGGGGTCGTGATCCACCGTGACGGGAACGGCAAAATGGGGACAAATATCCCGATCAAAGTCAATTAAAATATCGGAAGAAAACTGCCACTGCCGGTTGTTCCGGTCAAAAATGCCCTGCATAGCAAAACCGATGCCCCGGATGCCTTTGTGCCGGGTCAACAGCGGCTTGATAAAATCAAGCAGGCAGGCGATCAGTTCTTCTTTAGTGCCGTAGCGGAGGGTGTCGGTATAGGCGGCAAGTTTTTTGCCGGTAAGGTCGCAGACACAGCCGGAAAGTTCTTTCCGGTTAATATCAACGCCTAAAAAGCAGATGTCAGGATTCAGGGAAAGAACACTGGGGGTGCGCCCCTTTGCACCGGGGCGGGGGAGATCTGTTTCTGCCAAAATATTCTGATTCAGAAGCATCAGGGAAAGTTCCGAAATACAGCCCCAACTTAAAGAAAGAGCGTCGGCGATCTGCCGCCGGCTTTGGGGGCCATAGACGCGCAGATGCTGCAAAATGGCGGCAATATTATCCCGCCGTTCCAGATGCTGTTTTTCACTGGGCATCAAGTATCACATCCTTTATTTATCAACCGTTGATATAATTGTAACACAGGTTTATAAAAAGTCAATAAAAAAGGAAGGGCGCGCGCCCTTCCTTTTATGCGGTCTTCAAGCCCCAGACCCGTACCCGGGCAGGACCGATCATCCGGAACCGGGTGACGGTGACAGAGCCGTCTGCTCTGGGGTAACGCAGGACCGCAGAGCCTGCGTCTATGCACTTTTCCAGCGCGCTGCGGCAGTTCTGCAAGTACATCAGTTCCTCTGCCAGCATAAACTGGAAGTGAACTTCCTCGTTATACTCCGGGCAGGGGAGCAACTCGCAGGAGGTCAGCCGCGCCACAGAGCGGCTGATCCGGGCGGTTTTTTCGTTGGCCCGCTGCCGCAGATCCTCACGCAGGGCCACCACAGGATATTCAATTTTTTGGTTTTTCATAAGTTTTTACCACCTTTCAAAAATAAAAATAGGCATAGTGATTGCGTAGTCACAATCATCTATGCCTTAAATTTTATGAAAAGTGGGGTCGCGCTACGGTGTATTGTAGAGCATTTTCGCGGATTTGTCAATACAGAATATAGGAAATACAAAGACAAAATCACCCAAATCTTCAACGCAGTGGGGCAGACCCGCCTGCTGTCGGGCATTTTATTTGCAGGTTAACAGCAAAGAGGCTGACTCCGTAAGAGTCAGCCTCTTTTTAATGCATTGTGCCATTGGCAAGGCTTGCTACAAGAGAATACATCTCTTCTTCGCTGCGGACAGCGTGGGCTTTGTTCAGAATGTCTTGTTTTTCGCCTTCGGTTAAGTGGGCATAGCGGTTCATTGCGGCGGTGTTGGCAGACAGCGCCAAACCGAATCCGATTGGAACTTGGTAAAAATCCATATTTTTTCTCCTTTCATAAAGGCTTCTCCTCGAGGAGAAGCTGTCACCATAGGTGACTGATGAGGTGTCGTGGGTTTTCGCGTTTTACACCTCATCCGTCAGCCCTTCGGGCTGCCACCTTCCCCTCAAGGGGAAGGCTTAACCGGCGGCATCTAACATATTTTCAATGAAAAATGCCGTAACTATGATAAAGGAAGTCTGTGCTTTTGGAGCGGTTTTTATGCGTTTTTGCAGGCAAAAGGCAGGTTTTGGCACAACTTACTCCCGATCCTTTGGTTGACATAGATGAAATGTCGAAAAAACCGTATTTTGAGACTTCTCGCTTTTTCGACAAATTCTGATTTCGGGGGGAACGCAAGTGTCTTACTAAGCGGTAATACGAAAGCGCAGACTGCTGCTGGCAGTCTGCGTACTATGTTTATCGGTTTTTATTATTCTCTGTTTAAGAATTTTTGCCAGACTTCGGCATATCGACATCCCCATTTTACGGTGGTGATCCCCCGGTAATTGATTTCCCAGCCATCATCCCAAATACCATCTGCGTCAAAGGATTTGAAATAAAGTTTGTTTTTGAAGGTTTTTTCCACAACACCAATAAGGAATCTGCCCTCGATCTCGTTTTCAATAATCACAAAGCAACCTAGCGCCTTTAGAGAGTCAAAAATGCTTTGCCAACTGGAAATATCTACTGGTGGCATCTTGACCTTTTTGTGCGTGCCGTTAAATCGATTGATGGCATTACATAGATCGTCTTTAATCTCGACCTTCTTCAGCTGAGAGATCTTTCGGATACAGTAGCCATCCAAGATGAAATCGTCTTCTTCTTGCCCCAATAGGAATTTATCGTTCACAGCATTGGGGTAGTAATAATAGTGGTTTTCATCGTAAGTGAAATAGCAACGGCAGATATCCGTTTCCGCGATTCCTCTGCGGATGATATCCAGTTTTTCTTGTTTTTTCATATCCGCACCGCCTTTTCTTTTATCATATCACAAGGCGGTAGAATTGGCAACAAAAAGCGGGCGGCTATTAGCCGCCCCTACATTGGAAATGTGGGTTCTCGAGTAGGGGCGGCAATCTGCCACCCGTTAGGCTGCTGCGTCCAGCATGTTTTCAATGAAGATGCCGTAGCCTGTGGTTGGGTCATTTACAAGGACATGGGTGACGGCGCCGATGAGTTTGCCGTCTTGAATGATAGGGCTGCCGGACATACCCTGGACGATGCCGCCGGTGGTGGAGAGGAGGCGCTCGTCTGTGACACGCAGGAGCATATTTCTGCCGCCGTCTTTGCCGGTGGGATAAATTTTCAGAATTTTCACAGAATATTCCCGGGGCGTATGACCCTCTATTGTAGAACGGATAATGGCGTCTCCCGGGTGGACATCTTCCGGGGATCCTACCGGGAGGGCCTGTCCGGTCCAACAGTCATCGGCGTTGCCGAATACACCTTGAGGCGTGTTTTTCTCCAATTCCCCCAGAGGCGTTGCGCCGTCCAAAGAGCCCATTAACTGTCCGGGCGTGCCGACTTTTCCTTTTTTAATGCTTAAGATGCCTGCCCGGTAGATCGTACCCCGGCGCATGGTCAAAAGTTCGCCGTCCGGTTGATTGACACCGTGACCCAGGGCGCCGAAATCCTCTGTGTCCGGGTCATAAAAGGTGACGGTACCGATTCCGGTGACGCCCTCCTTTAAATAAATACCCAGCCGGGGTCCCTCCGGGGTGATACCGGGGGTGAGGCGGATAGTTTTTTCTTTATTTTTTCTTTGTACGGTCATTTGCACTGCGCCGTCGGAACAATTTAAAGCATTTTTAACATCTGCCGCGCAGGTGATCTTTTTGCCGTCGATGCGCAAGATCCGGTCGCCTGCCTGCAGGCCTGCGGCTTGGGAGATTTTGCCGTTTTCTCCTGCAAAGGCGGATACGGTTACCGAATCATCATTCAATTCCATACCGATCACCTGCCCCACGGGGATCAGTAATTTTGCAGCGCTGGCGGTTTGGGGCAGGAGAAACAGCGCCAGCAAAACCGCCGCGATATTTGTTATTTTTTTCATTTTCCAACCCTCCTTTTTGCGTCCTTTTTTAATATGCCAAACAAGCGGTCAACTAACCGCTGAAAATGTCGAAAAATAAGGAAAAATATGGAAAAATATATAGAAATAAAGAATCACTGTTTTACCCATTGACATTATAGGTAAATGGTGGTATATTACCCACAGACTTAGTAGGCAAATGCCTTTTTGGAGGAATTTTTATGTACGTTTATGCGGATAATGCGGCAACTACGAAAATGAGCGCCGTAGCCATCAACGAGATGGTATCCTATTTTGATAAAACTTTTGCCAATCCTTCCAGTTTGCACTCTGCCGGCCAGGAGGCCAAAGAGGCATTGGAGGCCGCCCGGGCAAAGGTAGCCGCCTGCTTGGGCTGTGACGCCAGAGAGATCTACTTTACCTCCGGCGGCAGCGAAGCGGACAATCAAGCCATCATTTCCGCCGCCCGTTACGGCGCCCGGAAGAATAAAAAGCACATCGTTTCCACGGCTTTTGAGCATCACGCCGTTCTGCACACGTTGCAGAAACTGGAAAAAGAGGGTTTTGAAGTTACCTATCTGGATGTAAAAAATAATCACAATGTTTCCGCGCAGCAGGTGAAAGACGCCATCCGGGAGGATACCTGCCTGGTAACTTGTATGTACGCCAATAATGAGATCGGCTCTGTATTGCCCATTGCCGAGATCGGCGCTGTGTGTAAAGAAATGGGCGTACCTTTCCACACCGATGCAGTGCAGGCGGTGGGACATATCGCCATTGATGTGAAAGAGCAGAATATTGACCTTTTAAGCCTTTCCGGACATAAGTTCCACGGTCCCAAGGGCGTGGGCGCGCTGTACTGCCGCCGGGGCTTCCCTCTGACCAATGTGATTGAGGGCGGCGCCCAGGAGCGGGGCAAGCGGGCAGGTACGGAAAACTTGCCTGCCATTATGGGTATGGCGGCGGCGCTGGAAGATGCCTGCGCCAATATGGAAGAAAATAACCGGAAAGTTGCGGCAATGCGTGACCGGCTGATCGCGGGCTTGTCCCAAATTCCCCACAGCGCCCTGAACGGCGATCCGGTGAACCGGCTGCCCGGCAATGTGAGCTTCTGCTTTGAGGGCATTGAGGGTGAATCCCTGCTGCTGCTTCTGGATGCTCACGGTGTGTGCGCTTCTTCCGGCTCTGCCTGCACCTCCGGCAGTTTGGATCCCAGCCACGTGCTGCTGGCCATCGGCAGAGTCCACGACGTTGCCCACGGCTCCCTGCGGCTTTCCCTCAGCGAGTACAACACGGAAGAAGAGATCGACCACATCCTGCAGGTAGTGCCCCAGGTGGTTTCCTATCTGCGCAATATGAGCCCGGTTTGGCGTGACCTGCAGACCGGCGTCAGAGAATATATTTTGTGAGGTAAAGAGATATGGCACTGTATAGCGGAAAAGTAATGGACCATTTTATGCACCCCCGCAATGTTGGCACCATCGAGGATGCCAGCGGTGTTGGCCAGGTGGGCAACGCCAAGTGCGGCGATATTATGAAGATCTATCTGAAAATTGAAAACGATATCATCGTGGATGTGAAGTTCGAGACCTTTGGCTGCGGCAGCGCCATCGCCTCCTCTTCTATGGCCACCGAGATGATCAAGGGCAAGTCCATCCAGGATGCCCTGGCTCTGACCAACAAGGCAGTTTGCGAAGCGCTGGACGGTCTGCCCGCAGCCAAGGTCCACTGCTCTGT
>CALBJG010000014.1 GCA_937892865.1 uncultured Clostridia bacterium
GATGTTCATCATAATGATGTTCTTGCAGCCGCGCTTCTTCAGGAAATCGATAGCGGCAATGGCGCTGCCACCGGTAGCCAGCATGGGGTCAACCACGAAAACCTGGCGGTTTTCAATGTCTTCCGGCAACTTGCAGTAATATTCCACGGGCATATGGGTCTCGGGATCACGGTAAAGACCGATGTGACCGATCTTGGCAGAGGGGATCATATCCACCATAGCGTCCACCATACCCAAACCTGCGCGAAGAATGGGAATGATCGCCAGTTTCTTGCCTGCCAGACGGCGGCAGGTAGCCTCTGCCACGGGAGTCTGTACTTTCACTTCCTTGGTGGGCAGATTCCGGGTCGCCTCGTAGCACATCAGACCGGAGATCTCGCTGACCAATTCACGGAATTCCTTAACAGTGGTGTTCTTGCTACGCAGGATCGCTAATTTGTGCTGGATCAGCGGATGATCCAAAACATGTACATTTGCCATTTTATCTTTCTCCTTTTTCTTTCTCTAATCGCTCCCGTTCTGCCTGGGAAAGCCGCAGATAGTTCGGTTGCAAGGTCGCGCCGTCGCAAGTTTCGCCCCGGGCGATCATCTTTTCTGCCACCAGCGCCACACCGGCGGCCCGCTGATGCATTCGATGCTCCGGCGGAAGCGTTAGCGTCGGCACATCTTGGTTAAGGGTATTATAGCACAAAATACTGCCATCGCCAACAAGAAATATAGGTTCTTTTAAAATTTTTATTTCTTCTGCCAATTCAGCAAGGGAAATCGCCCGATCCGGAGCGACCCGGGTCAATATACCCTTCTCCGCCCGGAAAAGACCGCAGTAAACCTGCTGGCGCCGGGCATCCATCACCGGCAGAACGAAACCGTCAAAGATGCCGGCGTTTTCCGCCATCGCTTCCAGGGTGGAAACACCGCAGCAGGGGATCTCCCGACCCCAGGCAAAGCCCTTGGCGGCGGCAACGCCAATGCGCACACCGGTAAAACTGCCCGGTCCGGCGGCAACCGCCACCGCGTCAATATCCTGCGCCGTTACGCCGCACTGTTTCATCAGATCCTCTGCCATCACCAAAAGGGTCTGGGAGTGGGTCAGCCCGGTGTTCTGATAATTTTCACCCAAAAGGATGCTTTCTTTCATCAGCGCCACAGAGCAGGCTTTTGCAGATGTCTCAAAGGCTAATATCAGCAAGGTTTTCCCCTCCTTCTATGGTGATGCGACGGCTTTCCTCGCCGGTCTTTTCAATGCAGACACAAATGGCGTTTTCCATAGCATCTTCCACATTTTCGCTCCATTCCACAGCGCAGACACCGCCCCGGTCCAGATAATCCTCCCAGCCGATGTCCCAAAGATCGTCGGAACTGTGCAGCCGGTACATATCAAAGTGGAAAAGGGGCATCCGCCCGGAAAGGTATTCATTTACAATGGTGTATGTGGGGGAGGTAACTTGCTCCGTTGCCCCCAATCCCCGGGCAAGTCCCCGGGTAAAGGCGGTTTTTCCCGCTCCCAGATCCCCTTTGTAGGCGATGATGCTGCCGGGCGTCAAAATTTTGCCCAGCGCAGCGCCAACAGCCTCTGTTTCCTCGGGGGAATTTGTAATATATTCCATACATTTATCCTTTATTGAATAATGGACAATTGACAATTGATAATTGACAATTGCGGTATTTCCCTTCGGGAAATGATGAAAATATGGGGAGGGTATCGAAAACCGTGTCATTCTGAACGATCTCTGATCGTGAAGAATCCGCATCCCCTTGGGGAACGGATTCCTCGCTGACGCTCGGAATGACAGAGGATGGTCGATAGCGGTACAAAATTGTCCATTGACCATTGTCAATTAATTTTGGCCTCTTCTGGAGCCAAGGACATCCCGGACGTTTAAGAGCTTGTTGCGGACGACCTCCAGTTCGGCCACGTTTTTGACCTCGAACCGGACGGTGAACACGCTGTGGCCATCGGGCAGGTCCTTGCCGGAGATCTCCCTGACTCTTGCCCGGGCGGTGGTCATGACCGTAGCCACATCCAGCAGCAAGCCGTCGCGGGTGATGCAGTCCAGCTCCAAGGTGGTCTCAAAGGGCTGCTCCGCCACGTTATCCCAGCGGACGCGGACCCAGCGGGCCGCCTGCTCCGGATCATAAGCACCGATGGTGTTGGGGCAGTCTGCCCGGTGG
>CALBJG010000015.1 GCA_937892865.1 uncultured Clostridia bacterium
CTGCGACACTGTAGCAGGAATCGGCTGCTCTTGATCGCCTTTGGTGAAGAGATAGGTTTCGCTGGTGCAGTCATATACAAAAGCATACCGGGCGGTAAGTACGTATTCCGGTGGACGTACCTCTTCCTCTGATGGCGCTTCGGGCGGTTCTTCCGGCGGATTGGTAGGCGTTGTTTCTTCCGCTTGCGTTTCTTCCGGCTCCGTAGGCTCCGGCACAGACTCCTCGGGAGCGGTGCTGGCTTCGGTAGGATCAGTCTGGGTGGGTTCTGTGGAGGATTGAGACGAAGAAAGACTGTTGCTTGCAGCGCTTGCGGAAAACGCCGTTACAAAAGACCTGACAACGCCGGTCATTATACCGGTGAGCAGGGTACACAGCGCAAGACTTAATGCGATCCAGCGTTTCATAAGGCTCTCCTTTTCCCAAGAATGTTCTTACTATACCATATTTCTTAAAAAAAGAAAGTATTTTATAGCCGCACTGGTTTTACGCAGTGCGGCTGAAAATTTAGTCAAACAGGATTTCTTTGTCAGTTTCGGCAGATTCGTAGATGGCATTGATGATCCGCATAATCTGGGTGCCGTGTTCTGCCGGACAGAGGCAGGGAACTTTACCGGCGCAGGCATCTGTAAAGTGCTGTAACTGCAACTGGAAAATATACGTGTCGTCGGTAATGGTGGGCTTGGACTCCATCAGATAGCCGGTTTCGTCAATGGTGGTTAACTTCACACCATCGCCGTCTACCCGAATACCTCCCTTGTCACCAACCAACTCATAGCCGTCTGGGGCAGAGGAGTTGACAATGTGGCCGGTCTTTATAAATAGATGCTTGCCGCCTTCGAAAGTGACATAACCGGAGGCGAAACTCTCAATGGTTCTGGGGATCTTCTCTGCGTTGACTGCGCTGTAAAAGTTTTTCAGACCCTTGACCCGGTCAGGCAGGTCGCTGTTTACATGGGTGGTAAAGCCCCTGACACTCTTGACCTTGGGATAGCCCATCATATAAAGCAGCAAGTCCAGTTGATGGATCGCGCTGTCGATCAGCGCGCCGCCGCCGGCTCGTTCCTTGTCCCGGAACCAGCCTTCAATGTTGTTGCATTGCATTACGGAGGACAATT
>CALBJG010000016.1 GCA_937892865.1 uncultured Clostridia bacterium
GTAAACTCCGCGCATTGGTCGAAAACGTCTATGTTTCCGGTTGGGATGATCCTCGTATGCCGACCCTTTGCGGTTTGCGTCGTCGTGGTTATACACCTGCATCTATTCGTAATTTCTGCGATAGAGTCGGTGTTGCCAAATCCCCTAACACCATTGAATACGGGTTCCTGGAGTACTGTCTGCGCGAAGATCTGAACGAAACTGCGAAGCGTGTTATGGCTGTTATTAAGCCCATTAAACTGACCATTACGAACTATCCGGAAGGTCAGTCTGAGACATTTGAAGTTGAGAATAATCCCAACAGACCGGAAGACGGAACACGCACGATCACTTTCTCCAGAGATCTTTGGATCGAAGCAGATGATTTCTTGCAAGAACCTGTACCGAAATATAAGCGTCTCTATCCGAACGGACCTGAATGCCGATTGAAGGGCGCATATGTGATTCAGTGTACCGGTTGTGTCACCGATGATGCAGGAAATGTTGTCGAAGTACTTGCTACCTATGATCCAAACTCCAAAGGCGGCGATCCTTCTGACGGTCGCAAAATTAAGGGCGCAACCATCCACTGGGTCGATGGCAATAACTGTTACGATGCAGAAGTTCGGCAGTATTCTAATCTCTTTGATGATCCCGATCCGGATGCCGCCGGAAAAGATTTCCTCGCATGCCTGAATCCCAATTCTTTGGAGATCCTCACCGGATGCAAGGTCGAGGCAAGCCTGAAAGACGCTGAAGCACCTGCTTCCTTCCAGTTCATGCGCCTTGGTTATTTCTGTCCTGACAGCAAAGATTCCACACCCGGACATCTTGTGTTTAACCGCAGTGTCAGTTTGAAAGATAGTTATAAACCCGGTGTTTGATTTGATTAAAAATACCCCCCCGGCAGTTCAGCACTGCCGGGGGGTATTTTTAATTACATAAGATCAAAACCAACATCAAGCAGGCGTATTCGCTTTGCTTTTCCGTTTTTTGATAAAGACAACAACTGCAACAGAAATGCCGGCGACGATTACTACAGCAATCACAACAATTGCCCACACGGGGAACATATCAGCAAAGAGCGCTTCTGCTTCTTCAAGAATATGCAGTAACTTGACGTATTTCTTTGATCCTTCAGTAAGAGCATCATACGCCTCTCTTGCGGCCTTAATTGCAGCGCCGGAACCGTAATCTACACTGTCACCGATGGCTTCAATCAAGGCATCCACTTCGGCTGCTGCTGCCTTTTGCAGTTTCTGCAAAGCCTTTTCTGCTGCAAGCAGCGTTGTGTAATCTACTTGTTCACGCTCATCCATATACAGCCAATCATAAAGTTCCATCGCTTCGTTAATAATCGGCTCATCGTCAAGTGTTACTTCACCGATTTGCGCGATCAAGGCAGACAATTTGTCGATTTTTTCCTGCCGCAGAGCCTTGATTTTTGCCAAAGCCGCATCCAGTTTGGTGGTGTCAACAAGTTGACGCTGCAGGAAAGTCAATTCGTCGAACATCGTCTTGATTCGTTTTACTTCGGCCTCATCATCCAGAGTGATCAGTTCAGCATCTTTCATTGCATCAATGATCTTCTGCATTTCGGCAGCAATTTCTGCATTGACCAGGCCTTGGAGGACCAGTTCAGCAGCGTTCAGGACTTGATAATTCTTAACATACTTCTGCTGTGTTGCAGTCATAGCATTATAGGCCGCAATGATAGATTCGATCTGTTCACGCTTATCCAGCGTGACCTCTCCAATTGCATCGATCTTAGCCTCAACAAGATCCGTTTCTGCAATCTCAAGAGTTTCATAGAATTGCACCAAGGATTTGTGTTTCAAGGACAATTCGTCATATGCTGTTCTTGCTGCCAGCACTGCCGCTTCACTGTCAACAGTAATCTTATCGCCAATCGCAAGAATCAATGCATCGACAGCTTCTGCCTTCTGCCAATCATCCTCGGTAATATTCAACGGATACATCTTGAGAATTGCATTTGCGCATGAATAGTAAAGGTTTCCGTCTGCGCCCAGCGCAAAGGTCTTCGGCGTCTCCATATTGATGCGAACATTATCAGAGGGGTTTTTCAGATTAACCTTACGCATACCGCCATTATCACCAAATGCGACATACATATAGCCATTTCCGTCAAATGCAAAACTACAATCATCCGTATCGCGGCCGGCGGGAATTGATGTATAACTGAAAGACAGTTCTTCCTTGACATTAAATGTATTAGTCGCTTTATCGAATGTAAAGGAGAACAAAGTTTCGGAAATCATACCCCAGAACTTGCCGTTACTCTTTACATCAGGATCGGCAACCAGGCCGTCAATGTGTCCCAGTTGATCCGGGAGCTCGGGGAAAATTTTCCGCAGATCCAATTCTGCAACTTTTTCTTTTTTCTCCACATCATAAGCGAAAATGACAGCAGATTCAGTTCCGGTCGCAGATCCTTGAGAGCCGGTACCGCCGGAAACGGAAGAACCACCAAACACAATTCCATCATTGTAAGCAAGACTTGTAATGGATTGGTTGGGAATCAAATTCTGTTCCACAATACGTTCTTGCGTTTCCAGATTGATGACAACCAAACAACCACCGTACAGGAATGCATCGGGAATTGTACCGGCGAATAAATAGTTGTCACCGGCTGCAAGCGCATGGACACGGGCCTGGTTGTACATCGATTTCATCGTAATCATAATAACATTACGATCCGGATCATCAAAATTAATGCGGACGACGTTACCTGCATTATAGTTACCTACATACAGAACGCCCTCGTGCCAAAGCATTACGTCTGTTTGCGCAGAGGTTGCTTCGAAGATCATGTTTTCACCGTTGTTCACATTGACCTTCGCGCAGTTATGTGTATTGAATCCACCAACATAAATATGCTCATCGCCAGGTTCACCGGCCACGATTGTACGAATGATCTGGCCACTGCCATCTTTCTTATCATCATACAAGTCAGGCGTGAAAACCTGCTTGGTTTGCATATTGTAAATTTTAATACCGGTACCGGAGTTCGTAATATAAGATGTACCGGGGAACAGCGGGTTATTGCTGAGTGTAACAGAACTGTTCTTTTGAGCCCGGAAGCCGACAACCGCAGAATCCATTCCGTCAATAACAGTCATGGAATCGTCTGCAGAGTCATAAAGATACATACCATATCCAGGGACAAACATATAACATTTTCCGTCAATAACTTCTGTGGGCGCATAACTGATCGCTTTGGGAATATCGTAGTCTTTTAAGGTCATTGTATTGATATCGATCGCAACAAAGCCCTTCATAGAAGCGCCGCCCATAAAGAGTGTATCGCCACAAATACCGGCGCCACGGACCATAACTTCCGTATCACCGAACTGCTCCATTATATCCAGTCGGGATACAACTTTGTCGGTCTTAAGATCAATTTTGACAACTTCTGCAATCTTTTTCCCATCGGTATTTCTGTCACCGCTCACAGCAGCGTAAAGATAGCCATCTTTAATTTCAATACCGCAAGCATAACCGGCGTCAGGATGGATTTCACCGCCAACCTTGGAGAACTTATCTGTTTTGGGATTATATCTGACAACATATCCCATAGAGAATGTACCGAAGTATACATTGCCCTCATCGTCAAACTCCAAGTCAAAAGCGGTAGTGGAATTATCAATTCCGCCACTGAGTTTATAGTTGTAAGTTGTCATACCGGAATTGGTATACGGATCATAGCGATGGACCAAAGAGGTATCGCCTACCATCCAGATCATACCGTCCTTATCAGTTCCGATACCGCGAACTGTGGTAAAGGGTGTCGAAACCTCACGGACTTTGACCATATCTTCCAAATTAAAGATATACATTTTCTTACCCTCAACAGGCATGAACAGATAATCCTGTCCATTCACCTCAGATGTGGTAAGATAGATCGTAGGCTCCATAGTGCGGCAAGGACCTTCGTCAACAACGATCGGCTTGATCTTTCTCTGTCCGATCACAGAACCGCTGGTATAATCCCCTTCTTTAACGATCACCTGTGATACCCACATATAAGCAAAATTATTCTTATACGGTGTATTATCATAGGCTTCAAGAACCATAATATACTCGCTGGCAGAACCAAAATTAAATGTACCTACAGTGCTTGTGGCTCCATTGACAACGGGCGTAGTGCCGGTTTCGTTATAGAATTCGATCTTACCGACTCTGTTGCTGTGATCCATCGCCTTTTCAATATCAGATACCGATGTATCCGCAGGCAAAATATAAATTGCGCCAAGAGCGCCATTACCGGAAAGCGCGTGATTTACCGTGAATGTATACTTGCCAGGACCCGGAGACTTGATCTTGAACGCCATCCAGTCTCCTTCCATGCAATACATTGACATACCATAGTTACCATTGAACATATGGCTCTCGTCAGACAAACCGGTATTCTTGCCGTAGTACATCCAATTCAGCTTGCCTTTTTCATATCTTTCGGCAAGATCCGGGATCTTGTCTTTTAAGTATGCTTTGCCGGTATAGATACCATCTTCCTTATTGTGAAGATCAAAATTGTAAACAACTTCATTGGGACCGGGAGGCGGCATCAATGACTCATGGGTAATGGTGAGTCCGCTGAGGAACATATAAGCGGCTTTGTTTCCGCTGTCTTCTGTTGCCTTAAATACCAATGTATACTCACTGTTTTCGAAATTAACAGCGCCGAGATCAACAGATCTGTCTGTCAATTCGAATTTCTTGCTCTTCATATTGACAGCGCCGATTAGATTATCCTTGGTCATCTGTTTCTCAATCGCTGCTGAATCAGTCAAAGCGCCTTTGATCAGATAAATCTCTGCCCAAGCAGTCGCATCCGCTCTCATTTGATAGGCAAGATTCAGGTAGTAACGTCCGGTACCGGGAGATTTGATTGTAAATGCAGTCCAATATCCAAAGGGATAACTCTTTTCCTCTCCTTCACGAACCAAAGCGCCAAGACGAAGACCATTGTGTTTATAAACACTGGTGCCACCAAAGTAATATGTGTTGGAAACTGTATTGGTATTTGTCTTGAAAATGTTAAGATTATCAGCAGCATATTTCCAGGAAATATAACCGTCTTTATAATACTTATCCAGAGCCTCAATATTTTCTTTGTTTGTAAGTAAGGAACCGCCCATAGAAGCGCCGTAAGCATTGGTAAGCGCAGAAGAACCAACACCAAAACTATAACCGATCGGTTCTAACTTAACAGGTTTAGAAGATTCAGGCAATGTCGGCGTATAAGCCGTTTTGTCGGTCTTCGTAAATGTAAGACCGTTAATATGCATATACGCACCTGCAGCGCTGCCTGCCTTTGCCTTAAATACGAGAGTATACTCCCCTTCCTTCAGCGTCATAATTCCAAGGTCAGCAGTCTGTACTGTGGAGAAATCAGAACTACTGCTTGTAAAATCAACCACCTGGCGCTGGCACTCGTATTTCATAGCAGACTCGAGTGATGCCTTATCCTTAAAAGTGCCCGGAATGATGTATACCTCACCAGCGGATGTGCCGTCTTTTCTGGTTTGGTAGCCGAAATCAATCTTATAATTGCCATTTCCGGGGGATTTGATCGTGAATGCAGTCCAATAACCGGCAGGATAACTGCGGTCATCACCCTCACGAACCAAAACTCCTAAACGCAAGCCGTCATATTTATAACTGCTGTCGCCACCAATGTAATAAGTGCTGTTGACCTTGTTGGTTTCCTTCTTGAAATCATCAAGGTTGTCCAAAGCGAATTTCCAGGAAAGATAGCCCTCATCGTAGTACTTTGCGATCGCATCCAGGTTTTCCTGAATGGTCAGCAATGTGCCGGACATCGCCGCACCGTAAATATTCGTCAAGGGAGATTTTCCTATTTCAAAGGAATAACCCTGGGGTTTCAGTTCAACAGGACCGGCGCCATCGGGTAATTCGGGCGTATAAACATTGTCATTTGTTGCGGTGATATTGAGACCCGCAATATGCATATATGCGCCTGCCGCGCTGCCGGCACTTGCCCTGAAAACGACAGTGTACTCGCCTGCCTCAAAATTCATAATGCCCAGATCGGCATTCTGGATCTGGGAGAACGTGCCATCTTTACTGCTGAAGTCAACGACCTGACGCAGATTCTTCGCAGATATTTCTGCTTCAAGAGCCGCTTTATCTGTAAATGCGCCTTTAATGACATAGACCTCACCGGCAGAAGAACCATCTTTACGGGTTTGATAATCAAGAGACATCTTGAATTTACCGGTGCCAGGGGATTTGATCGTAAATGCTGTCCAATAACCGGCAGGATATGCGCGGCTTTCACCATCTATAACCAAAACGCCAAGACGAAGACCGGTATAGACATAATTGCCGGCGCCGCCAAAATAATAGGTATTGTTTACTCTGTTGGTTTCGGTTTTATACTTATCCAGGTTATCCATTGAGAATTTCCAGGAAATAATACCGGCATCATAATATGCTGAAAGTGCAGTTGCATTTACATCAGCAGTCAAGGCCCCTGCGCCCATACCAGCGCCGTCACTATTGACCAATTCAGATGTTCCGACAGCGAAACTATAGCCAATGGGAGTAACAGGCTCTAAAATTGGTGCAGTGGTTTCTGTGGGCTCTGTTGTAGTCTCTGTAGTCGTTTCATTGCCGGTGGTGGTTTCTTCTTCGATCTTTTCCGTTAAAGAAAGACTATTCAGGAAGAAATAGGGTTGTTCACCTGCAGCAAAGATAACTAACGTATATTCACTGTCAAGTAGTTCAACAGTGCCTAAGGATCTGACAGCATCCACATATGCTGTAGTCGTAGTACTTGTAACACCGGCGTTATCAACACGGCTGTCAAAACCGGTCGTTAAAGACTGGGCAGTTTTGATGGCTGAATCAATTGCAACTTGATCAGTCAGTTTACCGGGCAGCAGATATACCTTTACATCCGTGTTGCTGTCCTTACGGGTTTGATAACTTAAGGCAGCATTGTAAATGCCGGCGTCCGGGGAAGCCAAATTGAATGCCCACCAGTGGCCGCTAGCATACTCTTTTTGACCATCAGATACACGCGTAGCGCGAGCAGCAAGACGCAAACCTTTCCAAGTTCCGTTGCTGAAACCGGAATAACTGTCAATAGCAGAATACTTCTCACCGATCATCAACGACAAATTATTGGAAGCGATACGCCAATTCAATTCTCCCGTTTCATAGGCATTGTCAATGTTTGTATCCGGAAGTTTATTATTATAGAAATAATAGTTTTTAAAATTGAAACCGGTCTTGTCAATGGCGTTCTCCTGGGAAAAATCATAAACGATATTGTTAGGAGCATTTAAATCAGATTCCTGAAGGAACTCCATATCCAAAGACTTAACATAAATATATGCTTCGGAAGCAGCTGTGCGAGATTCGATCGCCTTAAAAACGATTGTATAAGTACCCGCTAACAGATCCTTTTCACCCAGATTAGTCTCCGAAGGTTCAATTGTATTGTCACTCTTGGTAAAGTTAACAGTTTTCAGGAGGTACTGCTCAGTCAACAGCGCATCAATATCAGCGGTGTTTGCATAGGAACCTGGCAGCAGATAAACATTACCTTTTGCAGCGCCATTTGCTCTGATAAAATGGTTTAAGGTAATGTCATACTTACCTGCAGTCTCAACACGCAGTTCCAGCGCTGTCCAGTGACCGATAGGATAAGAATTATTGTTTATCTTAGGATCTACTTTGAAACCGAAACGAAGGCCGCTCCAGGGGTTGGTATCGCCGCCAAAGTACAGCATTTCATTAACGGTATAGCCGTCTGCACGGAACGCTTCTGCATTGTTGGATACATATTTCCAGTTCAGGTCGCCGTTGCTGTAGAAGTTAGCGATCGCGCTGGACACTGCAGTGCCAACCAAATGCGCATTCGTAAACGTCGCGCCGGCAGTGGTAGTTAATGCAGTATTTTCCAACTGGAAATCATATGTAACGATTGTAGGTTCAGTAGAATTGCCGGTGCCGGATCCTTCTACAGCAACAATCGAAACAGGGATAAATGAAAGCAATGAGCATAACACAAGGAACATTGCGATCAAACGATTGACTGTTTTCATAATCTCTCCCCCAATATTGTGTATTTTTACACATAATTTATGATAATATTTTATCATTCTCGCAACATTTGCACAATTAGTAAAACACAGACCGTATATTGCAAAATAAAGATTCGATAGAAAATATGGAAATAAATTCCGGCAAAATGCCGTGAGAAGCATTCTGCCGGAAAACATGAAAAATATTATTTCTTTTCCTTGATTTGTGCCTGCAAGTGCATACTCAAAACCGCCAATGACGTAGCCATATTCTCATTTTGCACAAGAATATGGGAAGGAACATCCAGGTGTGTGGGCGCAAAATTCCAAATTGCTTTGATTCCGCATGCAACAAGCCGGTCACAGACAACTTGTGCGTTTTGTGCGGGAACAGTAATAATCCCCATTAGTACATTATTCGCAGAGCAATAGTCTTCCAATTGATCCATATGATAAACAGGTTTACCTTCATCGGTTTTTTCAGCAAAGGGCAACAAATCAAATGCTGCCAAAATATTCAAGCCATATGCATCAAATCCATTGTACCCCATCAATGCTTGACCAAGTTTTCCGGCGCCAATTAAAATTGCATCCGTAGTATTGTCATAACCCAAAAACTGGCTGATATCCTCAATCAGATTTTCTCTAATATAGCCTACCTTAGGTCTGCCACCATCAGATACCATTGCAAGGTCCTTACGAACCTGTACCTCGCCCATATTCAGCGCATTTGCAAGAGATGTGGCAGAAATATACGGAGAGGCATCTTTCGGAATGCTTTTTAAGTATGACAAATATCCGGGAAGTCGCTTTAATACTGCTTTTGATACTTCTTTAGTTTTCATAATATGTCCTTTCGATATGTTTTTATATCGATAAAAATATATATCGATAATAGCACATATTGAATATAATTTCAAGCACAACTTGTTTGTCGAAGTATTTCCTTGCGTAATTTATTCATTATACGCTTTTCCAAACGGGATATATACGATTGTGATATCCCAAGATAGTTTGCAACTTCTTTTTGCGTCATTTCTTTATGTCCCTCCAGCCCGAAACGCATGACAACGATTTCCCGTTCACGAACCGGTAGATTTTTTACAGCCTGGCGCAATAAGCAAAGATCAACATCATCCTCTAAGGGTCTTAAAACAACATCTTCATCTGTGCCGAGAATATCTGATAAAAGCAGTTCATTACCATCGTAATCCATATTGATCGGTTCTTCCAGCGATATCTCTGTCTTTTGACTTGCTGTTTTTCTGATAAACATCAATATTTCATTCTCCACACATCTTGAAGCATACGTCGCTAATTTAATACTCTTGTCCCGCCGATATGTACCAATTGCCTTTATAAGTCCAATCGTACCGATCGATATCAAATCCTCAAGATTTATACCGGTATTTTCAAATCTCCGGGCAATAAATACCACTAAACGCAAATTGTGTTCAATGAGCAGTTGTTTTGCTCTGTTATCCCCCGCTTCCATGCGTATTAATGCGTCTGTTTCATCCTGTCCTTTTAAAGGCGCAGGAAGGATATCGTTACCGCCAATATAATACACCGGCATCGATTTTAAAACACCGATCCTTTTCAGAATAACGTAAAACTTGCTGCTCATCATTCTCCTCCTGTCAAAGCCTGAAATTCATATTCACTTGAAAATCCTTCCGGAACAAACGCAACAAGACGACTCCCTTGTTCTGCGCCTATTCTTACATCCTTAAATTTATAAGCAAGCAACATACCATTTGCCAATCCGATCGTTTTGTAAGGCATCAACCTTAGTCCAGGCAAGATATTTTCTGATAGTGTACGAATCGGGTCAGCAATTTGTTCTTTATTTAAGCCTAACAATTTTTCTGTTGCATCTGTTCCAATCAGAATTACTGAACATCCGGTCAATGGATCAATAAGTAAATTTCCAGTATCACGAAGCGCCCTTAATTTCACAAAACTATTGTTATGTTTTATTTCAATATCAACTATATTTTTAGAATCGTAACAGTAATGATTCGATAGTTTTTTGATCAAAACAACGCAGAAAACAACTGCAAACAAGTTTATGATCACATTATCTATAAAAGTTACGGAAAGAATCATTATGACTGTATGCATCAGTGTATAGATGCAGATCCCTCTAATGTAATTTGAATCTATAATATAAGCGACAAGTGAGCATACTGCGCCTGACAACAGAGTAATAAACATCATAAATTGATCATTTGAATCAATCAGATGAAGCATATGGTTTAGTATGCATTGTATAAGCGCAGCAACAAAAACCCGATACCAATTTACTTTTATTTTTGCGTAATATGCTGATACGAAAAGTAAAATAATATTAACAAAAAGACTTAAAATATTTGCTAAGAAATATAACGATATCATTCGTTCACCCCCGTAATTGGTTGTTGCTTCAGTATAAATTAATTTTGTTTAAAAATCAGTCGCATAAAAAATCAGAAACAGACCAGGAATCGCCCAATCACAATAGACTTCCGCATCTAACCAAACAGAAACAAAAATTGCGGCAGTTGATTTTCTCAACTGCCGCAAAATATAGTCGATTATTTTTCATCACGGGTTACTGTGCGGATATTTTTTTCTGCTTTAAAACGCGGAGTCATCACTTCGTGTCCGCAACCAATGCACCGCAGACGAAAGTCAGCGCCGGTTCGTAATACGATCCACTTTTTTTCACCGCACGGATGCGCTTTTTTCATAGTTAGAACATCACCGATTTGAATATCCATGACATCAATCCTTTTTAATCTGATCCCAATATTGTTTTGCTGCTTGCTCAATTTTGTTGTTGCCGTAAGTATAGTACTTTACACCAACAAGTTCATCGGGCAAATATTGCTGCTTTACCCAGTGATTTGGAAATGCATGAGGATATAAATATCCCTGCTCTCGTTCCTGCGTAAAAGTATCTGCATGTACATTTTGCAAATGTCGCGGAAAATCACCGCCTTTGCCTTTCTTGACATCTTCAAGGGCGGCATCCAAAGCAATATGACCGGTATTGGATTTTGGCGATGTCGCCATCAACACAGCCGCATCGCCCAGGGGAATCCTCGCTTCCGGCATACCAAGCATAAACGCAGCATCCACACATGCCTTTACAATTGGTATAATGGATGGAAATGCCAACCCAACATCTTCACAAGCAATCACCATCAATCTTCTGCAAGCAGATTGCATCTGCCCTGCTTCCAATAATCTCGCCAAATAGTGGACAGCAGCATCAGGGTCAGAACCGCGAATAGATTTTTGCAGAGCAGAAAGCAGATCGTAAAAATTATCACCATCTCTGTCTGCGCGCATCGCGCTTTTTTGCGTGACAACTTTCGCATCGTCCAATGTCAGCTTGATCGTGCCGTTTTCCGGTTTTCCTGCAGAGAACAGAACCTCTACAGCATTCATTGCTTTTCTTAAATCGCCGCCGCAGGCGCCTGCAATATACTCAAGAGCCCCTTCTTCTGCGTCTGATGCAAGGGCGTTTCTTTCTTCTAAAAAAGCAACAGCCCGCTTGATTGCCTTCAAAGCAGCATCAGCAGTGATCTGTTTAAATTCAAAAACAGTAGATCGGCTCAAAATTGCGTTAAACACATAGAAGTACGGGTTTTCAGTAGTAGATGCGATTAAGGTGATTTTCCCATTTTCAATATATTCAAGCAACGATTGCTGTTGTTTCTTATTGAAAGATTGGATCTCATCCAGATACAGCAATACACCATTGGGCGCCATAAATGTATCTAACTGTGCAACGATATTCTTAATGTCCGCAGTAGAAGCAGTTGTTGCATTTAACTGATACAAAGTTCGATTGGTTTGCTTTGCTATGATATTTGCAACAGTTGTTTTACCTGTTCCGCTCGGGCCGTAAAAGATCATATTGGGGACATTTCCGGACTCCACAAGTCGGCGAAGAATAGCGCCTTCTGCCAAAATATGTTCTTGTCCAAATACATCATCTAAACTCTGTGGCCGAAGCAGATCAGCAAGTGGTTGATACATCTATATCCCCTCCTTTTTAGTATAGGTGTTTGGTGAGCAGCCATATACACGCTTAAACATTTTAGAAAAAGTGAATACATCCGAGTATCCGACAGAATTTGCCGTTACAGTTACGCTGCAACCATGTTTTTTCAGCAACTGCGCAGCCTGCTCCATCCGGAAATTAAGCAAATACTTCCCTGGTGAAACTCCGGTCTTGCTTTTGAATATTGCGGAAAAATAACTGCGGTTAAGATTCAAGCGCCGAGCAAGTTCCTGAACGCTTAATTCACTCATATATTCTGCGCGGATCATAAACAGAGCCTGCGCAACAGGGTCTGCTTGAATTTTCTCCATTTCTTTAAGGCAAGCAAATAATTCCCATAATTTTCCGCTGAGAAATGCTGATCGGCCATTTTCGTATGTTGCGCAATTCTTCATCGATTGAAACACCGAGCCTGCTTGTGGGCAGTCAATTACCGGGGGTAATCCCATTGGTAAATCGTCAGATGCAGTAAACCCAATCCAAATATAATTCCACGGCTCATCTTTATCGCTTTGATAAAAGGTCTGCACATATGGAGGGATCACAAACATCATCCCTTTCGAAACCGGGTAGGTTACACCATTAATTTCAAAAATACCTTTTCCTGTAACGACAAAATGGATCAGCCAATAGGTTCGAACCGTTGGACCGTAGTAATGCCCACTGGCGCAATCTTGAAAGCCGAAAATTACCGGATTCAAATCCAAATATCCCTCATTGGATATCAAAACATTGTGCTGATTATGCGGCAACGGTCTCACCTCACAAAATGACAAATAATTGATAAAATTATACCATTTATATCAAAAGTCTGTCAAGTTATAATACACGCATACAGAGCCATTAGACTCTGAAAATATCAATTGAGGCGGTGTAATATGAAGATCACTTTTATGGGTGCGGGAAGCACCGTTTTTGCGCGAAGTATCATCGGAGACTGTATGTGCAGTGAATATTTGCGCAACAGCACATTCTCTCTGTATGACATCGATTCGAATCGGTTGGAACAAAGCCGTGTGATCCTAGAGGCTATGAGAACAGCATTAGGTGGTTACGGCAGAATCGAATGCTACTGCGGCATAGCGCAGAGAAAAGCCGCTTTAAGCGGCGCTGACTTTGTTATCAATGCTATTCAGGTCGGTGGTTATGATCCATGTACGATTACTGACTTTGAGATTCCTAAAAAGTACGGGCTGAAACAGACGATCGGTGACACGCTCGGTATCGGTGGCATTATGCGCGCACTTCGAACAATTCCCGTTATGGAAGATTTTGCCAATGATATGTCACTGGTATGTCCTAATGCCCTGCTGTTGAACTACACAAATCCAATGGGGATGCTTACCGGTTATATTCAGACCCATACGCAAATCAATACCGTCGGACTATGTCACAGCGTGCAGGTTTGCGCACAGCAGATTTTAAAGCTTGCTGGAATGGAAGATAAACTGGAAGGTCACAGAGAGTTGATTGCAGGCATCAATCATATGGGGTGGCTGCTTGAGTTGCAGGATAAAGACGGCAATGACCTCTATCCGACAATCAAATCAAATGTTGATGCCCTGATAGATGATCCAGAGTGTAAGGACAAAGTGCGGCTCGACTACATTCGTAACTTTGGGTACTTCTGCACAGAGTCCAGTGAGCACAATGCAGAATACAATTCCTTCTATATAAAAAGCAAATATCCAGAATTGATCAGCAAATATAACATTCCCATTGATGAATACCCCAGAAGATGCGTAAAACAAATAGAGCGTTGGAACACAGAATACAACGAGATCCTATCGACAAAGGAGAAAATTCATACCCGTTCTTATGAATACGGCTCAAGGATCATGGATGCCATCATAACCGACGTTCCCTACTACTTCGGTGGCAATGTCCTGAACACAAATAAATATATCTCCAATTTGCCTGAAGAGGCTTGCGTAGAGGTTCCGTGCATCGCTGACAGCAGCGGTATCCATCCTCAGTTTGTTGGAAAACTTCCAATACAGTGCGCTGCAATGAATATGACAAATATCAACGTACAACTACTCACCATCGAAGCAGCAAAGACAAAGAAGAAAGAGCACATTTATCAGGCTGCCATGCTGGATCCCCATACCGGTAGTGAACTTGATATCGACACAATCAAAAAGATGGTTGATGAGTTGATCGAAGCTCATGGAATCTATCTGCCTGATTATTCATAACAACAAGAAAAGAGGCTGCTAAAACAGCCTCTTTTAATTCAAAATGTTGCCACATCAGGCTCAGCAGGATCAGCATTCTCAACTTTAATTGCAGTCAAAACCGGTCCCAGTTCCCCTTGATACAGATAATGCTTTTCTGCGCTGATCTTCGCGGTAACTGTGACCCATTCTCTGGGAGTCAGTAATTTGGAATCTGTGTAGTTGCACGGAACGCCAAGAAATTGAATGTCTTCTACACAGCAGGTCATTACAAATCTGCCAGGCGCGAACATATTATTCTTGTCTCGACGAAGCATAGCGACCTGCCCTTTGAAACGAACAGTTTTCCCGTTATATTTCATCGGTTCTTCTGTCACATCTCTGTACCACAACGCATAATCCGCGTCTTTTACATCGATAATAGACGCTTCAATATCAAAAGGAAGCGGGTCTTCAATATCATCAAACGAAGTTGTGCCGTCAGTATAGTCGTATAATATATCCATCCTGCGGTTTGCAGCGCGGACGATCTTGTGAAGTGGCATAGTATCTGCACCGGGAGATAACCGGTTAAACACGACCATTTGGCCACCAACAAGTTTGTCCATCACCAAATTTCGAATATTTGCATTGTATGTCATAAATGTTGTGGCGTCTGCAAACATAACTTCCTGCGCAACTACCCAGTCTTCAGGAAATCTGGAATACAAGTCGCCGACTAACTGCATACCGTTCAATTCAGCAACAACGCGTTTCACTTTGTATTTTTTTGCCAAAGTGTGTAATTCTTTTGTCGTAACAGTTTGCTGATCTACAACTTCCAAATAGACATTCTGGTAGGGATATGTGGAAAAGTCATACTCTTCCTCTCCCTCCTCGCAAACAAGGAGTAAAGTGCGTTCACCGGCATTAAAGCGAGGATCTTCCAACGTCTCCTGAATGAACTTCGTTTTACCTGAATCTAAAAAGCCAGTAAATACATAAACCGGAATCTGTGCCATACTCTCTCCTCATTATCCGAAAATCTTGGAAATACCGATTTCATCCAACTGCGCGCCAATGACGCAGATCTTACCGATCACAGATGCTGTACCAACTCGTACATTGATCTCTCCCGGCACATAATCGAAATGGACCCATTTGCCGTCTGAAGCATCAACTACGCCTTTCGCGCGAAGGATCACGCCAAAACGACCAGAATCCAGCATCATAAGTGCAGATTCAATTTCATTCGTCGTAAATTTTCTTGTAGTTTCAATACCCCAGGAAGTAAACACTTCATCTGCATGATGATCATGGTGATGCTCACCGTGGTGATGACCGCAGCAGCAGTGCTCATCATGATCGTGGGAATGATGTTCATGTTGGTGTTCTCCGTGATGGTGACCGCAGCAGTGATGTTCCTCATCGTGATGGTGCTCTCCATGATGGTGACCGCAGCAGTGATGTTCCTCGTCATGATGATGCACATGCTCTTTTGCAAGGGTGTCAAGATCATACTTTAGAGATGCGTTTCCTTCAAATGCATCAATGATCTGTTCTGCAGTTAAATGATCCCAATCGGTTGTGATAATTGTTGCATTCGGATTGAGTTGACGAAGGATCTCCATTGCCTTTGAGAGTTTTTCCTGGGAAATATCAGCCGTACGGGATAAGATGATCGTAGATGCAGTTTCAACCTGATTATTATAAAACTCTCCGAAGTTTTTAGAGTATACTTTCACTTTGGTTGCATCCACAACAGCAACAGCATAGCCCAAAACAACATCATCATTTGTGACTTTTTCAACAGCTGCTACAACATCAGAAAGTTTTCCAACGCCGGACGGTTCGATCAAAATGCGTTCCGGTGCATAATCACGGATAACCTGATTTAACGCTTTCCCAAAATCACCCACAAGGCTGCAACAGATACAGCCGGAATTCATTTCTGTGATGTTGATGCCTGCATCTGTCAGAAAGTCACCGTCAACACCGATCTCACCGAATTCATTTTCAATCAGAACAATTTTTTGACCCTTATAATATTCTGCGATCAACTTTTTGATCAGTGTTGTCTTTCCTGCGCCGAGGAAGCCGGAAAATATATCGATTTTTGTCATACTCTCAACCTCATTTGTTAAAATAATATATTACATTATAGCACATTTCGAAAATAAAACAACACATAGTTTTATTCGACACATTGCACTTGCATAAGTCCTGTATTCAGAATAAATTATAAATAGCGGTTAAGCACCCCGAATGCGACAACCGCTATAGCCGCCATCACTAAAATGTGATGGCGGCTATTATTCAGATACTTTGTACGATTACAATTTTTTCAGATGTCAGCGGGCCTTGAAATGCGTTGGTTGTTTCAATTGCTTCAACAGTCGAGTCGTACCTTTTTGCTATCTCCCACAAATCCTCGTCATTTTTCCGACAGAATGTTACGCTTGGTCTTGGTTCTTTTGCTTCTTTCGGCGATAATTCAACAGATTCGATCATACTGATGCTTTCTTCTTCCATTGTCAGTGCGGAAACCAGTACATCAAAACTAATATCGCAACCGGTTGCATTTAAGTTTGCTTTTGGATTCCCACTGATAGTATAACAAAACTCCGTTTTTGTTGAACTGTTGAAATGAATCATCAGTTCTTTCCGGACCAAAACCCGTTCCCTTCGCAACATTGCATCTGTATCAAAATAGATTATGTTGATCTCACACGGAATCAGTATTGGTTCGTTCTCATTGCAAACAGCATGGTGATGGAGTGAGACTGTAAGATCAACAATCTTCGTTGCAGGAATCTCCACATGATGATCCATATGGATTAATTCATCCTTATTTTGTAACATAGATGGCAATGTCAGGCAGCCATAGTTTATATCTGTTTTCATCTTGGGACAATATGCGTCTTGCGCCATATGAAACTGCTCTTGACCAAACACAGTGTATTGACATACAACCCCAGCAGTTACAGCCAATTTTCCTTCCGCAGTTAAATGCACTTCAAGCCCAGTCAATATGGGATCGAGGCATATATATGCGTTTTCATCGAAATCGCATCCAAGGTCTGCGTACTGCGAAAACGGGATCTCACCATTCCAACTGCAAATCATACCGTCAGAACTCAAATACGATACACAAACGATCGCTGTACCTCTGAATACGACTTTCTCTGTAATTACTTTCTTATCTGTAATCTCAATTCGCATTTGCTTCTTCAGAATCTCTTTGATTTGCGGCATTGATGCAGGTAAAACCAATTCGTCCTCGACCGAAAAAGCCTTCTCACCGACATTCTTTGGTATCCGCAGAATATACTTATTCCTTAATAATTGGATGCTTTCATTGTTATCCGCTTCAAAATACTTACATTCTGCTTTCACATATGCCTTGACAGAAACGCAAACATCTGCTTTTAAAAGGATCTTTCTTGAAGATGTGTTCCGTGCATCAATACTGCACAGTGAACAAACAACATTCATATCCCCATCCGATTCATATGCGCGCATATCCCAGGTAAACTGAAACGGAATCCAGGACTCAACACAGCAAATTTCATCACTATGATCCGGCTGATATATAACCCAGGCCATCGTGCCTCCGGTAACCTCGAATCCGTTACCTAACCATTGTTTTCCTCTGATTATGCATTGACCCCAAACGCCAAGTATATTGCCTGCATCCGGCATATCATCCGCCAGTTGGATCTCATGTGTTTGTTCTTGTCTTTTGTTCTCAGAAAATATTTTCTTTATGTATTCACACGTTTTAGTTTCAAACTTAATTTCCACGGATACCACTCCTTATCTATTACTGATATATCCTATTCAAAAATATATACGCATATTCCATCATTTTCTCCTGCATACTGTAACGCCGGCAATAAGCAATACAAGTCCGAAACAATGTGAGAAAAAACCGCCTTCCAACCACATTCCAACAAGCAAACCCACAGAAAAAGCGATCATCAGAAAACCCCAAAATTGATAGTACCTACACACAAAAAGCACCCCCTTGCAAAATACTATGCAAAGGGGTGCAAACATATTTAGGAGTTTACTGACGATCTAATGCATTTTTGCAGGCAGATAAGACTTTTGACATAATCGGAACACAAACAGAACGGCCGTAGCCGGCATCTTCCGCGCAAACAATAAACGCCAACGGATACTCGGAATCAGCAACAAAACCGGTAAGCATAGCATTGGGCGCTATTTTACCATTGGGATCCACCTCTGCAGTACCGGTTTTTGCACAAACCGTTAATCCGGGGAAATTTTCGTCTCCGTATTTTGAAGCAACATTGTTTCGCATATATTCCTGAAGTTTTTGGGCTGTCTCGGTAGATATGATTTGCTTTTGCGTAATGGATTTGGAAGAATAAATAGGTTCATCACGAACCAATACTTCGTCAACAATATAAGGCAACACACCTTGTCCACCGTTAGCGATTGTACCGACAAAATTAAGAAAATTGGCTGCTACGATCTGATTCGTATGCTGACCAACAGCACTCCAAGCCAGATCAGAGTGATTCTCCGCTTTGTCATAGTTTCCTTTTGCCGTTGTGATGCCATCAAATTCCAAAGAATCCGCCAAACAAAATCTTTCAACATATTCAGCATATGTTTCGCTGCCGATCTCCTGTGCGATTGCAGCAAAAGCGCAGTTGCAAGAATTACAGAATGCTTGTTTCAAATTCTGTTTTCCGTGGCTCATTTCGCAGGTAACATCATATCCGGGAAGTTCCAAGACAGATGAACAATTAAATTCCCAGGTGTCAATATTCTCTATTGTCTCTAATGCAATTGCCGCTGTAACGATCTTGTAGATCGAGCCGGGCGTATAAGAAAAATCAATAAACTTATTGTAGTATGCCGTATCGTGTGTTTCTTCTATATTTTCCGGGACATTATCCGGATCAAAAGCCGGATTTGACACAGCGCAAAGAATCTGACCGGTCTTATAATTATATACTGCAACCGTTCCATTATATTTCCCAAGAGCATCCAGCGCTGCTGACTGCAGAGTTGCGTCAATTGAGAGTTTTGCAACGCTTGTATAATCGCCATAGGTGTAGATACCGGATACGGCATTGTAGTCATCAAGCCGTATTTGCGCCAAAGTATCTGTTAATTGGGACATTGTGCGGACATAAATATTACCGCCACGGTCTCCCACCCAGTGAACTGTTGACTTGCGTATCTTTTCATCATTGGAATATTGGATCCCATCCCGCGTATCCAGCAGCAATTTCCCGTTTTGATCCAACATAACCATCGATGTCAGTGTCTTGCCGGATGGCGCATAAATATGCGGCGATCCTTTATTTGCGATCCAATTTGCGGAATTCATAATATATTCAACAAAAAAGAACCCAAAACCACCAACAAGAAAAAGGATCAATATGACGATGATACCGGCTCGACCGGCTACTCTATTCATCTACATAGTCCCCTTTCCTCTTTGATAGTTTTACCGCAAAACTTGCGTTCTGTCGTGTGTCCGCTGCCTTCACAAACGCAAGTAATCCCCAAACAGCGATCATGCTTGAGCCGCCGTTTGAAACAAACGGGAATGTTACGCCGGTAAGCGGTACAACATCAACAGTTCCCAGAGCATTCAATATCGATTGCACAAGAAAAATACTGGCAGCAGCGCAACTGCCGATGGTATAAAAACTGCTTCTGCCAATTGAAGCAGAGCGAATTGCAAATACAGCAAGGGCAACGATGCATATAATCAGAAGCAAGAACATGAAAATGCCCCATTCTTCCGACAGTGTCGCAATTACCATATCAGAATCAGCGGCATATACAGAACTGCCTGCTTTTCCCCTACCCGGACCTAATCCAAAGAAACCGCCGGCTGCCATACACATCAAAGCTCTTGTTTGCTGATATCCTCCGTCCAACGGATCTTCCCATATGTGACGCCAGTTATCAAAACGCGCAAGGGCATGTGGCGCGACACTCAATAAAACAACGCCAGCCAGAACGAGTGATGTGATCGCTAAGGCAACTGTACCCACGCTTCCGGAGCGCATATAAGCAATTATTAGGAAAGCACAAAAGAAAATCAGTGCAGTACCAAAGTCGTTCATAAGCGCCAAAAGTCCGCAAGCGGCAACAGAGTAAGCAATAAACAGAAACAGATTTCGTTTCGTCACGATTCGTTCCATAGCGGAAACCCCGGCAAAAACAAAGCAGACTTTTGCCAGTTCCGAGGGCTGAATAGAGAACGAACCAATAATCAGCCATGCCTTTGCTCCGTTGAATTCCGTTCCGAATAATAGGGTGATCATCAGCAAACACAATCCACCAATTGCCGCAACATAGCGGATTTTCTTCGCTTTACCGAGATCTCTCAAAATAAGACCAACAACAAGAAACAATACAACACCTGCAGCAAGAGATATCAATTGTTTTATTGCTTCATCCGGGAGCGTTGTTGCGATTGCTGCCATTCCCATCGTTGATAAGAAAAACGCGATCGTTTCAATTTCAAACGAATTGCGCTGAATACAAACATAAAATAAAAACAAAGCCCATTGACAAACTACAATGCCGCCAAAACCGATGAGTAAAGTCTGCGCAGTTTCGATATCGCCACCAAGCATAAAGCCAAGATAACACAAACACTGAAATAATGTAAGGAGTATCAGGTTTGCAAATGTTGTTAGAACAGACGACGGTTTCGTGCGCAGTTGCGCTAACTTTTGCTCCTGTTTTGCAGATATGGGTTGCAAACGCATATTCACGCTACCGATCGTAATTTGATCTTTTATTCCAATCGGATGAACGCGTATCGGTTTTCCATTTACAAAGACGCCGGACTTTGAATCGGCATCAGAAACAGACCAACTGCCGTCATCATATCTTGTAATAACGCTGTGTGTCTTTTCAACACCATCCGCATTTAAGACAACATCACTTCGTTTACTGCTGCCGATCACATTTTCCCAGTGGGTAAGCGGAATCTCTGAGCCGTCATCCAAATCCAACCACGCCCATATTTCAGGTTCCCTGCGGAAAGTAAGAAGCGGCTTAATACAGCGGAATATTAGGATAGATGCAATAACGGGGGCTAAAATACGCAAAACTGTGATATAAACGTAGTAATATGTCGGGTCTAACATTGTTGATGATAAAAAATTCACAACAAACACCTCAAGCATTACATTTCCAAACTTCGTAGTAAAGCAATCTCCTTTTGATAACCGGGCAATTCATTAGGAGTCTCCAGAATCATAGGCTTGTCCTTTAATAACGGATGATTCACGATTGCCCGGAATGTTTCCATTCCGAGATTTCCCTCGCCAATACATGCGTGACGGTCTTTATGGCTGCCAAAAACATTTTTGGAATCATTCAAATGAAGCGCCTTCAATTTATCAATGCCAATAATCTCATCGAACTCTCTTAAAACACCATCAAGATCATTCACGATGTCATAACCACCGTCAAAAATATGACATGTGTCTAAACAAACACCAACCTTATCGCTTCCGACACGGTCGATGATCGTTTTCAGTTCCATGAACTTACCGCCTATTTCACTGCCTTTTCCGGCCATTGTTTCCAAAAGAACGGTAACCGGATAATCCGGTTCCAATGCCATTTTCAATGCATCGCAAATGTAATTGATGCCAACATCTGTGCCTTGTCCAACATGGCTGCCCGGATGAAAATTATAATAATTGCCGGGTAATGCCGCCATTCTTCGCAGATCATCCAGCAAAACACTTGCTGCAAACGACCGCGCATCCGGATCTGCTGTGCACAAGTTCATAGTATATGCTCCGTGCGCAACCAATTTTCCAAAATTTGCATCTTTTAAGGCTTCAACAGCCTTAGCGCAATCTTCCGGATCTTCTTTCTTTGCCTGACTGCCTCGCGGGTTTCTTGTAAAAAACGCAAAAGTATTTGCGCCAATCGACTTTGCTGTTTCAACCATTGCCAGATTACCTGCAGACGCAGATAAGTGACAGCCTAAATACAACATAATACCATCTCCTTTTATTTAGAATATCATATTCATCGTCAAAAATCAATTTTTCCATTCCCATTTTCCTTATGATATGTTATAATCTTTTCAGGAGGTGTTGACCGTGATCGAAGCAAAAAGCCCGAGACTTCGTATTTTCTACATTCTGGATTATCTTAAAAAGCATTCACACGAAAAAAAGCCCGTAAAGACGGTTGAATTATTAAAAATGCTGGAAGATTACAGTATCACCTGTGACAGAAAAACAATCTATGCAGATATCGCTGCGCTTCAGGAATACGGTGAAGACATTGTATCAATTCCCGGCAGAAGCGGCGGCTACTATTATGCATCCCCAAGTAACTTCGAACTGCCTGAGTTGAAACTTTTGATTGATGCCGTTTTATCCAGCCGTTTTCTCACAGAAAAGAAATCGCTTAAACTTGTTGAAAAATTATGTGATCTGTGTAATGAACACGATGCCTCCCTTATGCGCAGAAATATGGTAATATTGCAACGTGTTAAAAGTATGAACGAGTCGATTTATTACAATGTCGGCTCTATTCAGGACGCAATTACACTGAATCGTAAAATAACATTCCGTTATTTCGATTGGGATTTGGGTGGACAGAGAAAGTATAGAGAAAAAGAATACCTGGCGAGCCCTTACGGACTATGCCAGGATAATGAGAACTGTTATTTACTTGCCTTGTCCGACCGTCACGGTATCACTTCTTACCGTATCGATCGTATGACGGACATTCAGTTAACAGATACACCGCGACAAAAATGCCCGGAATTAACCGGAAAGTCCCTGGGTGAGTATGCAAACAGATTATTCCAGATGTACTCCGGCGATGCAGTAGATGTAAAATTGAGATTCCATCGCAGTTTAATAAACATTGTTGTTGATCGTTTTGGAAAAGAAACTATGCTGATACCGGATGGCGATGAGCATTTTACTTTTATCGTAAATGTTGCTGTATCACCGATGTTCTTAAGTTGGGTTATAGGATTTGGCGACAAAGCGCAGATTTTGTATCCCCAATCTGTCATTGACCAATGTAAAAAACTGTGTAAAGAATCGATTAGTCAGTATTCTTGATTATATAAGATTTAAAAATCTGTTTCCATTGCTCACTATGCTTTGATGCGGCATTTTGATCGCCTATGACGGCAAGTACATAATGATAGTTTCCATCGTCGTATATCGTTGCCCTGCAGGTTTGCAACGCTACTTCACCGGCAGTGGACCATGAACAGTCATAGCGCTTGATGCCGTCTGTGATCGTTTCCAGCATACTTACCTTTTTTATATCAAATCCGGTAATTTCAGAAACCGTTTTTTTCAGATCTCCTGCCGGCATTATGTAAGTTTCTATTGAATAGTCATCGCAGATATAAATTTGATTCCCACTGTTATCCGCAAACACCGGCATACTAACATATTCCGGTAACTGAAATATCATTTCAGAGGGTTCGCAAGAATCATACTGCAAGGTATCAGACAGTGTTTCAAATTCGGTTTGCCTGGCGCAGCCGCAAGCCAACGCCAATAGAACAAATATTAGACTCAATCGTTTCATTTAACCACCCCTATATTCTCAATATATTAAATTCAATGCCAAATATTTTGCATTTATGCACAAAAAACACCGCAGATATTCTGCGGTGTTTTTTTATAGCCTATCAATAAGCGCCTCAGCGCAAAGAATGCCATCGATCGCGGCTGACATAATGCCTCCGGCATATCCGGCGCCTTCACCTGCAGGATACAACCCCTTCAGGCTGATGGATTGTTTGGAATCATTCCGCAAAATACGAACAGGTGAAGAACTTCTTGTTTCCGGCGCTGTTAAAACACTGTCCGGATGAGAAAATCCATTAAGGGAAATATCCAGCAACGGCAATGCTTCTTTTAACGCATCCGTGATTTTTGCAGGAAGAACTGTGTGCAGGTCACACCAAGTCACTCCCGGACGGTAGGTTGGCTCAACATCCCCGTTGCCGGTACTTGGTCGATTATTCAAAAAGTCTCCTACAAGCTGCGCAGGGGCTTTATAACTGTTGCTGACAGAAAAGGCTTTCTGTTCAATGGATCTCTGCCAGTACATACCTGCCAAAGGACCTTCTCCCGGAAAATCTTTCGGATTCAAGGTCACCAGGAGCGCTGCGTTGGCATTATCTCCCGCTCGGTCAGCATAACTCATTCCGTTTGTTACAACACCGCCCTCTTCCGATGCGGCGGCAACAACATAGCCACCGGGACACATACAGAAAGTGTAGACTGTTCCATCTTCCAAATGCTTCACAAGTTTATAGTCTGCAGGCGGCAGAGCAGGATCTTGTGATGCGTACTGGCTGTCATTGATCATGGATTGTTTATGTTCAATACGCACACCCATTGAAAAGGGTTTTGCCTCCATTGCAACATCATTATCCTGCAGCATCAAAAAGGTATCTCTTGCGCTATGGCCGATTGCGAAAATGATATGGTCAGAAAGGATCTCGTCACCGTCATTAAGAACAACGCCGGTGATTTTTCCATTATCAGTTAGAATGTTTTCTACACAAGCATTAAACCGAATTTCTCCACCGAGGGATTGAATCCTCCTGCGAATATTTTGAACAACTTGTAAAAGGATATCCGTGCCGATATGCGGTTTTGCATCGAACAAAATATCCTCATGTGCGCCAGCAAGCACAAATTGCTCCAACACCCATCCGATTCTTGGGTTATGAATACCGGTATTCAGTTTTCCGTCTGAAAAAGTACCGGCACCGCCCTCGCCAAACTGAACATTACTGTTTGTGTCGAGTTCACCGGTCGTAAAAAACCGTTGCACCTTTTCGTTTCTGGTTTCTGCATCGTCGCCGCGTTCCAACACAAGTGGTCTTAAGCCGGCTAAAGCCAAAATAAGCGCTGAAAACATACCGGCAGGACCAAAGCCGACAATAATCGGTCGCTTGTTAAGAGAAACAGATGTTTTTGGTGGTTTATAACGTAAAGTATTCGCTATTTCAGCGCGTTTACATCTACTTTGTTTTAAGATTTTATTCTCATTTCCATCAACAGTTACATCGACTGTATAAACGATCCGAACATCCGGTTTCTTTCTTGCATCAACGGAACGCTTAACGATTTGCAAGTTACGAATTTTCGATGTGGGAATTTTCAGCAAACGCGCAGCTTCATAGGATAGTTGCGCATCATTGTGTGCGGGCATCATGGATATTTCACGAATTCTGATCATATTGGGTCCTTTCCGGCAGAATCTCCTGCGCAAAATCCAGAACTCCAAGCCCACTGCAAGTTGAAACCACCGCAATCACCATCGATGTCCAAAACCTCGCCACAAGCATACAAACCCGGAATGCGTTTACTTTCCATTGTTTGGGGATCAAACTCAGCGGTGCAGACTCCTCCTGCTGTTACCTGCGCGGAATCCATACCTAACGGCGAATCAAGTTCGATCTCAAAATTCTTTATCGTTTTGCAGACCGAATTGATTTCCGAATCAGTCAATTCTGAAATTCTTCTGTTTACATGGATACCGGTCTCTTTGACAATTACACGCCCAAGGCGATTGTGAACGATACCGGTCAATAGATCATCTGTGTTCAAAGTTGTTTCTTTGCGCAAAAGCAAAGCATCATATAACTCCGTTTCTGAAAATTCCGGCGCAAGATCCAACCGACAGATCCATTCCCCTTTTGATGTGCAAACATCTCTGGAAATTTCGAACACCACCGGTCCGGAAATGCCGTACTCTGTAAACTGGATTTCCCCTGCACCGGTATTAAACAATTTCCCATTGTAAATAATCTCAATATGGCATTGTGTGCGGATACCTTTCAGCGCAACAACACCCGGCCAGTTTGTTTTGATTTGCACAAGTGAGGGCCGCAGTTTGGTTACCTGATGGCCAAAATTTTTCAGCAACTTATACCCGGACATACTGCCGCCGAGTTTAGTGCCCGCAAGACCGCCACAAGCAATGACCAGTCTGTCGCAATAGAATTTCTTTTCTTGAGTAGATATAATAAATTTGCCGTCATTATGCGCTACTTTCGTAACTTCACAACCAGTTATCAATTCTATATTTTCTTTGTTCAGCGCAAATCTCAAAACATCCACGACCGAATTGGCCTGATCGGAGTAAGGGTACACTTTGCCAGACGATTCAGTAACGGTAAACAAACCCATTTTGCGGAACCAGGCAAGCGTTTTAATAACATCCATTTTTTCCAGAGCAGGAATTACAAAAGAGGTGTCATCACCGTGGTAGTATTGGGGAGATGTATGTATATTTGTAAGATTGCAACGTCCATTGCCTGTTGCCTGTAATTTGCGTCCAAGCCGTGTCTGGCGTTCAAAAAGGAATACTTTGACATTCGGATTGGATCCAGCTGAAATTGCAGCAGCCATACCGGACGCGCCGCCGCCAATAATGCCAATGACCATCTACTCACCTACTTTCTGAATGTGTAATGATATAAAATGAATCTTGCAAAGGTCTGAAGGTATGTTATAATACACTCATAAATCAACCAAACGATCAAATTAAGAGGTATTCAAAATGAAAATGGAACAAGTAATCGAACGAATCAATGAATTGGCAAAACTTGCCAAAACTCGAACTTTGACCGAAGAAGAAACTGAAGAGCGGAATCGACTGCGCAGAATCTATATCGACTCTGTAAAAGCCAGTTTGGTCGGTCAGTTAGAAAACACATATATCGTTTCCCCTGATGGTACAAAGAAAAAAGTGGAAAGAAAATCTTGATTAACTTTGCCAGCGCTGCGCTTTTGAGAATTTCAGCGGTGTTATTCCTTTGATTTTTTTAAAGACTGATGCAAAATAATTACTGTCATTGAAACCGCAACGCTCTGCAACTTCCGTAATAGAACACTTTCCTTCGCTGAGTAATCGTTCCGCATTGTGGATTCGAACGTTTGTAATGTATTCCGTAATTCCCATACCCGTTACGGCTTTGAATTTCCTTGAAAGGCAACTTTCGCTAAGTCCGAATTTTCTGCCTAATTCCCGCAGCGGCAAATCCGAACTGTAATGTCCCCGGATATATTCTGTTATTGCGCCGATCAATCTTTCTGATTCTGTTGCTGGGGCAGTTTTATCGCATTTTAATCGGCAAAGATGTGTCATCAATTCCAGAATATAGAGTCTTGCCAATGTATCACCGTATGGTCTTTTTTCATCAAATTCCACACGAATCCTGCGCATCAGCTCCTCTGCTGCCGGAAGATTTTCTTGGGGAATATGAATCAGGCAGGCGTTTGAAAGTTCGTTCAAAAGCGGTCTTGTCGCCTCATCAAACAATTCATCCTCAAAACTCAACAAAATTCGCTCGTTTTCCATACAACTTTCACTGTCTGTTTTATGGATCACTTCTTTAGGAACGAAAATAAAATCACCCGCTCGGAGATGGTAAATATCATCTCCGACAAAATATTTTGTTTCACCGCTAAGAAGATAATAAAGTTCGTGTTGATGATGAAAATGCGTCAAAGATGTCTTCCTGCGATTGATAACTTTATCGTAGGAAATAGGCGGATCACGATATTCAATAATCATAATTAACACCTCGAAAACTATGATAACATACCATTTTTATGCAGTCAAACAATATTTTCTTGTTTTCTGAAATAAATGTCATTATTTTAAAGGAAAACAAGATAATTCCGCTATAAACTAATATCATAGTCTAAAATAGAAAACAATTGGAGGAATCATTTATGTTTACAAAACCTGTGCGTTGCGAAAAATTTATTCAATTTGGCGAAGGTGGCTTCCTGCGTGGATTTGCCGATTGGATCATCCAACTTACAAATGAAGCAACCGATTTTAATGCATCTGTCGTTGTAGTACAGCCTATTGAAAAAGGTATGTGCGAAATGCTGGAAAAGCAAAACTGTGTTTACACACATGTTATGCGTGGTATGAAAAACGGCGTTCCCACTGTGGAAAAGAAAATCGTCGATGTAATTTCCCGCACTATTGAGCCCTATAAGGATTTTGAAGCCTATCTGAATTTAGCAGAAAACCCCGATTTCCGCTTTGTGATTTCCAACACAACAGAATCCGGTATCTGCTTCAATGCGGAAGACAAACCGGAAAATGCGCCCAATGTCACCTTCCCCGCTAAAGTGACCTTGCTTCTGCATCGCCGTTATCAGCTTGGCTTGAAGGGCTTTATTTTCCTCCCCTGCGAGTTGATCGACAAAAACGGATTCACTCTGAAGAAATACATTCTGGACTACGCAAAGATGTGGGGTCTGGAAGAGGGTTTTGCCGCATGGGTTGAATCTGATAACATTTTCTGTAACACCCTGGTTGACAGAATCGTTACCGGCTACCCCAGAGGTGAAAATATTGACTTGGGTTATGAAGACAATATGCTCAACACCAGCGAACTGTTCCATCTTTGGGTAGTTGAAGGCCCTGCCTGCGTTGGCGAAGAATTCCCCTTCAACAAGGCAAATCTGAATGTTATCCTCACTGATAATATGACCCCCTACCGCACCAGAAAGGTTCGTATCCTCAACGGTTCTCACACTTCTATGATCCCTTATGCTATGTTAGAGGGTATTGAAACCGTCGGTGATTGTATGGCAGACGAAAATATGAGCGCATTCCTGAAGGCTTGTCTGTTTGAGGAGATCATCCCCACACTGGATCTGCCGGAGGAGGAACTTCTGGATTATGCAAACAATGTTTTGGAGCGCTTCCGCAATCCTTACATCCGTCACCTGTGCTCTTCCATCTGCCTGAACTCTGTCAGCAAGTTTAAGGTTCGTGTACTGCCCTCTATTTTGGAGTACATTCGCCGCAAAAACGAGATGCCCAAGCGTCTGATCTTCTCCTTTGCAAAACTGATTGAGTTCTACAAAAATGGTACCCCCATTGATGACGAAGGCGTAATTGCAACCATGAAGAATTCTGACATCCCCGCAATTCTTGCTAACAAGGCTCTGTGGGACGAAGATTTAAGTTTCCTTACTGATGCTGTTGTTGCTGCAAGCAAGGAGGGTGCCCAATGGTAATTCACCCGTTGGACAATGTAGAGGTCAATCTCGAAAACGGACATAAATACGCCATTGCAGACATTGCCTGCAATGAAACAATTATCAAATACGGCAACCCAATTGGTCATGCTACATGCGATATTGCAAAGGGCGAACATGTTCATAGCCACAATATGAAGACCAATTTAAGCGGTAATCTGGAATACACCTATCAACCGGATTTTAAACCCGTGGAACATATCGAAACCGATCAGACTTTCATGGGTTATATCCGTAAAAACGGTGATGTGGGTATCCGGAATGAAGTATGGATCATCAACACCGTCGGCTGTGTAAACAAAATTGCAAAGAAGTTATCCGAACTGACGGGTGCTAAATACTTTGAGCATCCCTTCGGTTGTTCTCAGTTGGGCGATGACCAAAGTGTTACGCAGAAGATCCTCCGCGGATTGGTAAACCACCCAAACGCAGCCGGTGTGCTGGTGCTGGGTCTTGGCTGTGAAAACAACAACATTCCAGAGTTTCAAAAAGTTCTTGGCACCTGGGATCCCGAGAGAGTCCGTTTTCTGATCACGCAGGAATGTGAGGATGAAATCGCAGAAGGCGTTAAGATCATTGAAGAACTGAAGTCTTACGCCGCTACTTTTGAAAAAGTTCCCGTTCCTGTTTCGAAACTTCGACTGGGTTTAAAATGCGGTGGTAGTGACGGTTACAGTGGTATTACCGCGAACCCACTGGTTGGCTCTCTTTCTGACCGATTGATCGCATACGGCGGCAGTTGCGTCCTCACAGAAGTACCTGAAATGTTCGGCGCAGAGCATCTGCTGATGAAGCGCTGTCCCACAGAAGAACTTTTCCAAAAGACTGTCGACCTGATCAATAATTTCAAAGACTATTTTACCCGGCACGATCAGGTTATCTATGAAAACCCCTCTCCCGGCAACAAAGCAGGTGGCATCACAACCTTGGAAGAGAAATCCCTGGGTTGCGTTCAGAAGGGCGGTCTCAGTCCCGTATGCGACGTTTTGGACTATGGCGACACATTATCAAAAAATGGGTTATCTCTTCTTAACGGTCCCGGAAACGACCTTGTAGCGATAACAAATTTGATTGCAGCCGGCGTACATATGGTTCTGTTCACAACCGGTCGCGGCACACCTGCCGGCGGACCTGCGCCGACGGTCAAGATCGCAACCAATCATGATCTTGCGACCAGAAAGAAAGGTTGGATCGACTTTGATGCCTCTCCCCTTTTGACCGGCACATCTATGTCTGATCTTACCGATCAGTTTATGGATTATATTCTCCGTGTTGCATCCGGTGAAGAAACCGCCAATGAGCGAAACGGCTGCGCTGAAATTTCTATTTTCAAAGACGGCATCACATTATAAAATTAACCGTTCACTGCAAAATGCAGTGAACGGTTTTCATTTACATCATTGTTACAAGTTCAGACATATCTTTACGTTTTTTATCCCGAAGTTTATCATCTTCAGCAGCATATCCCAATGCAATAACAAGTCGCACAGGCTCATATACATTGCAGATTTCCCGCAGCAGTTCATCGTTCAACCAACCAAGAATACAAGTTGAAAGACCTTGGGTATGTGCTTCGGCTGTTAAATACGCCGTAAGAATACCAATGTCGATGGAACGGAAATCGTTGTGTTTTACTCTTGATCCCATTGCAGCAGCCGCAGAATAGGCGCTCTCGGAAATCACAAGAAACACCGGCACATCTGACGCAAACTTGTTCGCGCCCATTTGGGTAACTGCTTTAACAACCTTTTTCGCATTTTCGCCGGTACAAACAGTAATATGATACGGCTGACTGTTACATGCAGACGGTGATAGTTGTCCTGCTTTGAGCACCGCATCTAACTTTTTTTGTTCAACCAATTTGGACGCATCATATTTACGGCAAGATTGCCGGCCATTGGCAATTTCCAAAAAATCCATATTACACCTTCTCGATCGCCTGCTTCAGATCCGCAATCAAATCTTCCGCATTTTCAAGACCACAACTTAAGCGGATCAAATCAGCGCCGACACCTGCAGCATCCAACTGTTCATCGGTCATCTGACGGTGTGTTGCGCTGGCCGGGTGCAGGCAGCAAGTACGGGAATCCGCAACGTGGGTCTCAATAGAACCCAGTTTCAGATGTTTCATAAAGGTTTCTGCTGCCTTACGTCCGCCCTTCAAGCCAAAGGCGATGACGCCACAGGAACCGTTCGGCATATACTTTTGGGCAATATCATAGTATTTGTCGCCCTTCAGACCGCAGTACTTGATCCAAGCAACTTTATCATTGCTCTGCAAATACTCTGCAATTGCCTGGGCGTTGGCGCAATGCTGTTTCATACGGAAAGGCAGGCTCTCCAATCCCAAATTGAGATAGAAAGCGCTTTGGGGAGATTGGATAGAACCGAGATCACGCATTAACTGGGCAGTACATTTGGTTATAAATGCGCCTTCCAGCCCAAACCGTTCCGTGTAGGTTACGCCGTGGTAACTGTCGTCGGGTGTACAAAGGCCTGCAAATTTTTCGGGATACTTAGTCCAGTCGAACTTACCGCTATCCACAATACAACCACCGACAGCAACGCCATGACCATCCATATACTTTGTGGTGGAGTGGGTTATGATATCTGCGCCCCATTCGATAGGACGGCAGTTTACCGGTGTCGCAAAGGTGTTATCAATGATCAGCGGAACACCATTTGCGTGGGCAACTTTTGCAAACTTTTCAATATCCAAAACGGTCAACGCAGGGTTTGCGATGGTTTCACCAAACAGAGCCTTGGTATTGGGTCTGAATGCTGCCTGCAGTTCTTCCTCGCTGGCGTCCGGATCCACAAATGTAACCTCAATACCCATGCGCTTCATTGTAACACCCAGAAGGTTAAAACTACCACCGTAAATCGCAGAAGAAGAAACAATATGATCACCGCAGGAAGCGATGTTGAAAAGGGCATAGAAATTTGCTGCCTGACCGGAACCGGTAAGCATAGCGGCTGTGCCGCCCTCAAGCGCGGCGATCTTAGCTGCAACCATATCGCAGGTAGGATTCTGCAAACGGGAATAGAAATAACCGGATGCCTCCAGGTCAAATAATTTGCCCATATCCTCAGAGGTTGCATATTTAAAAGTAGTACTCTGAATAATGGGAATCTGGCGGGGTTCACCGCTGGCAGGACTATAACCCGCCTGAATACACAAAGTTTCTGTACGTAGTTTCTGATCCATTGGAATCACCTCAGTTTAGAATAAAAAAAGATATATAAGTTCACTTCCGCTGACTTCAATCAGCATTTATCGAACATATCAGCAAGTTTTTTTGCGGATTTGGCAAGCATTTCTGCGCCAACTTGTATATTTTCAGGTGTGTACGCTTTTAGATAACTGTTGGCTTCTAATGTAAATACACCTTGATAATTGTTTTTCTTCAACGCGCGAACTACCGCGTCAAAATCAACATTTAAGGAAAAAGGAATCTGATGGTTATCGTGCCACTTGTCAACATCGTGAATATGCAAACATTGCAATTTATCACCCAATGCTTCGATCATTTCAACTGCAGATGTACCTAATCCGCGCATTTCCGCATGACCAATATCCAGACACGCAACAAAATCGTCATCATTGACCGCATTTAAATGGTCAATAAAACTCTTGGGATCACAACAAGCAGCAAAACAAGCTTCATCCTTTTCGTTATCCCAACACCACATATTTTCCGTTGCAATTTTCACATGATGTTCTTTTGCAAATGGCAGCAACTCAAAATACATTTCTGCATTCTGTTCCGGGGTATAATAATTCCAAGGATGAATAATGCAGTACTGACCGCCCGCTTCGGCGGTACACTCAATTGCCCGTTTCAGATAATCCAGGATACGAATAGTACACGGAAACGGCGCATGGGATTGGTTACAAGTAATACCGTTATCATCCGCTACTTTCTTCAATTGCCGGGCAAAAGACAAATATTCATTGCCGCTGAGAGGGTGATCTGTCTGCTCAACAATACCATCATAAATTTTATGGCGGCACATAAGTAACATTGAAAAGTCCCAGTGATCAAACCCTGCCTTTGCATAGGCTTCAATCGCTCGTTCTTCTCCTACAAGTCTCGCAGCAGAAGCAATTTCTGTTGAAATTTTCATAGCCTTACTCCCTAAAATATTTTCTGTCATTGTACCCCAATGAATTGCAAATTGCAATAGTTGATTGAATGATTATGATAATTCGGCAGCAGCGATTTGCGCAGGTAAACAGGCCTTATATCGGTTTAAATAAACATTAAATCCATTAACGCCGACCGGATCAGGATCCAAGCGATGATATTTTGCATTTTGGAATACACAATCATGCAGGTAACCGGAAAGCGTCTGATTCTCTCTTTTATTCAGCATATACGAAGCAAGAAGCGCCATACCCCATGGACCACCCTCTCCCGCAGTTTCCATTGTGGAGATCGGCACGTCAAGAGCGTCTGCTAAAATTTGCTGTCCCACATTGGGAGTTTTGAAGAATCCGCCATGGGCAAGAAATCTGTCTGTTTCCACACGTTCTTTCTCCATGAGCAGATCCATACCCAAACGCAAAACAGCAACGGCACTATATAGATGTGTACGCATAAAGTCTGCAATATTCATTTTACTATCCGGTACACGCAGGAACATTGGTCTTCCCTTTTCAACTTCGCACAGTGTTTCACCGGCAATGTAATTATACGACAGCAACCCTCCACAGTCAGGTTGTCCTTCCATTGCTTTAGCAAACAGAGTCGAATACAATTCATTTATATCATATTCAAATCCCATTGCCGCAAATGAATCTGCAAACAGTTTGATCCACGCATCAATATCCGATGTACAGGTGTTTGAGTGTGCCATAGCGACCGGTTTACCATCGGGAGTACAAACAACATCGATCTCCGGATAAAATCCGCTTAAAGGTCGTTCCAAAACCTGCATAGAGAAAGCAGAAGTACCGGCAGAAATATTACCGGTTCTTGGCGCAATTGAACAAGTTGCAACCATTCCGGTACCTGCATCACCTTCAGGCGGACAGAACGGAATACCCGGTTGTAACTTTCCGCTCTCATCAAGTAATGCTGCACCTTCCGGAGTCAGTTTGCCTGCGACTGTGCCTGCCGGAAGCACTTGCGGCAAAATATCTTTGATCTTCCAGGTAAAACCATACTCTTTTATAAGTGAATCAAATTGATCTATACGAATGGAATCGAAAGTACCCTCGGTGTCATTGTACGGAAACATTCCGGATGCCTCGCAGATCCCGGTAACTTTCCTACCGGTAAGTAAGTAGTGAATGTATCCGCTCAAGGTTGTTAATTGCGCGATTTCTCCAATATGGTCTTCGCCGTTTAAAATTGCTTGGTACAGATGTGAAATACTCCAGCGTTGCGGAATATTAAATTGCATCAAATTAGAAAGTATTTCAGCCGCAGGGGCTGTAATTGCATTTCTCCAGGTCCGAAATGGCGCCAATTGATTTCCGTTTCTATCAAAAACAAGATATCCATGCATCATTCCGGAAACACCAATCGCGCCAACTTTCGTAAGTGGAATTTGATACCTCTCTTCAAAATCACTGCGGAGTTCCGAATAACAGATTCGAATACCGCGAATTGCATCACTCAAATCATAAATCCAGACATTGTCCACCAATTGATTCTCCCAGGCAAATCCACCGGTTGCAACGACGGTATGTTTTTCATCGGTCAAAACTGCCTTGATTCGTGTAGAGCCAAGTTCGATACCCAAAACCAATTTATCAAGGTTCATTAAATCATTCCTTTCAACAAAAGCCTCCCATTCGGGAGGCTTTTGTTATGTCAGATAGGCTTTGCATTTGCAAGCAGATAACGTTCTGCCTCGGTGTTCCACAAATTATTGTGTGCCTTACAAATCTTATCCAGTTCTGCAAACAACGGATCGGTCTTACCTGCTTCTGCAAAATCAGCAATTGCGGTCAGCGGCAGATCAATGTGGTTATAGATCAGTTTCTTACCACCGGGAATGTTGGGAAGATCCAAAACAGTATCCACAACAGCATTCAATCCACCGATGTGGGTAACCAAAGCAGCAGGATTCAGTTTGCCCTCACTCATCATCTGAATGGCTTCACGGAGATCATCATTGTTGCCGCCGGAAGTACCGACAACGTGGGTATACAGATAGTGGACATTGTACCAGTTAAAGGGCGCCTTGAACTGGCTGTCGGTGGGACCTGCAAAGAAGTTCAAGCAACCGTCAAATCCGAGAATATCGCCGGCTTGTTCGATCAAAGGCTTTACGGGAGCAAAGCAGATTACATCATCATAACCGGTACCGCCGGTCAGGCTGCGAAGATACTCGGTAGCGCCTTCCATCTTGGTATTGACATAAATAAGTTCTACGCCCTGCTTTTTGGCTTCTTCCACGGTGTAAATGGAGGCGGCGCGCTCCAGGCGGGCATCATCAATATCCGTCACAACCAGCAAACTGGGGCGGCGATCACAATGCAGAGCATAGTCAATAGCGCCAAGACCCATAGGTCCGACGGATGCCAGCATAGCCATCTTACCGCCTTCCTTAATACCCATCTCGTGAACATAGGAACCGGCCTTTGTGTGATACATTGCATGGAATGTACCGACAACACAACTGATAGGTTCAGCCAATGAGCCATAGAAGTATGTATCAGAATTATAGGGCAGCAGGCAGTCCATCAGCAAGGTTTCGATAGGAACATTGCCGTACTGAGCGGAACCGCCGCAGTACTTATAGGAATAACCGGGAGCCATTTGGGAACCTTTATAGTAGTGAGCGGGCTGAATTGCAAACTTATCACCAACTTTATATTTATGCTTCCAATTCTCGCCTACAGCAACAATATCGCCACAGAATTCGTGACCAACAATGGTAGGATTTTCAGCGCAATCATCGGGAACACGCTTATGATCCTCACCTTCCAGGGCGGCCTTGTATGTAGACATACAGATAGAGTCGCAGATCACACGGATCTGAACATCATCCGGACCTACCTCAGGCAGAGTGATCTCTTCTAAACGAAGATCTTTCTTACCATGAATTCTAACTGCTTTTGTATTCATAATTAACATCCTCCTCATTTCGATTCATGTTCAATTAATTTCCAGGTTGCATCGATCAAATTTGCAAACAGCGGATTCTCCATCGCTTTAATTACAAAACTTTGACGGGGAGAGTTAATATCCTCGCCGGAGATTTGGAACATTCCGTATTCATCGCAAAGTGCTCGCAGACGAGAAAGTTGCTCATGTGTATTCCGGGTGGGCATATAGGTCACAGCCCGTACACCCTCTTCTTTCAGGCAAAGGAACACATCGTCTAAATAATCATCTTCGAACTTCTGCGCCTTCTTATCACCGGTTACGCTATTTACAACATCTCCCAAATAAGCATAGCACAAATATGCATCAATGTCATCACATAATTTCACCATATCCGGCAATTTGGGACATTCATCGGTTGCATCGATGAAAATTTTAGGAACATAAGCGCTTTTCAGAATGCCCAGCAAATCATAGGCATAGAAAGGATATTCCATATCCAACAGCTGATTCGTCTGCTTTTGGGATAATGCAATACCCATTTGCGCCAGTTTTTCGATCATCGGTTTACCTTTGCCAACCAAATCCATCAGTTTCAGGGAGAGCGCGTACATCAAGTGACGTTCCGTAACACCACCGTTATCATGAGCCATAGAAAGAGGTAGCACATCCCGATCATAATCAAGGGAAATACCCGGGATCATTTCATTGATCTTTGCGATCATCTTCCGGTTGCGATTATGGCGGGCAGTTTGATAAGGACGGAAAAACTCCGTTAAAACAGAAATCTTATCATGAGGAACAGACTGAATCGTCATATAACTGACACCAACCTGATCCGGATTGTTGGTTCTGCGCCCCTCCAATCGCGTACCACCCATAGAAACACGGCATTCCATTCCGATGGTAACCGGAATATTGATCAGTTCGGCTGCCTCAAGAAACTCCTCAGCGCCTGATATGGAATCGTGATCAATGATACCAGCAGTGCAAAGACCTTCCATCCGTGCTGCATAAACCGCAGCTGTGGGAGAATACGGGGAAAAAGAATAGGTCGTATGGATATGATTGTTAATATACTGAGGCACCATTGGAGGGAACTTTGTTTCCGGAAGAATTGCTTTCAAGTTGGCAATTCGTTCCGCTCTTGTAGGCGCATTCAGTTTTTCAAGTATCTGAATATCAATCATACGACCACCATCAATTCAGCATTACCTGACCGCCGGTAACAGGAATTGCCTGACCGGTCTCGTACTTCTGCTCAACGCAATACATAACAGCGCGGGCAACATCGATAGGTAAGCATCCGCGATTCATAGGCACCTTCGCCTCATAGAAGCGGCGGACATCTTCCACTGTCTTGGCGCCGGGCACCTTACCTGCCTGCAGATACTGCACAAACAGGCCTCGCTCGGGATCGCTCCACAGAGGACCATCCAGGTAGTTACCGGGGCAAATAGCATTCACCTTAATGTTGTAAGCGCAAAGTTCTAGTGCGAAACTCTGTACCAAACCGATTGCGCCAAACTTGGAACCTGCATACGCAAAATTCTTGTTGGAGCCTACCAGACCGGATTTAGAGGACATGGCAATAATATCGAAAGATGCCTCAGGATCAGCTTCGTGCTGTGCCTGCATAATAATAGCTGCGTACTTACATGTAAGGAATAATCCGGTGTAATTGATTGCAGTTACAAAATCAAAGTCCTTTTTCTCAAACTCCGCAATCGGGCCTGAGCGGACAACGCCGGCATTGGCAACCATAATATCCAAACCGCCGAATTTTTCAACAACCTTTGCGACCATGTTTGCAACACTTTCCTCGTCGGAAACATTAACACCGATTGCCCATGCGCGATCGCCCATTTCAGCGGCTACGCTCTCAGCAAGAGGAACATTCATATCAGCAACGATAATTATGGCGCCTTCTGCGTACAATTCTTCCGCAATACCTTTACCAAAACCCTGCGCAGCACCTGTAACAATTGTAACCTTGCCGGCAAGTCTTCCATTACCGGCAAGCCGGTTGTGAATGTTTTGCTTGGCAATTTCCTGCCATTTTGACATATCTACGCTCATAACAATTCTCCTTTGCTTATAAAAAAGTCAGTAATTTCTGATATGCTTCATCCCAAGCAACAGTATGGTTGGGTTTCCAAACCTCAACAGCCTCAGATCTGCGCACAACATCACGAAGTTGATCCAAGTCAACAATATCGCCGAGGGCCATCGCCTGTGTAAGCAAGTTGCCCATAGCTGCGCCTTCAATCGGTCCGGTAACAACTTCACGATCCAATGCGTCTGCAATCATCTGATCGAGCAAACGGTTTTGAATGCCACCACCGACGATATTCAAGGATTCAATACGCTGGCCTTTCATTTTTTCAAGACCCTCCAACGCGTGACGGTACTTAAGCGCAAGAGATTCATAGAAGCAACGGGCAACCTGACCAACGTTTTCCGGAATCGGTTGCGATGTTCTGCGGCAGAAGTCTTTGATTTTATTTTCCATATTGCCGCCTGCATAGAATTCAGGAGCATCCGTATCGATAATAGAACGGAACGGCGCTTCTTTCAACGCAAGTTCAACAATATCGTTCCAACCAAGGTTCATGCCCTGCTTGATCCAATCCCGACGGCATTCCTGAATGATCCACATACCCACAATGTTTCTTAAGGGGCGGAAACCGCCCTGGATCGTACCCTCATTAGAGAAGCCTGCAGCCGCTGCTTCGGGGCTCAGATCGGGCTTGTCCAATTCAGTGCCAAATAAGGACCAAGTACCACTGGAACAGAAAGCAAAACTACCCTTACCGGGAATTGCCGCAACAGCAGAAGCCGTATCATGGCTGCCGACCGCTACAAACTTAGCAGGATTAATGCCGATTTCTTCACAAATCTCTTTTCTAAGTTTTCCTCTAATTGTACCACTCTTGTCTATTTTTGTAAAGATGTTTTTAGGCAAATCCAATTCAGAAATTGTGTCCCAATCCCAATCATTTTTGGATGGATTGTACAATTGCGTTGTCGTTGCTATGGTATATTCCGTACCAACTTCACCGGTGAGAAAATAACCAAGCAGATCCGGCGTCAAAAGCATAGTTTCTGCCGCATCCAAAGCAGGATCCCCTTCCCGCTTTCTGCGATAGAGCTGATAAAGAGTATTGAATGTTAATGATGTATCAATTCCCGAGCGACTATATAATACATTTGCAGGAATCTTTTCTTTCACAGCATCCACATCCGCCTGTGTTCCCAATCGGTAAGATCTGGGGATGCTGATCAAGTGACCGTTTTTGTCCAAAAGGCCATAGTCGACACCCCAGGTGTCAATACCAAAGGCATCCAACTCGCCATAACCGCCCCGCTTAAATGCTAAGAGGCCTTTCTTTAATTCATTAAACAAGTACGGTGTATCCCAATAAAAGACACCGTTCATTTCAATATAATTATTTTCGAAACGGTGTAACTCTATCATTGTAATCTTTTCACCGTCAAATTGACCGAGTATAGTTCGGCCATTACTTGCGCCTAAATCAAAGGCAATAAGATTTCTTACTTTCTTCATATGTATTACCTCCAAGTTCACTGCTCAAAATTACCTCATAAAATATGTAGCAATTTTCAACCGTAAACAAGCCGAAAAACCGGCACCACCGAAGTGGTGCCGGTCGGTTTCAGCCGTTAAAAATTGTAACGATCAGAATTAGTTGCCGAGGATAGCAGCCTTGTCGGCGTCGGAGTCAGTGTAGGCCAGATCCTTTTCGATCATCTCGACAACAGTCTCGGAGTTGTACCAAGTACCGTCAATGAGTTTGTCAGCAGGAGTGCCGCCCTCGATAGCAGCGATGCACTGCATAACAGCTTCGTAACCCATCTGGATGGAGTCCTGAGCAACAGCGCCGAGGATGGTGGGAGTGTCGTTGTTCTTGATCCAGGTAACCTGCTTGGTACCTGCATCAAAACCGGTGAAGATGATGTTGTCGTACTTGCCTTCAGCAGCCTTAGCAGCGTCATAAACCTGCTTTGCAACGCCTTCGTTGGTCATGAAGCAAGCCTTGATGCCCATTTCGTACAGAGCTTCCAGAGCAACTTTATAGTTCTGGTTAGCATCTCCGTCCTTTGCTTCCTTCACGATCTCATACTTACCCTTGGTGGTCTCATCAGCATCGGCAAGTTCCTTAAACTTATCCATGAAACCAGCAGCGCGGTCAATACCGGTTGCGGTCAAGTCGTGCTGAATTACGCCAACAATGTAGGGAGCATCAGCAGAAGCCTTTGCGACTTCAGCCTTAATAGCCTCGAACATCTTCTCGCCGGCAATGGAAGCAGCTGCCTTGTTGTCAGTAGCAACGTGAGCAACGATGGGGTTCTTGCCTTCGGTGATGTCATCAGGTGCTCTCAAACCGGAGTCAAAAGTAACGATAGGAATATTCTTATCATATGCCTGGGTCAAGTGCTCGCCAAAGCCACTGCCGATGGTAGCCAGAACGATACCGCTAACATTGTTAGTCAGCGCAGTCTGTACCATGGTCATCTGGTTATTGACAGAAGCGGGAGACTCGTCAGCAGGACCCTGGAAAGTCAGTTCATAGCCTTTTTCCTGAGCAGCCTTCAGAGCGCCGGCCTTAACAGCCTGCCAGAATGCGTGGGATTCGCCCTTTGCGATAACAGCGATAGTTTTCTTTCCGGTCTCGCCACCCTTGTTCTCTTCACCGTTACCGGTGGATGCACATGCAGCCAGAGAAAGGATCATTACGAGAGCCAGAAGCAATGCGATGAGTTTTTTCATTTTTCGTTCCTCCTAAATATATTTTATAAGCACACATTGTGCGCGCCTATACAAATGATAATAGCGAAATTATTTTTTCGCAGTTTCGGCTTTTTCAACTTTCTGAATTTTGACTTTATTCTGATTATTTGTCTTAACGATATCCATCAGAATTGCCACAACAACAATAATGCCGGTGAGCACATATGTAACATAGGTGGAGTTCAAATTCAAATTCAGTTTTGCCAAAACGAGGTTCAAACCACTACGGATTACAACCAACAGCATAGCGCCGACTACAGATCCGGAAACAGAAGCAACGCCGCCGGCAGAAGAAGTACCACCGATGTAGACGCCTGCAATGGCATCCAATTCCATACCGTTACCGGTAGCAGCAGCAACTGTGGGGAAAGCAGCAGAGTAGAAAATAGCAGCAATGCCACAGAACATACCTGCAAAAGTGTAAGCAAAGATCTTATACTTATCTGTATTGATACCGGACAGACGAGTTGCCTCTTCGTTAGAACCAATCGCCAAAATGTAACGGCCGGTCTTGTTCTTGTACATAAGATACATACAAATCAGCATCAAGGCGATTACCCAGAATAAACCAACGGGAATTGCGCTGTAATCACCAATAGAGAGGCTGGAGAATGTTTTGTTGTACCAAGTGCCGGTCGGGAAGAAAATGTTGGGAACCTCAGCTAAAAGTGCAGATAATCCGCGGGAGACCATCATTGTTCCCAAGGTAGCAATAAATGCGGGAATCTTCAATTTGGCTACCATCAAGCCATTGAGCAAGCCAAAGAAAGTGCCGATCGCGATCATAATCGGAATCGTAGCCCAGAACGGAATTGCGCCCATCGTGTAGAGTTTGCCTGCCAAAACTGCAGATGCAATCGTCACAGTACCCAAGGACAGGTCGATACCACCGGTAGCAATAACAAAGGTAACGCCAAGACCCATAACTGCATAGGGCGCAAAACTCTGAACCATACTCAAAATCATATATTTGTCGCGGATGATGTTCGGATTAACCAGGCTGAATAAGCCAAGCAAAACAAACATCGCAATCAACATAATAATATTCTGTTGAATTTTAAAAGGTTTGCGTGCAGTAAGATTTTTCATATCCATGACCCCTTCTTATATCAGTCTCGCATAGTTGCATATTTCATAATTTCTTCCTGAGTTGCATCTGCTATATCCAGTTCAGCAGTGATGCGACCTTCGCACATAACAATAACGCGGTCACTCAGGCGCTGGATCTCCGCCAATTCAGAAGAGATCATAATCACGGACTTGCCTTCAGATGCCAGTTTTTCCATCAATGCATACATTTCGCTCTTTGCGCCAACATCAATGCCACGGGTAGGCTCGTCAAAAATGAAGATATCGGAATCTTTCATCAGCCAACGGGCAATGATGACCTTCTGTTGGTTGCCGCCGGAAAGATTCTTTAAAAGCTGTTCCATAGAAGGCGTCTTTGTTTTTAAAAGCGCATTCGTTTCTTCAGAAACCTTTGCGATAGATGCATCATCGATCCAACCATGTTTTATGTATTTGTCAAGGGATGCGATTGCAGAGTTGTCTGAGACAGATTTCATCAGCATCAAACCATAACGCTTTCTATCTTCAGACAAATAACAAATACCGTTCTTAACCGCTTGTTCAGGCGTATTGATCTTCGTCAATTTACCGTTTATATAGATTTCGCCGGATGCTTTTTCATCTGCGCCGTAAAGCGCCCGGGCAACTTCTGTACGGCCAGCGCCCATCAAACCTGCAAAGCCAAGGATTTCGCCTCTACGAAGTTTGAAATTAACATCTCGAACTTCTTTGCCCGCATTCAGGTTTTTTACTTCAAGAATAACCGGTGCGTCTTCAGGGACCGTGCTTGCTTCCTTTTTATCACCCATAATAACGCGACCGACCATCATTTTAACGATGTCATCTTTGGTCGCATCTGCAGTATTGATCGTACCAACATACTCACCGTCTCGCATAACCGTAACACGGTTAGAAATACGGTTGATTTCATCCATACGGTGAGAGATGTAGATCATACCGATTCCTTTATCCCGAAGATCGTTCATGATCTTAAACAACTCTTCCACTTCAGGCTGAGTCAACGCGGCAGTAGGCTCATCCAGAACCAGGAGTTTGCATTCATGGGAAACTGCCTTTGCAATTTCGACCATTTGCTGCTTACCAACGGTAAGAGTACCCAGTTTCACAGTGGGATCAATCTTAACACCTATACGTTTAAACAGTTCTGCAGCATCACGAACCATTTTTTTATCATCAATTAAAATACCTTTCATCGGCTCTCTGCCAATGAACATATTTTGAGCCACTGTCAAATGGTTCATCATATTTAATTCTTGATGGATAACGCTGATGCCCGCAGCCTGCGAATCTGCAATACTATTAAAATTAACATGCTCACCGAACAGTTCGACAGTACCGCCATCTCTTTTATGAATGCCGCAAAGAACTTTGATCAGTGTAGATTTACCGGCACCGTTTTCTCCCATCAGAGCATGGACTTCACCGGCTTTCAATTCAAAGTCTACACCTTTGAGTGCATGAACGCCGGAAAAATACTTTTGAATGCCTTGCATTTTTAAGATCGTTTCGCCCATTCAAACATCACCTTTCACGCAAACAAAAAACATATACAAAGTCGAAACGTTTCGTTTGCTATTATTCAACAAATGGTTGTGCAAACGCACCATACAACCGGATAATATTTTGTGCACTATTACAATTGCACATAAAATTCATCCTCTATATGCCTATAATATAATAAACTTTCACAAAAAAATCAAGACATTTTTTATTTTTTTATATTGACAGCACAAAATTCATTTTATATTATATAGATAGTAAATGATCAAAACTTTACATTCAAAAAGTGAAACGATTCGCTTTCAAGGAATGGAGGTGCACATTATGGCAACCATAAAAGATGTAGCAAAATTGGCAAATGTCTCTATGGCTACTGTTTCCAAGTATCTTAATGGCGGTAATGTGCGCGCAGAAAATGAAATGCAGATCCGTTCCGCTATCGATGCCCTGGATTATCGCGTTAATCCCTTTGCCAGAAATCTCAAAGCCCAGAGGAGTCGCTTTATTGGTATTCTTCTTCCCAATATGACTGCCCCCTTCTTTGGCTCAGTGATTACAGAATTTGAAAAGGCTGTTCGTGAATATGGTTATCACACACTCATTTCCTGCTATGGCTCTAACCACGGACTTGAACGGGACAATCTTCAATTCCTAATGTCTAACGGAATCGAAGGCCTTATTTACATCCCGGAAGATATTACATCAGACGAGTTTTATGAATTGACCGCACATCACAATATACCAACTGTGCAGATCGACCGCATTATTCAAGGTGTCGACAGCGATGCAGTTTTGGTAGACAATGCGGATGCTGTTTATCGTGCTGTATGCGAATTGATCAAAAAGGGTCATACACGCATTGCATTGATCGCCGGTCCAAAATCCGTTTATACCGCAAAAGAGCGGCAGATTGGATATCTCCGGGCATTGTCTGACCATAATATTCTATTTGATGACGAGTTAATTATCAGTGACAACAATGAGTTTGCTACCGGTTACCGAGGATGTGAAGCACTTTTATCCCTGAATAGTCCGCCGACAGCCGTTGTTACAACCAATTACGATATTACAATTGGTCTTGTCACCGCTGCCAGGGACCGCGGTTTAAAGATTCCCGATGATCTTGATATTTTCGGTTTTGATTGCGTGGAAGTGTGTTCTATGATGAAGCCTCCGCTCCCTGTTGTACACCAACCGGAGCAAGAAATCGGTCGAACCGCAGCAAGATACTTATTAGAACGGTTACAGGGTTATAACGGAGACTACAGAACAACACGTTTAAACTGCAAATTAACATAAAGTATATTAACGCTGAAGCGTTTATATAAATGTATAAACTATGTCCGCTTTTATGCGGCAAGAACCAGGAGGATAATTTTATGGCAAAGAATCGTTACATTGGCGATTATCCGGTAATCGGAATTCGCCCCATCGTTGACGGCCGTCGTGGCCCGCAAATGATGCGTGAATCCCTCGAACCCCTTGTTTGGGCAATGGCTGAATCCGCAAAGAAACTCTTTGAGGAAAATCTCTTTTACTCCAATGGTGAGCCCGTAAAGGTTGTTATCGCCGATACTTGTATCGGTCGTGTGCCTGAAGCCGCTGCTTGCGCTGATAAATTCAAAAAAGAAGGCGTATCTATTACATTGTCCGTTACTCCTTGCTGGTGCTACGGCTCTGAAACAATGGACATGGATCCTCATACCATCAAAGGCGTTTGGGGCTTCAACGGCACAGAGCGCCCCGGCGCTGTTTACCTGGCTGCAGTCCTTGCCGGTCACGCGCAAAAAGGTCTGCCCGCATTCGGCATCTACGGTCATGAGGTTCAGGACCGGGATCAGGTTACACAGATTCCTGATGATGTTAAGGAAAAACTTCTCCGCTTTGGCCGCTGCGCTGTTGCAGTTGCTACTATGCGTGGCAAGTCTTACCTGCAGATCGGCTCTCAGTGTATGGGCATTGCCGGCTCCATTATGGATCAGAGCATGATGGAAGAGTATTTCGGTATGCGTGTTGAATCAGTTGACGAGGTTGAGATCCTCCGTCGTATGGAAGAAGGCATTTATAACGAAGAAGAATTTCAGAAGGCGCTGGCATGGACCAAGGAACACTGCAAGGAAGGCCGCGACGACAACCCCGAAGAGGTTGAATTCCTGGGTGAAAAAGTACGCATTAAGTTCACTCCC
>CALBJG010000017.1 GCA_937892865.1 uncultured Clostridia bacterium
AAGCAAGTTCCTGATGGTCACCGCCCTGGCGGCCATTGGACTGAACACCAGTCTTCTGGACTTCAAGAACGCAGGCCTGCGGCCGATGTTCTACGGTGTGACCATCGACACGTTGGTGACCTTGACCGCCCTTGGGGTGATCTGGTGTATGGGTCTTATGTAAAAGAATTGCTCCGGAGCCATCGCTCCGGAGCATTTTTTAGGTTTTCAGGGTGTCTTCCTGGCCACGGTAGACCACGAATTTGCAGAACAGGAATTCCAAAATGAAGTTCGACACCATTGTAACGGCCAAAATAATGAAGTCGTTCACACCGGCACCCTCTGCCAAATCTCCAAGGTAAGTGGAAAGAGGCGTAAACACCAGGTAGAATCCAAAGACCTTTGCCATTGCCACCGGCACATTGGCGGCGGACTTAAAGGTATAGCGGCGGTTCAATGTAAAGTTCCACAAAATGGACAGCACCAGCGACACCAAGTACGGGATCCAGTAGTCCTGGATAAACAGTTCCATAATGGCAAAAGAGCCGATCTGCACGATGCCGGCAGAAATAGAAAAGAGGGTAAATTTAATGACCTGCCACAATTCTTTTTTGTCTTTCATATATCTTTCTCCCTTTCTTCAGAAAAATAGTTTTCGTTCCAGCATTTCCCGGGCATTCCGGTCAATGGCTAAATAGATCAGCAAACCGCCCAGTAACACCAGTATGATCAGCGGATAACCGGACCAGCCGATAAAGGGCAGAGAAAAGGTCAGCATAACGAGAAATTCCATCATCAGGAAGAAAAGACCCAGCAGAATGCAGGCGCCGCCAAATATGTACAGTTTTCCTTTTTTCACATAATACACAAGGGTCACCACGGCAGTGACGATCAGTCCCAATCCTGCCACCGCAGGCAAGCCGAGGCTTAAGTACCAATCACCCTTTACGGCAAAAGCGATATACAGAAGATACAGCGCCACCGCCCCAAAGGAGCAGGGTACGAAGATCACCGGATTCGGTTTCCGGAACCACAGCGGCAACGCCAGCGCCACATAGGCAACGCCCAGCGCGCCCATCACATAACCGGACCAGTTCACCTCGCCGTTTACTTTCATATCCGCAAACAGACACACAAATATGGGGATCAAAAACATCACAAGGATCACCACATTCAGCCCTTTGCTGCCGGAACTGCGCCGGGGCATTTTTCCGGCAGGATACAGCGGTTTCCCCTTTTCCCGGGTAAGGGCGGGATGATAAACCTCTGTGCCGCACAAGGGGCATTTTTCTTCTGTATCTGCAAGTTTTACGCCACAGTTTACGCAATACATATCTGTCACCTCCCGTTTCGGTTGCTTTCCACCGTAACGGAAAGCCCCAACTCACGCAACACGGCAAAGAAATGCCGCTCCAACTCTGCATCTTTGATATCCCGGATAAAATTGATGTACACCGTATCCCCATAGGACACCACACCGCAGTTATAGGGGGCATCTGCCTGCACACCCAGTATAAAATCAAACCGGCTGATATAGGGACGCATCTGCTCCGGAACATCCACTTGTCCCAAATTGGACATATTCAAACAGTTTTTCCGCTCTCCCACCGTATCAAATATGATTTTCATCACCAGATTCTTGATCGGCAGCGGGATCAGCCGTACCCAGGGATTTTTCTCGTCATTTACATTGGTGGCGATGACACTTCCCATATGCTTGGCGGTAAACTCCAGACCCAGTTTGTGGGTAACGATCCGGCAGATCTCCTCCAGGGTATAATCTCCCAGCCGGGGATCCAGTTCCGGAATGGTATACATAGAGAAATTCCGCAATGTTTTGCTGGGAAATAACTGCCGCAAATTCACCGGCACCAGCAGTTTGATCCGCCGCTGCCTTCTGCCCGGACATTTTTCCTTTTGCAGATTCTGCAGCGCCAGCATCATCACAGCGCTGAAAAACACCGTTGCCGTAGCATTGTACCGATGGGCCATATCCAGCGCTTCCCGGACATTTAACCGGAAGCAAGTCAGATGTAAAAATCCGTCCTCCTGAGGCTCTCCGGTCATATGCCAGGCGTTGGTATCTGCCCGGCTGGCAGGCACTTTGCCTGCATACTTGGGAAAACTGTCCTCTAATTCTTCTGCAGGGGGCGTTGCTTTTCGGTCCACGATCCCCTTTTCCGGCGGGATCGCAACGCCGTACTTCCGCTCCAAATACTCCGCAGTCAGATTTTTCAAAAATATCAGTGCGCCGGTGCCGTCCGTAAGGGAATGGAAAAATTCCACGGCAATGCGGTTTTCAAAGACGATCACCCGGAAAGCGCATTTGCGCATTTCGTTTTTGCTCATATACACCAGGGGGTAACTGTATTCCTCGCAGATTTCCGGAGCAGATTCCAACTGCTGCAAATAGTACCAAAACAGCCCCTTGCGCAGTCTTGCCCCAATTGAGGGAAACCGCTTTACCACAACCCCCAGCGCATCCTGCAAAACCGCCGTATCCACCGGTTCTGTCAGCGTCACCGATTGGCGGAAGATGCTGCTCCAATCTTTTCTTCTTGCGGCGGGGTAGATCTTTGCCGCGTTATCCAGACGCATCCACCGCAGGGTTTTCTTTCCGTTTTTCTCCATAGACTCAGCCCTTTTTGAAAAATGCCACCACAACGGCGCCGGGGCCTGCGTGGGTGCCGATGACACTGCCTACAGTGGTGTATCGCACCTGAGGCAGATTGCCCTCCCAAATGTGCCGGCTGTCCTCAATATACTTTAAAAGCAGCGCATTGGAAATACCGCTGTAACCCAGCAAAACCGGCTTTTCAAAATCGATGCCCCCGGCTTTTTCGATCTCCTGCACCAATAAATTGTTGCCCATTTTCGAGCCCCGGGCTTTGCCCAGCATTTTGATCTCCCCACCGCTTACCGAAAGCACCGGTTTGATGTTCAGAACGCCGCCGGCAAAAGCCAATGTCTTGGAAACGCGGCCGCCTTTTTTCAGATACTCCAAAGTATCCACCAGCGCCACGATCTCGATTTTCTTCTTCTCTTCTTCCAGCGCCCGGGCGATCTCCCGGGCTTCCATTCCCGCATCCAGCATCCGGAAAGCCAGTTCCACCAAAATACCGCTGCCCATTGCGGCGGTTTCGCTGTCTACCACGAAAATATTTTCATATTCCGCCGCGGCGATCATGGCGCTTTGGTAAGTGCCGGAAAACTGGGATGCCAAGGTGATCACCACAGCGCACTCCCCCGCCTGCTTTGCCTTTTCAAATTCCTGCGTAAAGGCATCAGGGGTCGCCTGGCTTGTGGTGGGCAGCACATCGCTTTCCACCAGTTTTTCGTAAAATGTCTTATGGTCGATGGTCACGCCGTCGATATACTCTTCTTCGCCAAAATGCACCGTCAGCGGAACGGTATACACCTTTTCTTTGTATTCCGGCATCAAGTCTGCCGTGGAATCCACAATAATTCTTGTTTTCATTTAATCTCCTTTTCCGGAAACTCTGTCCAGGCTGTCGCTGATAATGGCAAGACTCCGGTAAAAATCCAGCCGCTCCTGCTCCGTAAGACCGCCGCTGATCTCGTCTAAAACCTTTTCGATCTTGGAAGCGATCCGCTGGCCTGCCTCTCTGCCCTTTTCTGTAAGGCTTAAGGGGCTTTTATAACGCTTTGCCTGCTGGCATTCCAGATAGCCGTTTGTTTCCAAATAGTCCAATACCCGGGAAACGGTGGCTTTGTCTTCTTCGCACCGCTCGCAAAGTTCCGTGGCGGTAAGCCCTTCCCGGGAATAGAGATAGTATAAGCAGGAAATATGGGCGCTACGCAGATTGTAGTCCGCCATTTCCTGGTTTTTGATCTTGCGAATGTTCCGGCTGATCCGGTTGATCAGCACCGTAAATGTTTCAAATCTACCCTGCATCCCATTTCCCTCCTGTCTTTTCTGAATCTGTCGTCACTTGTTGAACATTCAACAAGCGTATTATAATAAAAATTTGTTGAAATGTCAACAAGTTTCCCGCAACAAAAACCTGCCCGTAAGTCAAAAGGTCTGTGGGCAGGTTTTGCATATTATTTTACTTTATTTTCTGTGGTAAGTTTCATTTTCCCAATGACCGTGTGTACATAAAATGCGGTCAGGGCGCAGGCAAGACAGGCAATTACAGACAGTACCTGCTGCCCATAGACCGGAATGCCACAAAACCGGTTTCCGGCATTTTGTATGTGGGAAAGAAGCGGTGATATCGCAGTCACTGTCAGAAAACCAGTGACTCCGTAAACGGTGTTCCTGACCGAAAGCGCGGCGGTCCGCTGGTCCGGCGCCACATAGTCATAAATCAGATTGATCTCCCCACTGTTGATACCGCCCATGGCCATTGCATTGAGCATACTGTAGACTGCGTACAGGATGTGCCCATTGGCCGGTCGAACAAAAGCAGCCACGGCAAAGCCCAAAGCAATCATGCAGTAGCATAGCCGAAGCATCTTTGCGAAGGAATATTTGTCAGCGTATTTTCCTAAGACCATAGAGGCCAGAATGCGGGACACAGCAGACAGCAAGGAAAGAAATGCAACATAGGACATGCTGAAGCCCAGTTCCTTGATGGTATACGTTCCGTAAAATGGGATTGCAACGCTGTGGCATACGGCCCATAAAACGCTCAACACAAGGAGTGAACGGGTTTCCTTACGGGTAAAGACAGATTTGATTTGTTGCAAAAGAGGCTGTTTGTTTTTGGGTATCTTCTTGTCTTCGGTAAAAAACAGCGACAAAGTATGGCCTGCAGAGAGAAGAAAGATCACCAGAGCGCAGATCGCCAGAGATACCCGGATGTTCCCCTTCGCCTCATAATAATCGATCATAGCGCTCAGACCAAATTGGAACGCAATGCCGCAAACCAAAGAAAACGCTTCTTTTCTTGCGGTAAAAATGCCCCGTTCTCCGTTATCCACAAAGGACATATACCAATTGGTGCGCGGAGTCAGTACTGCGTTTAAAAGGATCTGACCCAGGAGTATAAAGGCGATAAACAGTACAGCCCGCAGGTTGTGGGGTATTTGAACAAACGGCACTATGTAAAGCAGTGTAAACAGCAGTTGACTCAGCATGAACATACCGGTGATACGCCGTTTGTATGTTCCTTTTCGAAAGAATGCCACGGACAAAAGCTGCATACTACAGCCCAAGGTGTTGATGGTGGAGAGTATGGCGGTCAACCCGTCGGAAAATCCAAGGGTGGAGGTGACTTTGGCCAGATATGAGCCGGAGAGAAGGATCGTGATCAAGTAATTGAAGGTTTCCTCCAGTATATAACAGAGGCGATCCTTTGCGTTGTTTTTCAGATTCATAACAATGTTCCTATCGGGGTTTAGTCGTTTCACGCGCAACAATTTGAGGCTCAATGGTAATGTGGCGGACTGTTTGGCTCTCTGTAGATATTTTATCAAACAAAAGATCCACGGCGGTCTTATACTGTTCTTCCGAAAAGGTATCCACAGAGGTCAGCGGGATCTGCGCATGGGCCCCGGAGGGAATGTTGTTGATACCCATTACAGACATATCCTCCGGCACCCGGATCCCATTGTGGGAGAGGGTGGATATGAGTCCAAGTGCAACCTCGTCATATGCGGCAACCACAGCGGTTGGCCTGTTTTTCTGTTTTAGAATTTCGAGGGCAGCCATATGCCCGATCTGCTCAAATCGCGCGTCGATGATATAGGTGTATTCTTTCTCATACACAAGACCGTTTTGCTTCACGGCATCTTCAAAGTACATAGCCGCGGCAGCAGTATGCGGTTCGCCGACATAACCGATTTTGGTATGGCCTAATTTTGATAAATACCCCACAGCATCACCGATCACAGCGCGGCTGTCGCAGTAGATCGTGTCGCAGCCGCAATCAACAGCGTTGCAGCAGCACACAATGGGAATGTTTGGCTTGAAGGATAGTGTGGGCTTGGAAAACATGATCACGCCATCGGTTCCGCCGTGCAAAATGATACTCTCCAGAAGTTCTGTGCCTTTTTGCGGGTCAAAGTCACTGATATATATAGCGATATGCCCGCCTTTGCTTTCTACGTGATTTTTGATGCAGGTAACGATGGTTGCGTAATAAAAACCCATAATTTCAGGTACAATCACAGCGATCAAAAAGGAATCGTCGTTGGCATATTCCCGCTTCCGCTTACTCTTTTCCTTAAAATATCCTGTATCGATTGCAATCCGGCGAATCTTTTCCGCTGTCGCCCGGTTGACCTCGGAACTTCCGGAAAGAGCTTTGGAAACAGTGGAGGCGGATACGTTGGCAAGTTGGGCGATTTTCTTGTGGTTCATACGGATGCATTCCTCCGATCTGCGTTGCCCTTTTTAGAGGCATTATATCGCAAAATGACAGCGCGTTCAATAGGATGGACAACGAATTAAATTCGTTTTTTAATGGCGCAGATGTCTTTTGCAAGAAAAAACAAGCCCGGATTTTCCGGGCTTGTATGTAAAACGCTTAATTCTCTTTCTTCTTTATGATAACAAAGGCAGCGCTGCCACCGCCAACAACGGCCACCGCCGCAGGGATCGCCCACCATAGGAAATTCGTTTTTGTCTGATCTCCCTTTTCATTGTTGGTCTCATCCGGCACAGTAGGCGCAGACCCCGTTTTCTCCGGCACAGACACTTCCGGTGCGGTTGTGTCCGCGACAGATTCATTTGGCAATGTTTCTTCCGGTACTGTTTCGGTTGGTACTGTTACATCCGGTACTGTTTCCTCCGGCTCTGTCTCATCGGGTATTGTTTCAACGATTTTTTCTGTTTTATTTGCTCCGCAGACCGTACAGGTATAAACGATTTCCCCCTCACCGGCCACACCTTCATTCCAAGTGTGAGCACCCCGGTCTGAAACTTCGTTACATCCGGAACATTGGCGCCAATGATGGTCTGTATCCTTGTTCCATTGCGCGCTGTAGGTATGCGCTACCGTTCGGGTTTGCCCGCAAACATCGCATCGATCATCGCAGGCATTGCTATATGTATGTTCCTTCAGTTGGGCGATAGGTTCCTGCTTGGTTTCATCACAGTTTTTGCAAACATAACTTATGCTTCCCGGCGTTTTGCAGGTTGCGCCCACTGTCTCGGTTTCGTCCCATACGTGCGCATTGCAAAGATATTTCACGGGAATATTATATTTTGCTGCCATTTTCGCTGCTTCTGAACTCTTTGAACAGTAAATGGCCTGTATATTGCAGTGCCTGAACAGATCAATCCCGATGTTTGTCACGCTGTCCGGAATTGTCATGGTAGTCAGGCCGGTGCAACCGAGAAACGCACAATCCCCAATGGTTGTCACGCTGTCCGGAATCGTTATGCTGGTCAGGCTTGTACATTCACTAAACGCGCACTCACCAAGGGTTATCACGCTGTCCGGTATCGTTACGCTGGTCATTCTGAAGCAGCCGGAAAACGCATACTCTCCAATAGTCGTCACACTGTCCGGTATCGTTAAGTTGGTCACATTATAATAATGACTAAATGCTTTGCCTGGAATGACGGTTACCGGTTTTCCCTTGAATTCACCAGGGATCACAAGATCACCGGAAATCTGTCCATAGCCATGTACGGAGTAACTCTCCCCATCCTTGTTCAGACGAAAAGCCAAATCATCTTGCACTTCTACCGCAGCCTGCGCCATCGGCCAGGGTATGCTGATCAACAAAAGAACGACCATCAGCAGTCCTAATAAGCGATTCTTCACGGTTTCCCCTCCTTTACCTTTCCGATCATTCTTTATACTTACAACTCGTCTTCGTTTGTGTGATGCTTACTGTTCCTTGACAAGCACGCTTCCGTCACTGAATGGTTTTCACCAATATTATATTAGCATAAAACACGGAATCTGTAAATATCCCCACGCTACTTTGCTGATCCTGCCAAGCACTAAGTCTGTTGGTATGGCCCGGAGAAAAAACAGCCCTCTGCTGTGGAAGCAGAGGGCTGTTTTTAAGGTCTTGCATTGTATTTTCTT
>CALBJG010000018.1 GCA_937892865.1 uncultured Clostridia bacterium
AGAAGGTGTCTGCCCAAGGGGCAGACGGATGAGGTGTTTTAATTTCAATCCGTCCGCTTTGCGGACACCACAACTATCAACTGTCAACTATCAACTATCAACTCTTTGGAGGTATTCCCTTGTACGCAACTGAAAATCTTTTTGACTTATCCCAAACCATCGCCGGCGACTACCTTGCCGGTTTCCCCCACCCCCACGAAGCCTTAGCCGGCATTGGGGAACTGATCTTATCCCTCATTCCCACTTTAGGGAAAGACTACCTTGCCCCCGCCCAGGATGTCCGCATCCATAAATCGGTGACCGTCGCCCCAACCGCATCCATCACCGGTCCTTGCATCATCGGCAAAGGCACAGAACTACGCCCCGGTGCATTTATCCGGGGAAACGCCCTCATCGGTGAAAACTGCGTGGTGGGCAACTCCACAGAAATCAAAAACGCCATTTTGTTCAACGGCGTGCAAGTGCCCCACTTTAACTATATCGGCGACAGCATTTTGGGCTACAAAGCCCACTTTGGGGCAGGGAGTATCACATCCAATGTCCGGTCTGATAAACAGCCGGTGGTGATCCACACCCCGGAAAAGATCCACCCCGGCAGAAAAAAAGTCGGCGCAATGGTAGGCGACTACGCGGAGATCGGCTGCAACGCCGTTTTAAACCCCGGCACCGTTGTGGGCAGAAATGCTATGGTCTACCCCACCGCCTGCGTCCGTGGCGTCATCCCGGCAAACTACATCTGGCGGCTGAACAACACCATCACCCCCCGCAAGGACAATAAATAAATTCCCCCTACCCACCACGCACCGACATTGCAAAGTGCATAGTTCACAGTGCACAGTGCACAGTTGCGGTGTCGGCAAAGCCGACAAATTAAAATCGTCGCCGCAGGCGACACCACAATTATGCATTGTGCATTATGCATTGTGCATTATGCATTTTGCATTTATTCTTCAATGTGAGGTTTTTCTTATGTCTAAATACTTTGGTACAGACGGTTTCCGAGGCGAAGCCAACAAAGCGCTCACCGCCGACCACGCCTTCCGCATCGGCCGCTTTTTAGGCCACTATTACGCGGCACCCACGCCTCCCTCTGACGAGGGAGGTGGATTCGCCGCAGGAGGGAGAGATTCTCTCCCCCAGTCACGCTGTCGCGTGCCAGCCCCCTCGTCAGCGGGGGCCTGCCGGCAACGCCCCAAAATTCTCATCGGCAAGGACACCCGCCGCTCCTCTTATATGCTGGAATACGCCCTTGCCGCCGGCATCACCGCCAGTGGCGGCGACGCATACCTTTTGCATGTGACCACCACCCCGTCGGTGGCCTACATCACCCGCACCGAGGACTTTGACTGCGGCGTTATGATCTCCGCCAGCCACAATCCTTTCTACGATAACGGCATCAAACTGTTAAACGGCAACGGGGAGAAAATGGAAGACGCTGTCATCGACGCCGTGGAAGCGTATTTGGATTCCGACCCGAACTCTATCCCCTTTGCCACCGGAGAGCATATCGGCAGAACGGTGGACTATGTATCCGGGCGCAACCGGTACATCGGCTACCTCATCAGCCTTGCCCGGTTTAGTTTCAAAAAGTACCGCATCGGCCTGGACTGCGCCAACGGCGCATCATTTTCCATTGCCCCGGCGGTATTCAACGCCTTAGGTGCCAAGACCTACTGCATAAACTGCGACCCGGACGGCACCAATATCAACCGGGATGCCGGCTCTACCCATATAGAAGCCCTCCAAGCCCTTGTAACAGAGAAAAACTTAGACATCGGCTTCGCCTTTGACGGGGATGCAGACCGATGCCTCTGTGTGGATAAAAACGGTGATGTTATCACCGGCGACCATATTCTATACCTCCTTGCCAACGCCCTGAAAAAGGAAAACCGCTTAGACGGCAACACGGTGGTGACCACCGTTATGTCCAACTTAGGGCTTTATAAAGCCCTGGAAAAGGCGGGCATTTCCTACGCCCAGACCCCGGTGGGCGACCGGTTCGTGTGGCAGGAAATGGCAGAGAAAGGTTATTCTTTGGGAGGCGAACAATCGGGACATATCATCCTCTCCCGGTACGCCACCACCGGCGACGGCATTTTGACCGCCCTGCAGGTAATGGAGGCCATCATCGAGAGCAAGGAAGACTTATCTACCCTCCTGAAACCCCTGACCATCTACCCCCAGCGCCTTGTAAATGTAAAGGTGGCGGATAAAGCCGCCGCAATGGCAGATCCCGCCGTCCAAAAGGCATTAAAAGAGGCAGAGGAGGCCCTTGCCGGCAACGGCAGAGTGCTCCTGCGCCCCTCCGGCACCGAGCCTTGCATCCGGGTCATGGCAGAAGCCCAAACAGAAGCAGAATGCCAAAAATGGACCGAACACATTGCAAAACAATTGACAATTGAGAATTAAAATTTCCCACCGCACCCATACCTTCCCCCGGGGGGAAGGTGGCCGAGCGTCAGCGAGGTCGGAAGAGGAACAGCGAAATCTTAACATTTCCATAAGCCTGAAACAAATACAAAGAATTTAGGTTTCCGCCCGCATTCCTCATCCGTCACCTTCGGTGACACCTTCCCCCCGGGGGAAGGTATTATGCTCGGTATCTTTCTTGCCTCAAAATCCTGCACAGCGAGAGATTTTGGCGCAGGTGAAGCAATGGAGCCGACGATGTACTTTGTGTACTTCGAGGCGACATTGCGCGCAGATGCGGCAAAAGATCCGCTGCTTTGAGATGTGATAAAAAAATGACCGTCCAAAAGGACGGTCATTTTTTTATTTTCTTGGTGACACGCCGGCAGATCGTTACCGGGCTGCCATAAGATGCCCTAACGATTTCTCGCAAGTTGGTAGCGAGTTTGCCTGGCCGTGCTACGGCCTTACATTTCGAAGGGATCCATGCCCAGCGCAGGGTGACCCACTTCAGCCAGCCAGTTCATCAGTTCCTCACCCTCGGTGCAGATGGTCTCATCAGCGACCATATCGGTGAAGTTGTCGATGTCGTACATTTCCTTAACGGTGGCATCCAAACGCTCACGGACCTGCTCTTTCAGATCCTTGGGCATCCACATAATGCGGATGGGGCCGCCTTCAGCAGCGATGAACTTCTTGGAGAAGATGAACTGCTTACCGTGACCCATGAAGCCGGGTGTCTGCACACCGCCGCCGGTCTGGGAAGCCATATCGGAGAAGGTCATACCCATGGGGGTCATACCGGCATGCTCACGGCAGGTGATGATAACGCCCTGGCAGGTAAAGGGATCGAAGCCGCAGATACACTCGAAGCAGCCGCAGGAGGTCATGGGATCCTGGAACAAGGAGTACAGAGTCACGTGCTCCAGCGCGCCGTGGGAGTACTTCTCGATGGCCTCGTCCACATCCTCAAAACGACCCAGATGCTCGTCGATGCAGCGATCCTTGGGAACGATCTGGCAAGGACCGGTGGGATCCAGTTCGTTGGTAGCCTTGG
>CALBJG010000019.1 GCA_937892865.1 uncultured Clostridia bacterium
TCCTTTGCTCTCTTCGTAAATATTGTTGGTATAGAGCCGGATGCTGGCTGAATACTGGGGTGTGATAAACAGTTTCGCGTAACCGAATACCAATCCGGCAAGCACGATCGCCGCCAATACAATGATCCAGGCCTTGCGGAGAATAAACAGCAGTAATGCCTTTATATCCAGTTCTATAACTTCATTTTTCTCTTCCATAGGGTACCTCTTGTCTGTAGATATCTTCCAATCATTATTCTTCGCTTACGGATTTATGGGTCGCCCCGATTCAGCCGAGCCTGTCCCTTCCAAATGCATTGGCCATGTTGGTTCTTGTTCCGTTTCTGCTGGATTCTCATTAGGCTGTGTGGTGACTTGCTGCTCATTATAAACTTCTGTTGCTTGATTAAACCACTGCATATAGGCATCAGCACTTGGGAAAGACGCATAGTAGGCCTGCTGCTGGGAAGGAGTCAATTTTAAGTACTCTTCATAAGTAAGCAGTACCGGATCTTTTTCCTCCTGGGAACCGACCGTGGGCTTTTGGGTAGGTTCTTCCGGTTTCGTAGTCGGCATTTCCGGTTTTACTGTGGGATCATCCGGTTTTACTTCCGGTTTTGTTGTAGGGGTTTCCGGGGCATCTGTTTCCTCCGGATCTGTAGGCTGTGTGATCACGCCCACATTCCCCTCTACTTTATTGTCACCTTGTTCCTCCTGGGTTTCTCTATAGGCCAAGGCAGCATTGTTAAACCACTGCATATAGGTTGCCTGGTCGGGGAATGTCTCATAGTAAGCCTGCTGTTGGGCAGGGGTCATTTTCATATAGTCTTCGTAACTGAGCAGCGCCGGATATGCCGGTGTATCCGTTGGCTCTGTAGTGATTCCAGTGGTAGTTTCATTGCCCGCCGGGGTTTCCCGGGGCGCGCAAGCACATAAGCTGCACAATATAGAACCGGCAAGAAGTGCCGCAAATAATTTCTTTTTCATTGGGGTTCTCCTTTTGGAAATATCTTCCGTCTTGCGTCATTGCGAGAAGCGCAGCGACGTGGCAATCTCAAGTATGCAGTCGGTTTTTAGATTGCCACACCAGTGATACGATCACTGGTTCGCAATGACACCAGGGAGGTGTTGCGTTCTTTAGGTTTGCCGCTCTGAGAAGGAAAAATGTTCCGTGTCATTCTGAACGAAGTCGAAGAATCCGTTTTCCTTGCGATGCATAAGCATCGCGCAAGCCTTTGGCTTGCAAAGAGAGCGGATTGCCACACCAGTGACGCGGTCACTGGTTCGCAATGACATACGGGGACATTTACTTTTTCTTTCTCACAATGGCAAGAAATACAGGGGCGAGGATATCGCCCCTGTATCCTTGGAACGAATGAATATTTACAAGCCTGCCTCATCAGCCGCTTTCGACATTGTCTCACTGCTGAGTTTGGCTGCCTCAACAGTCGGCGTACACTCTAACATAAAAATAGGAATATGTTTTATTAAACTATCCACATTTTTCAGCAATGCTGCCGCTCTTTGTTCGTTAAGCATTTTATGAACAGTCTGCCCTGTCAAGTACGAAATTGCCTCAAGGGAAGACATTTTTCGAATGCGGTTTTCTGTGCCTTGCTTTAGAAAACAAATACCCCCTAAGGGAAATTTAACATTCTTTTGAATATTGGATTTTCCATTCCACGGTGCACCATAAGCATACCATTTTCCATCTACAAACCGAACTGGCGGCTTATCGTCGTTAAAAGCCGTGACCGCATCTTCACCATAGAGTTGCTGCCACAATTTACGATGGGTAGACTTTCCTGTACCACTAGGGCCAGAGAAGAGATATGCTCTTCCTTTCCAGGCAACAGACGCTGCGTGGAACATCATTCCATTGTTGTCCAAAAGAATGGAATAAAATTCATTTCCGGCTTCCATAAAGCACATCACTTCATATGTAACATGTTGCCAGTATTCAGGGAGATAGTTTTCTTCTTTAATCCGGAAAACCTCTGTATCCGGTTTCCCTTCCCAGAGGTAGTCCTTCAGACGGGGGGCAATGCCCCCCGCTTCAGGCACATCTATGAATAGATCTGCTATTTTACAAAGCATTCCTATTACATACCGGGACGGCCACCGCCGCCGTAACCGGAGCCGTCACCACCAGCGCCGCCAGTGGTAATGTGGTCCATAGAAACGACCTTGATTTCCTCAACAGAGGGAGCAGTATACTTCTTCATGTCAACCATACTCCTTTCTTAAAAGTCTTATTTGTAAGGTTGCATTAATTTGCAATCTCTACAACATAGTTACCAACGTTCATCTGATAGATAACGCTGACATTCAGGGTATCAGCCATGCCCTCGAGACCGGTGATGTCGAATACCAGGTAAGGACCTTGGCCCTTATACTTTGCGTATTCTTTATCCAGGTCATCGCCCAGGACGAAGTCCTGTACGGAGGTACCGAAGCCAGATTCCCAAGTTGCTCTTACGATCACATTCAGCTTATTGCCGGCTGTAGCCAGGATATCGCAGAAGTAATCATCAGAATTTGCATAGTTAGCAAACTGGACTCTGTACTTGTCGCCAGTAAATCCGGTGCCCCAAGTACGGAGATCGACCTGCTTGAAGACGTAACCATTTGTTTCATAAACAGGCATATACTTACCGTTGCCGGTCAACGCAAAGTTGTATTCACCAACAACCAACTTGCCTTCGCCCATAATGACGCCGAAGGAAACTGCAGAGCCGACGGTCAATGTCTGACCATTCAGATTCAGGGTAACGCCTGCGGGAACCATGATAGCAGTCTCAGTAGAGGGGGCGATCACAGCAACGGTTGCGCCAGATGCTGCGTTTGCCAGAGCCTCGGAAACGCTGGTGTAGCCAACACCATTGACCTCCGCCACATTTTCAGCATTCTCAATGCTCTCAACCTTGTTGCCGGTAACAGCGCCACCGTCAACGGAAACATTGGAAACCTCAACCAGGTTATTGCCTACCTTGACCTGATAGATAACGCTGACATTCAGGGTATCAGCCATGCCCTCGAGACCGGTGATG
>CALBJG010000020.1 GCA_937892865.1 uncultured Clostridia bacterium
ACTGTGAACTGTGCACTATTCTTGTTTTCGCCTGAGCGATAAACAAGAATTTGAAGAGAATAAGAATAGGCCCGGCTGTTTGCAAACAGCCGGGCCGTTTTTTAAGAATACAAATCGCGCTGCGCGCCTTTTTCCTGCTCTTCCGAAGGGCAGTAGCCAAAGAAATTTTTGTAACAGCGGAAAAATGTGGTGTAGTTTTGAAAACCGCACTTGGCGTATACATCTGTAGGGGCATCGCCGTTGCGGATCAGGGATTTTGCCAGGATCATCCGTTTGGACAAAATGTACTTTTTCGGCGTGATCTTCATCTGTTCCACGAACAAGTGGTGCAGGTGACTTTTGGAAACAAACAGCGCGCTGCAGATCTCTTCCACATCCTGGATCGCAGAGATATGTTCCTGAATATAAGCGACAACTTTGCGGATCAAGGGGTTTTCCGGCAGTGTTTGTGCGGCTTCCGCTGTCCGCGCTGCGATGGCCAGATTATAGAAGATCTCCCGGATCAGCATTTCCAGTACCCGGGTGTATTCTTCCGGGGTCAGTTGTTGATAGTAATAGTCCATCTTGCGAAAAATTTGAACAATGGGGTGTCCTTCTTCCAACTGCAGCACATCCGGCAACTTTTCCAAAAGGGGAGCCTGCTCCGGCATATGTTTTTTGAAGTTAAACAGCAGGTCATACCGCTCGTAGGTATCATCTCCCACAAGACGGACCTGGTGGATCGCCGCTGGTTTGGTGATGACCAGGGTGTTGGGGTGCAGCGGATAACTGCGGCCTTCCACATCATACACTGCCTGCCCGCCCTGGAACAGGATCAGTTCCACAATGTCGTGGGAATGCTGGGGAAAGCGGGAAATATCCTGGCGATTTACATTTGGAGAATGAAAGGCGATATGGGAATACATCGGATCACTGCTCCGGGAAAAAACAAATCGGTCCATAGGAACACCACTCCTTTGGACCAATCATAACAAGGCGTTGCACTTTTTGCAATACCTTATCGCAATTTTTGCTATTTGCATTATAAAAAGAGTGGTGTATACTGACAGTGCCGGGAAGAATACCGGGCGAAAAAAAGAGGAGGCTTTGTGATGAAAAAACTGAAAGTTGCCATTATCGGCCAGGGCCGAAGCGGCAGAAATATTCACGGCAAATTCTTTAAGTCTGAAAATAATAAGTGGTGCGAAGTGGTCGCTGTTGTGGAAACAGACGAGACCCGCCGCAACCGGGCAAAGGAAGAATGGGGCTGCGAAGTGTTCTCCGATTATCGGGAACTGTACGGCAAGGACTATGATCTGGTAGTTAACGCTACTTACTCCAACGATCACTATGGTATTTCCAAAGACCTTTTGGAGCATGGTATGCCGGTACTGGTGGAAAAGCCCATGGCAAGAAACTATTACGAGGCAATGAACCTCATCCGTATCGCCAAGGAGCAGGGCGTGTTCTTTGCCGTGTTCCAGCAGTCTTTCCTGGCGCCTTTCTATAAGCACCTGAAAGAAGTAGTCGCCAGCGGCAAACTGGGCGCTATCCAGCAGGTCAGCATTGCTTACAACGGCTTCTTCCGCCGTTGGGACTGGCAGACTCTGCAGTGCAGAATGGGCGGCAATGTATATAATACCGGCCCTCACCCCCTGGGCTTTGCGCTGGATTTCCTGGATTTCAGCGACGAGATCACCGTTCCTTTCTCTAAACTGGCAAAAACGGACCTTAACAGCGGTGACGCAGAGGATTATGCGAAGATCATTCTGACCGCTCCGGGCAAGCCTGTGGTGGATGTGGAAATCAGCAGTAACGATGCCTATACCGATTACAAACTGCGCATCCTGGGCTCTAAGGGTTGCTATAAAACCGACATCAATCACTATGAAATGAAGTACATCGTGGACGGCGAGAATCCGGAACAGCCCGTGGTTAAGGATTTCCTGTATGTGGAAGATAAAATGCCCACTTATTGCAGCGAGCAACTGATCACCCATGAAGAGCAGGGCGACTTTGAAGGTACAGCCTTCCAGGCTGCCGCCGCTTGCTTCTATGAGGCGGTCTACAACAGCATCCGCAACGGCGCGGAATTCCCCATCAAGCCGGAGAATATTGCAAAACTGATCAATGTGATCGAAACCGTTCACGGTCAGAACCCCATGCCGGTAAATTTCTGATATAAGGAGCAGAGTTATGAATCCTGTTATAATGCACATCAATTATGGCGAAATCAGTTTTGATTCCTTTGGAAGCAACACCATCGATGATATTTGCCGTATGGCAGCAGAACTTGGCTTCGACGGCATTGAATTCCGCGGCGCGCCTCCGAAAGAGTTCAAGGAAATGCCTTTCGACGATTTTATGGATATGATCGCCCAAGGGGTAAAAAAATACGGCATCCGTATGCCCATATTCAGCATTGGACTTCCGAATTCCGCCTCTGCAGATAAGCAGACCCGTATCGAAGAGGCGGACGCTGCGTTGAAGAAAGTGCAAAAGATCCACGATATGTTCGGCACGACCGTTTTCAATACCTGCGGCACAACGATTTTGTCCAAAGATCCGGCAGCGCCGGGAACCGCAATGGAATGCCACGGCAGCGCTGCTGCCACCCAGGAGCAGTGGGACGGGACTGTGGATACCTATCAGATGCTCGCCAAAGGGCTGGAGCAGATGGGCGTGAAATTTGCATTTGAGACCCATATGAAATATCTCCACGATACACCTGAAGTCTGCAGAAAACTGGTGGACCTCATTGATTCTCCCAGCGTCGGCATCAATATGGACTTTGGCAACACCGTATACTTCCTCGAACACCCCACTTTAGAGGAAACCATCGATCTTTACGGCGATAAACTGTTCTATACCCATTTGAAGAGTTCCATTGCAAAACCCGGTGGCGGACGTATGCCTACCATGTTAAGTCAAGGCGAGATCAACCACCGTACATATCTGAAAAAACTGAAGCAGATTGGCTTTGAGGGCCCCATCGGCATCGAGGGCAACCGCCCCGGCGACCGCTACTGGTACGCAAAAGAAGACCTGGCTTATTTCAAAGCAGTAAGAGATGCGATCTAAAAGAAAAAGACCGACAAATCCTTGTCGGTCTTTTTTTTGTTATTCGGATTTGGGAGCGTTGCCGCCATTTGCGGGTCTGCGACGGCGGTGGGGCGGTCTGCGCCGGGGATGCTTTTTCCCTTCACCACTTTCTGCAGGGGCGGTCTCCCGGACGGGTTTTTCGACCTTTTCCTGCGGAACGGGGGCATCCTGCCGGGGTTGTTTGTTCCGGTTCTTGCCTCTGTTTCTGCGGCGGTTACGGATCTCTTTCTGGGTCGTTTCTTCCGGAGATTCCTCTTTTACCGTTTCCTCTGCGATGGTCTCTTCGCTGTAGCGCAGACGAATGGGATCCAGCAGCACACCGGTTTCTTCCTCGGCGGGCAGCGTCTTTTTCAGCCGTCTGCTGTTACCGCCGGAAATGGGGGCAAGGTCAGCAGGGATCGGAGGATCTGTTTTCTTTGCCTTGCCGTTACGCAGAACGGCGATCTCGCTGTTGGCAAAGGAACGGACAGATTCCGGTATGTTTTCCATACGCACCTTTACCCGCTGACGCAAAAGATCCAGTTCCACCACGGTGCCTCTGCCGTCAGGGGTATCCACAAAGGACTCTGCCTTGGGGGAGTTGGCGATCAGATCTTCGTAAGCCGCCTGCTCGTATTTCAAGCAGCACATCAGTTTGCCGCAGGCGCCGGAGATCTTGGTGGGATTCAGACTTAAATTTTGGGTCTTTGCCATTTTGATGGACACCGGCTGGAAATCATCCAGGAAGCAGGTGCAGCAGAAGGGTCTGCCGCAGATGCCCAAACCGCCGACCATCTTTGCCTTGTCCCGGACGCCGATCTGCCGTAATTCAATGCGGGTATGGAACTGGGAGGCCAAATTCTTTACCAGTTCCCGGAAATCCACCCGGTCATCAGCGGTGAAGAAGAAAAGTATCTTACTGCCGTCAAAGGCGCATTCCGCGCTGACCAACTGCATATCCAGACCCAATTCTGCGATCATTTCCAGGCAGGCTGCCTCGGCTTTTTTCTCTTTGGCGGTATTTTCTGCTACGATTTTTTCGTCTTGCTCGGTTGCCAGACGCAAAACTTTCCGCAGGGGCGCGACGATCTCTCTTTGAGAAATGGCGTGATTGCCGGCGGCGCAAATGCCGTACTCCGGACCCCGGGCGGTATCGATGATCACCCGGTCGCCCTGCTTGCAGGGGATTCCTGCCGGGTCAAAATAATAAACTTTTTGTCCGTTGCGGAACTGGATATCCACCACTTCTACGGCGGTGTCCGGTGCTCCGACGGTTTTTACTTGTTCTTCCATTGTAAACTCCTATCTCAAGGCCCAGCCCAGGTAGCCGCAAATGGCTGCCACAGAAACATTGCCTTGGGTATACTCTATACATTTTTGCAGACAGCGGATGGCGCTGACCAGTTCCGAAGAACTGCGGTTTTCCGCCAAGGTCCGCGCCAGGGGGGACATGGCAGGCATACCGCTGCGGGACACAAGGGCGCTTTGCAAAAGAATGCACCACTGCTGCAGTTCCGGCAGGAACTGATCCCGCTTCCATTTTTCCATCGGCGCTAAAACCTGCACAAGACCCAGGGCGCTCCGGTGGGCAAAACTCTCCACGAAACGCTCGGTCTGGGGGGATATTGCGCCCCCTTCTTCCATCAGTTCCAACGCCTGCCCCAAATAACCGCCGCAGCGGGCCACAGCAGCGGAAAGGGTATCCGCCGAAGCATCGGGAAAGCGGGCCTGCAGTTGCTGACGCAGGACACTTTCCGGAAGCGCCTGCAAAGAAAGTTCCGTACTGCGGGAACGGACGGTTTGGAGCAGTTGCTCCGGGTTTTCCGATAAAAGGATGTACACGCCGTAGGACGGCGGTTCTTCCAGGATCTTCAGCAGGGCGTTCTGACCCTCATCGCCTAATTCCTGGGGGAAAATATAAATTTTCCGGTCGGCTTCGTTGGGACGGATGAACATATCGTCCCGGATCTGCCGCACCATTTTCACCGGCACAGCCTTGTGGTCCGGATCAGTGACGGTGATCAGGTCCGGGTGGTTGCCGGTCATTGCCTTTCGGCAGGCGGGGCAGGTAAGGCAGGGCTTTTGCTCCCCGCGACACAAGATAGCGGCGCTGAGCAGCTGCGCCAATGTGTGCTTTCCGGAGCCTTTGGGCCCGGAGATCAGATAAAAGTGGGAGATACGGCCACGGCTGACGCTGGCATTGAGATTGTCTTTCAGCCGCTGGTTTCCCAGCAATCCCTCAAAACCCATAGGATCCTCCTTGTAAGATATTAACCCCACAGAGCAGACAGCATCGGAATGACTTGCTTTTTACGGCTCATGATCTGGGGCAGGAATGCGGTGTTGTCCTTCGGTTGGACATTGAACGCCTGCTCAATGATCTCGTCGTTGCCCAGATAAATGATCTGCGTGCCTTCCAGCAGCACATCGGTGAGCATCAAGATCATCATAGAGAAGCCCTTTTCTGCCACTGTCTTTTTCATCAGTGTCAGGAACTCCTCTTTCCGTTCCAGCATTGCGGGGCTGTCCACGCAGGTGATCTGGGCAACTGCCAGATCGTGACCGGCAATGTGGAACTGCTTATAGTCAGAAAACAGCAGATCTTCCGCGGTGCGGTTACCCACAGAGGCAGAGAAGATCTCTGTGCCCAGTTCTTCCAAAGAAATATTGGCGATCCGGGCCATACGCTCGGCAGTGCGCCGGTCTTTGTCGGTGCAGGTGGGGGACTTGAACATAACCGTATCCGACAAAATGGCGGCAGCCATCATACCTGCCATATTGGCAGAGGGCATCAAACCTCTGTCCTGGAACATAGAGGCGATGATGGTATTGGTAGAGCCAACCGGCTCGTTGCGTACATAGATGGGATTGGTCGTCTGAATATCTGCCAGACGGTGGTGGTCGATGATCTCCAAAATTTCCGCTTCTTCCAAACCGGGTACGGATTGGGAGGCTTCATTGTGGTCCACCAAAACCACCCGCTTTCTCCGGGGACGGAGCAGGTGATACCGGGTGAGCACGCCTGCCACTTTTTCATTTTCGTCCAAAATGGGGTAGCAGTGTTCTCTGTGTTTCAAAACCAGTTCTTTCACATCGTCCAAACGGTCTGCCAGATGGAAGCACACAAGATCTTCCCGGCGGCAGATGCGGCCGATGGGGGTGGAGCGGAAAATAAGTCTTGCCGCCCGGTAAGCATCATACGGGGTGGAAATGATGCAGGTGCTGGTAGGCAGATTGCGTAATTCTTCGCTCAGTTCTGCCTGGCAGAGGATCAGCGCGCTGACATTCATTTCCAGGGCTCTGCGGATCATATCCGGTTGGTGGCCGCAGAGAACAACAGAGTTGGGGTCAGAAAACAGCAGATTTTCCCGGTTTTGGGGCAGGGCGATGGTCACTTCGCCGCTGACGGTATCGATGTTTTCACCGGCTTCGTTCAGCACTTTGCCTTCCAAAACGGAGAGGACATTGAAAAGCGGTACTTGTTCCAAAACACCGTCGGTGACCAACTGCATATGGTAGTTGGCGATGTTCTCCCGGGAGAGCATACCGTACAGTGTGCCGTCTTCGTTTGCCACGGGAACGGCAGTGATGTTCTTGTGCTCCTGCAATTCTTTCCACGCCCTGCCCAATGTTACAGCGGCGCTGAGCACCGGGGGCGTGTCAAAATCCAGGTCCCGGACCTGGGTGTACATATTGTGCAGACGCTTGGGGGGCTGGAAACCGAAACGGTCCAGCACGATCTGGGTCTCGTCGGAAACGTGACCCAGGCAGGCGGCCTCATATTCCCGGTCGCCTACGGCGTTGCGCAGAGCGGCGTATGCCATAGCGGCAACGATAGAGTCGGTATCCGGGTTTCTGTGACCGGTAACATAAATGGGATCCATAGAAAATCCTCCTTAAACAGAGATCTCTCCCGATAGGTTAGTAGCGAACAGTTGGCGGATCTGCGCCGGGTCAAAGCCCTGGCCAAGACCCCACATCAGTTTGGTCATAGCGGCCTCGCTGGTCATATCCCGGCCCTGGATCACGCCCATTTCCAGCAGTTGGTTGCCCACCTGGTAGACCCGCAGGTCGGAACTGTCGTAAAGACACTGGGTAGTGACCACCACGCTGATGCCTTTGTCCACCGCGGTGCGAATACCGGAAAGACCCTTGTGCAGAACATTCATACCACCCAGACCGAAGGCTTCGATAACGATGCCCTTATAGCCCAGATTGCTTAATGCGTCAAACACATTGGGGGACAGACCGGGGGTGAGTTTTAAAAGGAAAACTTCTTTGCTGATATTTTCTTTCAGTTCCGGCATTCCGGAAATAACGGGCAGCACCCGGTTGTCCAGCACAAGACCCCGGTTGCTGACGATGCCGGCATACCGGGCATTGACACTTTCAAAGGCAGAGAAGCCGGAGGCCCGTACTTTCACGGCGCGACAGCCCAGCATTACTTTCCGGTCAAAGGCCACAAATACGCCGGGGCGTCCGGAAGCGGCCATGGCAAAGGCGGTACGCAGGTTATCAGGACCGTCAGAAAGCACATCGCCCAAGGGCAGTTGCGAACCGGTAAAAACCACCGGCAAGTCGATATTGGGAAGCATAAATGTCACCGCAGAGGCGGTATATGCCATGGTGTCCGTGCCGTGGGAAACCACAATGCCGTCAAAATCTTTTCGCAAGGTAAAGATATGCCGGGCAATGCTCTGCCATTCCTCGGGGGTGATGTTGGAAGAGTCCAGACACATCACATCCCGGACAGTGATATCATAGAAAGCGCGAAACTGATCGATCTGCTGACCCATCACATCGGAGCGGCGGGGTTCCAACCCCTCTTCTCCCGGTTGGCAGGCGATGGTGCCGCCGGTGGTCAGCAGTAAAATATGTTTTTTATGTTCCATAGTAAGCCTCTTTTTCTGTATACATACTTACTCACTATTGATTATATCCCCAAAATATAAAAATAGCAAGAAAAACCTTGTGTCAATCAAATTCTTGTTTATCGCTCAGGCGAAAACAAGAATAGTGCACAGTTCACAGTG
>CALBJG010000021.1 GCA_937892865.1 uncultured Clostridia bacterium
TACAAATTTCAATCCGTCCGCTCCGCGGACACCACAACTGTCAACTGTCAACTGACAACTGTCAACTATCAACTATCAACTATCAACTATCAACTGACAACTATTTCTTCTCATGTTGGGTGCCAAAATAAAAGGACACCACCATCGACACAATGATCATCACATTATCTGCGCTGATAATGCCTTTCAGCGCCAGCACCGCAAAGACTGCCGTAACGATCAGCGTCACGATGGTCTTCACTTTCAGTAGATTCGCCAAATTTTTCAGAAATTCCATATATGTCCCCCCATTTTCCGGTTGTAAGTGGTAAGTGGTGAGTTGTTAGTTTCGCAAAACTGACAACTGTCAACTATCAACTGTCAACTATTTTCATCCTACTTTTTGTTTCAGTTCTTTAATGTCGTGACAGCACTCGGCTACCTGACCTTCTAATTTATATGTGCGCTCAATGAGATTATTGTGCTTTCCCACCTTGTCTTCCAGTTGGGAAAGGCGGTACTGGGTCAGTTTCTGGGCGGCTACCACACCCAAAAGCGAGCCCACCAAAGTCCCGGCAAAACCCAAAAGCGCCACAATGATCGCGTCTGTCATATTTAACCTCTCGTTTCTGATTATCTGCGGCATTGGAATAATTGACAATTGAAAATTGACAATTGACAATGAATGTGTCGCCAAAGGCGACTATTTTAATCATTTTGCGAAGCAAAATACCGAAACTGTCAACTAACAACTGTCAACTAACAACTATTTTACATTTTTAATATTCTCTTCCAGGTGGTCTTTCCGGCGGTGAGTTCTCCGTCCTGCCAGCATTTGTTGTCCTTCTGAAAAGCGACCACCGCCGCCTCGAATTTCGGCCCGGCGATGCCGTCGGCTTTGCCTACCACCTTATACCCCAGATCATAAAGCCGCTTTTGCAGCGCCGCCACCACGCCGTGGCGGCTGTTTTTTCTTGCGGACACCGTAGGGGTTTTGGAAAGGGTCTCCGGTCCGGCAATGCCGTCAATTTTCGCGCCAATGGCTTCCTGCACCGCCTTGACAAATTTCACATAATCACTTTCGCCCCCAAAGGTGGCGATATATTTCTGTTCGTGACCCAGCCAAAAAGATTTTTGCTCCCGGGTATCGATGTGGACAAAGGTATCGTAAAGACCGATGCCCTTGACGCCGATGCTCTCGGCAAAGGCGGCGATCTCCCGGCAAGGAACGCCGTCAATGTGGAAATCCGCCGCCATACCCAAAGTGTGCTTGGACTTAGGGGCGGCGTTGGGTGTTTTGGCGTTATACCCAGGACACCGGTAACCCAAAACGGAAATGGGCTTGCCGAAATGGGCGCGGATCTTCTGCAAAAATGCCACCAATTTCTCATCCACCGGGGTTTCATCGCAACAACCCCTGCCGGGGCAGTCAAATTCCCTTGCCCGGAAATCTTTCGACAGTTTTCGGCTGTCGCCTTTTTTGTAAATCCTGATCATTCCCTCTTCCTTTCTTTTTCAAATTCCAGTTTGTCGGGATGCCCCGACAGGCAATTCGTTACCAACACGAATCTAATCGTACTTCCGCTATATCGCTCGGTAACGAACAAAAAACATATTCAAATACCGGTTTGTCAGGCCGTTTTAAATTAGCAACATCTATGTTGTCATTCCGAGCCAGTGCTCACACTGGCGTGGGAATCTCAAGTAAAAACCCAGAGATTGCCACACCAGCCTGCGGGCTGGTTCGCAATGACAACGTAGTTTGAATAGTTCGACAAACCGAAATTCATCTCTCTGTCAGTTTGTTTTCCACCTGATCGCGCCATTTTTCCGGCACATCCGCAAGCGTCATCTTTCCGGTTTTGATCCATCTTACATAAATAGCCGCCATATCAAACACCTCCCGCCAGCATTGCCGCCAGTTCCATCAGCGCGGCATCCCGCTCCAGTCCTGCCTGCTCCAGCGCAGCAATGCGCTCTTCCGGGGTAGGCGCAGGTGCAGGTATCTCTGCCTGGAATTTTTCCATCTCTGCGATTTCTTCCAGAGTCATTTCAACAAGTACGCCGTTTACAACTTTCTTCATACGCAGCCTCACTTTCCGTAGATCTCAATCACCGTCCCCACAGGGAAGGCGACATTGTTGGTGGCAAAGTGCAACTGGGAGACCCTGCGCTCTGTTTGCGCCGTACTTTTTATACTGCCGAAGACATTGTTGGTGGTGTTAATGGCGCAGTCCATTGTTTCTTCGGACTGGGCGGCATCCACCACCCACCACCCATCGTGGGAATGGCGCAGATGGATCCGCCATTTTCTCTGCCCGACACGGCTGAATCCCTGCCGGAATAACACCAGCCAATTGCTCCCTAATGTATTGCCAATGTATAATTGGGTTTTGTAGTTGATGATAATATCGTCACAGGTGGGCAATGTCAGGAAAATCAAAAAGTCTTCGCAGGAAAAGCCGTTGCCCTCTGCATCTTGCGTGACAGAAACAGAGGTCACACTCTCTTCTGTCGTATGGGCGTAGGTGGCGATGTGGCGGTAATCCTGCTCCAACAAGGTCACCCGGTCTGCCAGCGCCTCCTCTGCCTCTATCCGGTCGGTGTTGTTGATGACCACCTCGTTGGACAGATTCTCCACTGCCGCCAAGGTCTGGGCATCCCGGAGAATATAAGACTCACCGTTGACGGTGAGGGTATGTATTTCGTTCATATTTTCCTCCTTATTTGCGGTTGTTCACAACAATGGGGCTGTCCCGGCGGTACTCGCCGGTGCTGATCACCCGGGTGACAGACCCGGTACGCACCGTTCGCATCACATAGGTGGTAAAGGTCTGCTCCCCCACGGAAAATGTCAGGATCTGCCCGGCTTTCACCCCAGCCTCCGCAGGGATTTTCAAATCGCAGGTGGTGTAAACAATGGGTTTGAACTGGTCGTAGAGCGATCTTGCCAAAGTGCGCATACTGCTTTGGGTGGCGTTTTCCAGCAAGGGATTGCCCACGATGTCCAGTACATTGCCGTAAACATCCGGATACACCACACCGGGGGTGGCATAACTGTACGCCAGCCACACGCCGCCCACACATTGCAGGGGGGCAGCCCCCCGGCGCAGACCGCCCCGGAGATAAGCCGCAGTGGGTAGGCTGTCCGGGATCTGCCAGACCATATTTCCGTTTATGCAGGACATACTCTCCAGCGTCACGCCCTCTGCCGTGGCGGTGATATTTTCCGAGCGAACCGTCAAATGCCCATTTTGAAGAACCGTTTCCGTCTTGCCGGTGGACGGGTCAAGCCCCACCTTTACAGAAGCGGGGGTGTACCAGGCAAGTTCCAGTTTCCCGTCGGGGGTCAGCCGGCAGAAGAGGCCTGCCAGTTGGCAGATCCATTTCATCACCTGCCGGCCGGTGATCCGGTAGCCTGCCGGCCGGGTCACCTGAAATGTGCCGTTTTGAAACGCTCGAGTGGATAAGGTAAGTTTGCAGTACCGGCAGACGGCAGCTGCAAGATTCTGCAGAGAAATGGGATAGGTCAGTTCGTCCAGCGCGGTGGTCACATCCTGATCCAGCAGGATCATATTGTCAAAGGCGATGGCTTTGCAGCAATTCTTGCCGATCCACTCCACTTTCTCCGGATAAAATATCCCCTCCTGCACCAGGCTGCCGTCGGGATACCGGGTAAAGAGGGTCATTTTTGTGCCGGGGCGGAGAAGCCACGCATCCGACTCGGTGTAAAATGTCGCCTCCAGCATCGCAGAGCACACCGCCCCCGGATCCAGCAGATCTCCCTGGTTCACCGCATGGGTCAAAGTGACGCTTTTCAAAGAAGGCAGGGTCGTTCCCGCTGTGATATCCAGTACATTCGCCAGTCTGATAATATGTTCTACCATAGGCCCTGCTCCGTGATCCGAAAATTGCAATCGCCCCAAAGTCCCTCCGGGGCATTTTGAAACACGATGGAATAGTCCGTGCGGTAGCATACCCCTTCCCCCGCCGGATGGGAAAAGGTAAATACCCCCGTCGCCGGGAAGATGCCCTCCAGATACTGCCGGTCTTCCTCGGTAAGATGCCGGTAGAAAAAGTGCCAGGTACGCACCTTACCCCGGGGAAACCGGTGCATGATCCCCTTTTCATCCTGACCGCTCTGGGCATCTAAAATCTCCGTTTCGGTGATCTTCACACGCCCATCGGGAACGGGCATGGGCTGACCGTTCACTTGAAATAATTCTGTTCTCTGGCGCATTTAACCACCTCGCAATACTGCATTTTTCATATTGGCTTCCTCCACCGAACCGGCAAGGGCATCTCCGTGCATGGATGCCAGTTCCCGGAGGATCGACAGCGCCTGGGTCAGTTGATTTTCCACTGTCCACAGCGCCGATAAGATCTGTTCGTCCATTCTTTCCTCCCTCAGTCCCCTCCGGTTTTTGCGTTGCAAAAACCGGAGGGGTAGTTTTTATCAAAGCATTGGGCTACTGCGTATTGCCCATCTCCCTAAGATATGTAAGTACCAGTTCCCCCTGGTACAGGGCCGTGCCGGTCTGATCCCGGCTGACAAGATGGGCATTTTTCCATTGGGCAGAAACCTGCGCCCCTAAACTTTGGGTATCCAGCCAGTTGCCGAAATCCTCCGCCACCGCCACCGCCCCCAAGCCGGGTATTGCCCGGTAGCGGATGTGGAAAGTCACCCGGCAGGTGTCCGTTCTGCTCCCCAAAAGGTCAGTGTAGGTATCTGTCACCTGCTCTCCCTGGGGAAACAGACCGCAGCACCCGGGACTCACTCCCACAAATTCCGTGACCATACCGGAAAAGGGCGTAAATCCCCGCAACCATAATAAAATCTTCTCTGTCATTCATTTCCCTCCCTAAATCCCGGATCATCGCTGCGATGCGTGATAATAATTGTCAACTGACAACTACTTTCTGCCTGCTTCCGTGTGGGAAATATGTCCGTCCCAGTACCAGGGCGCAGCGTAGGCGATTTGGGAAAGACCCGGCACACTTGCGGGCAGAAAGGTATCCCAATCCACACTTTCCGGCCCTTCCCCGGGCATCACCCGGTCACCGGGGAATACCTTTTGGGTATCCCCCGGCTGAATGAGCAGACATTTTCTTGCGAACCGGTCGCCGGTGTCACCGGTGATATTGGTATCTTCCCAGCGGTAGAAACAGTTTTCCACCACTGTCCGGTGGACCTGCCCGTCCTGCAGCCGGTAAACGGTCACCGTTTTATCGCAAAATGGGTATGTCAGCAACCCGTCACCCCCCGATAAATGTCCAAATATATGCCTGCGGCTTTGTAAACCGCATCATTGTCGCCGGGGGTGTCGTATTGCACCTGCACGCCGCCCAAACTGGCGGTCTTTACGCCACCGCTCCGGCTACCGGCATATATGGCCTCCGCCATGGCGCAGAGGGCGAATCTTTCCGATTCCGCGCCCCCCTGCACCCGGCAGATACGCTTTAACTGCGCCAGATGTTCTGCCGCCCGGGCAGCCATTTCCGGGAAGGATCTCTCGGGAATGGCACTGCCCAGGTAGACAGTTTTGTAAAATGTATAGTCGACCATAGGCAGCGCCTCCTACGATCAGCCGATGGAGATGTTCCGCAGGACCGCCGCTTTCAGCGTGTTCTTCAGGGCAACGCCTGCCACCAGTTCCACCTCGCCGGTCTTCACCGCGCCGGGGGTCTCCAGGTCGGGCATATAGATGCTCAATACGCCGCTGCCGGTGGGAGAGATGCCGTGGAAACCGTCCAGACCCATACATACGGCGTAAATGCAGGTCTTGCTGTCCTCGGTGGGGATCACATCCACAGTGGAAGCGCCGTCAAAGAACTTGCCCATATCCACCATAGGGATACCGGCGTAAGTCTCTACCGGGTTGCCGAAATCGTCCTTGACACGCTCGTAGTAACCGGCGCGGCGGGCGATGGAGCGGAGTTTGGTGAGCATATCCCGGTTCATCAGCAGCATAGAAGGCGTGCCGTCCAGGGTAGCCAGGAAGCCGTCCATCTCGTCCAAAAAGGCGTTGTAGTTTTCATCCAGTTCGGCAGAGGTCGCCAGGGAGACCTGGCTCTGGATCTCGGTTTCGGTGCCGGAGAGGAGTTTGTTCAGACCGTCAAACTCGCCGTTATCCGCATCGCCGTTGATGACCAGATTGTGGAAATAGTTGGCAGTGGCCTTAATCTTCTGCTCTGCCTGGAATGCCACCTCGTCCACTGCGCCGGCGGTGTTCTGAAGCACTCTGTCCACCTGGAAAGCGCCGCCCATAATTGCGGCGGAGGTGGTCTTTTTCTCCCGCTTTGCCTCGCCGGGGGTGTACTCCGCGCCCACAGTGCGGACAGCGGCAGTGGCAGGGGACTTCAACTGGACATAGCCGTAAGTGAGAGTAGAACCGCCGGTGCCGGGGGAAATGCAGTTGTCAAAAACCATCTGATCCAGCAGTGCAGAGGAGCGGCGGAACATATCCACCACCTGCTGATCTACCTTGTCTGCCATAGAAACTTTTGCGTCTTTCAGTGTAATTGCCATAATAAAATTCTCCTTTTAAGTAAATTTTTTGTATCGTAACCGCCAAAGCGGTGAATACACATCTATAAATTCTTGTTTATCGCTCAGGCGAAAACAAGAATAGTGCACAGTTCACAGTGCATAGTGCATAGTAAATGTGTGGCCTGCAGCCACTATTTAAATCATTTTGCGAAGCAAAATACCTTAATTGTGCATTGTGCATTATGCATTGTGCCTTTCGAGCATCCGGCCCGACAAACCGGAATTTACTTCTTTTTAAACTTCTCTCTTAACGCCTCTGCCAGAGATCTCGGCTCCTCCACTGCCAGTGTCTGCCTTGTGCCGGTGCCGGTGGCGTAAGCCGGAGGCAGTTGGCTCTCAAAGAGATAGCCGCAAGTCTTTTTCAAATCTTTCAGCGCCTTTTCGATGGCGCCCTCTTCGGCATTTGAAAGGGTGTCGATGTCCAAAAGGGCGCGGATGGCAGTTAAGTTTTTGCCACCGGCTTTCATCACCGCCTGCTCCAACGCAGAATCAAACCGCAAGGCGGCCAGTTCCTTTTGGTGGCTCTCCTGGGTCTTCTGCGCCGCTTCCAAAATAGCGGCTACCGCCTCTTCCCCAATGCCTAAACTTTCCAAAAATTCCTTTTCCATAGTTACCTCCCAAAATTTGATACACATTATCCGTTGTCTGCCGGCATAAACCGTCTGCGGATCTCCGCTCTCTCTTCCGCAGTTTCGCTGGGCATATTGAATCGCCAGCCCAGGGCAACCTCCGGGGCGATGAGTCCCGCGGACACCATCGCTATATAGTCCGCCCAGATCTTCTCCTCGTCAAAGAGAACGCCGTTGCCCCAGTCGATGGCAATTTCACCCTGCTCCCCCGCTTCCATACCGTAAAGGTCAGCCAGCGTCCTGCACAAAGCAACTGCCTCTTTCACCGCCTTTTCCCACATCTGCTGGAAATCCAGCAATGCCAGATTCTGCTCGGTGTGGCTGGCGGCGATCTCCGTAGCGGTGCGCTGGTTGAAGTTGGTGTCCGAAAGGGTGCCCCGCTTCAAACCGATGACCGTTTCGATGTTCCTTAAGTACTCCTGCTTCCGGCGGATGTAACTTTCCTGCCGCAATTGGGGCGAAAAAATTTGGATGCCCACCCGCTCCGGGTCGTCATCCAAGCCCACAAATACATTGTCTTTCAGCATCCCATCGTCCAGTAAATCTTTGGACACCAGGATCCTGCTCTGCCCCCGGGCAAATTCACCGGCAAACTGCTTTTCATTTTCTTCGATGGCGCGGATCATCTCCACCGCCGGCGCAAATACAGCAATGCCCTCTTTCGAACCGTCGATGCAGTTGACCATGGGGGTCTTGACCCTTACAAGCCCCACGCAGAACAGCGGCTTTTTGTAAGTGTACCGGGGGGCAAGGTCCTCATACAGCGGATGATCCGAAAGGGCCACCTGCTGACCAAGCAGTTCTGGAGAAAGGGAGCGGAAAAGTTTGTTTTCTATGGTCAAATACCCGTTTTTGTCCACTTTTCGCCGCTCCAAAAGGGTGTAGTGGAAGCGACCCCGAATGCTGGTCTCTGCCGTACCCACATCCGTGGGGACACCGGCAGGATCCCTCTCAAAAATGAGTATCTGATCTCTGGGGATCAGGGTAAACAAGAACTTGTCCCCATCGGGGCAGGGCTTTAAAAAGCATTCGCCCCCGGTCAGTGTCAACTGCACCGCCTCCCGGCTGACCCCCTCCAATCCGGCAATCACCCCTTTTTCAAAGGGTGATGTTCCGGTGGCTGCATACTCGGCAAAAACGCCCCGGCAGAGTTTGTTTACCACCGTGTAGGCGATGCGCTGGCTCTCGTCCCCCTTTCCATAGTAAAGGGAAAACCAGTTTTTCACAGCCTTTGCCATGGCGCTGCTGGTTTTGTCCGCAGCCCCAAAGGCTTGCTGACAGTTTTGTAAGTCCATAACTACCTCCAATTTTCCTATTCTTCAGTTTCTTGTTTATCGCGCTGTTCGCAAAGCCTTCCCCTTGAGGGGAAGGTGGCAGCCCGTAAGGGCTGACGGATGAGGTGTAGCCCCAAAGGGGCGTATTGCGAGCATCTCCACCTCATCAGTCACCTGCGGTGACAGCTTCTCCTCAAGGAGAAGCCTTTATGTACGTCTAACCAACTGCTCGTCAAACCGGAATTTATACGGCAGGTTTTCCTGCCAAGTCTTCGCCGTTTCTTTGCCACCCCTTTTTTGCCCTACTTGCCAAATGCCTTACAATTTGCTATACTGTGATAAAATACCCAAATTATTGGGAGGTAGATTATGAAGATCATCATTGCAGGCGGCGGCAAAGTGGGACAGACCCTTGCCCGGCAACTGGCGTTGGAAGGCCACGACCTGACCATCATCGATGCGGACAACACGGTGGTGGAAAGCACCGTGGAGCGGCTGGACGCTATGGCTGTCCACGGCAACTGCGCCGCAGGTCAGGTGCTGGACCAGGCAGGCATCCGGGACGCAGACCTCTTGATCGCCGCCACCGGCGAGGACGAGGTCAATTTGCTGTGCTGTATGACCGGCCACGGTATGAATGAGAATTTACATACCATCGCCCGGATCCGGAATCCCCAGTACGCCCACCAGGTTATGACGATGCCCCAGGTGTTCCCTCTGTCTTTAACGGTGAATCCGGAGCGGCAGGCGGCGCTGGAAGCGGAGCGTCTTTTGAAATACCCTGGCTTCTTGCGCCGGGATACCTTCGCCAAAGGCCGCACAGAGATCGTGGAACTGCGCCTTGAGAGCGATTCTCCCCTTTGCAATGTACCGCTGTCCGGTCTTAGCAATATCGTCAAGTGCCGGGTGCTGGTGTGCGCGGTACTGCGAAGCGGCGAATCCATCGCCCCCAAAGGCGATTTCGTTTTGAAAGCCGGCGACCGTATTTTCGTCACCGCCCCCTCCGCCACCCTTGCCCTGCTTTTGAAAAATTTGGGCATCATCACCCGGCGTGTCCGGAAAGTGCTGATCTGCGGCGGCGGCAGAGTGAGTTTCTACCTTGCCCAGATGCTCTCCGGGGACGGCATCGATGTGACCCTTTTGGATAAAGATCCCGCCCGTTGCGTGGAACTTGCAGGGCTTCTGCCCAAGGTCAGCGTGATCCGTGGGGATTGCTCCAGCCAGACGGTGCTGGACAGCCAGGGTATCGAATCTTGCGATGCGGTGATCGCCGCCACCGGTATGGACGAGACCAATATGATCATCGCCCTTTACGCCGCCAAGCGGAATATCCGCCAGGTGATCACCAAAGTCAGCCGGGGCGTTACCAGTTCCATTGCAGACAGTTTGAATTTAGGCTCTGTCCTCTGCCCCAAGGAATTGTGCAGTAACGATATCCTCCGCTATGTCCGGGCGATGCACCACACCACCGGCGCGGCGGTTTCCGTCCACGCCATTGCCGACGGTCAGGCGGAAGCGGTGGAATTTTTACTGGACAGTTCTGCCAAACACTGCGGCGAAATGCTGAAAGATATCAAGTTGCGTCCCAATGTGCTGATCGCAGGCATCACCCACGGCGCCGATTCCCAACTGCCCACCGGCGAGTCTGTATTCTCCGAGGGGGATACCGTCGTGGTGGTCACCAACCGCCGCGGCGCGCTGCAGCAATTCAACGACATTTTTGCGTAAGCAAAAATCAGTTGTCATTGCGAACCAGTGACCGATGTCACTGGTGTGGCAATCTCGCCGGGATAGCCCAATTGACAATTATAATAAGCCTTCTCCTTGAGGAG
>CALBJG010000022.1 GCA_937892865.1 uncultured Clostridia bacterium
TAAGCGTATGCTTTGCAAGATCGCAGATCTCTACTGGGAAGTTCCTGAAAAGGGAGACCTGGTCTCCCTTTGTCAGGAATATCGATGGAAAAAAGAACCCGATGGCCCGGTGTATGTTATGAGCGAAGAGCGATACACTTGGGATTTATGGGGTGGATATGAAGAACGGTTTGTCCATTATATGGAGACCGGACACCAGTTCGGACTGGAGTTGGTTCGGCATAATGGTATTCGACTTCATTCTTCGGCAGTTGCCTGGAATGGTAGAGCATATTTGTTCTCCGCGCCCTGCGGCACAGGCAAGTCTACCCATCGACAAATGTGGCAGCAACTTTATGGGGAAGATGCTGCTATCGCATTCAATGATGACAAGCCGGCATTGCGCCTTTTAGAGGATGGCAAGTGGTATGCTTACGGCACTCCCTGGTGTGGCAAAAATCACATCAACATAAATATGAGAGTGCCGGTGGCAGGTATTTGCTTTCTGGAACAGGGTCCTGAAAATAAGATTCGCAGGATGACTCCGATGGAGTGTTTGTCCCGGATTTTAGATCAGACCCTTTGGCAGGAGCACACGCAGGAGAATATGGTGATGTTGTTGGACAGTATCGATAAACTGACCAAAATGATCCCCTTTTATCTCCTTAGTTGTACGCCTACTACCGACGCAGCCAAACTCAGCAGTGAGACAATGTCGAAAGCGGCTGATGAGGCAGGCTTGTAAATATTCATTCGTTCCAAGGATACAGGGGCGATATCCTCGCCCCTGTATTTCTTGCCATTGTGAGAAAGAAAAAGTAAATGTCCCCGTATGTCATTGCGAACCATTGACCGCGTCACTGGTGTGGCAATCCGCTCTCTGCGCGATGCTTATGCATCGCAAGGAAAACGGATTCTTCGACTTCGCTCAGAATGACACGGAACATTTTTCCTTCTCAGAGCGGCAAAACCACAAAAGGAGATCCCCAATGAAAAAATTATTTGCGGCGATATCTGCTGCTTCTATATTGCTGAGCCTTTGTGCCTGCACCGGTCAGCAGCCGGACGAGCCGACAACAGAGCAGACTACTACTGGTGCCCAGGAAATCACTGTCGGCAAGGAAATTCCGGAGGATTTCCACTGGCTGACTTACGAAGAATACAAGGCATTAACGCCGGAACAGCAACAGGCTTACTATGAGTCCTTCCCCTCACCGGAAGAATATATGGTCTGGTTTAATGCTGTGGCAAAAGAGTACAATCATCAATTAGGTGATAACAGCACACAAGTAGAGGGCAATGAAGGACAGATCACACAGCCTACAGAGCCTGCGGAAAAACCCCAGCAAGATCCGGTAACCCCTACCCAGAAACCTGAAAAGGAAGATCCGGCAACGCCCACCCAGAAACCGGAGAAAGAAAATCCGGAAACACCTACTACGACTACCCCGGAGAAAAAAGATCCTATACTGTTGACTTACGAGGAATATCTGAAATTGTCCCCGGCATTGCAGCAGGCGTATTATGAATCATTCCCCAGTATGGATGCCTATATGCAGTGGTTTAAGGCAGCGACAAAAGAGTATAACGACAAGAAAGACGATAATTCTACCCAGGTAGACGGCAACGAAGGACAGATTACCCAGCCCACTGAGCAAGAGACAAACCCTCCGGAGACAACATTACCGGATAATACTGCAATAGGCGGACTGACGGGCTCTGGCGGAGCAGATTCAGGACGTCCACAAAATCCGTAAAAGATATAACGCACAAAGAGAATTTGAGGTACTCCATGGAAGAAAAGAATGACATTTTAGAACTGGATATAAAAGGTTTGCTGCTGGTTCTTTTGCGCAAGTCCTGGCTCATTGTATTAGTTGCGGTTTTGTTTGCTGGCATGGCGCTGGGCTATGCGAAACTGTTTATCACACCCCGGTATTCAGCCAGCATCCGGCTCTATACCAACAATATTTACGAAGAGAGCAAAGGA
>CALBJG010000023.1 GCA_937892865.1 uncultured Clostridia bacterium
TCATAGAGATGACAGACATTTTTATTTTCTCCTTTTGTTTGTTCCTCCACCCCGATCATCCCGACAGCCCGCCTTTTAGAGGCACTGGGGCAGCCGGTCCCCGGGTGTGTGGTGTAAAATACTACGGGAAAAATCCCGTGCCGATTCATTATATAGGAACATTTCCCTTTTTGCAAGTACTTTTTTGCGATTTTTTTGAAAAATTTGCCTTATTTTTCATTAAAACAGAAGCCCCGGCTTGGGACGGGGTACCCGGCAGGCCTCCGGCTTGATATCCACCAGGATAATATCCGGCCCGATACGGCAGATATTGCACCAGGGGATCACATAATCATCCCGCCTGCCCCAAAGACCGAAAAAGCGGCAGGGGCCGGGAACGATGATAGCAATGATTTTCCCTTCCGGCAGTTCCACCCGGGCATCTCTGACAAACCCCAGCCGCCGTCCGTCGCTGACACAAATGACCTCTTTACAATGCAGATCCGTAAATTTACAAGCCATACCCAAACCCCCATAGCCTTTTGGTAAAGCCTATGCCGATTGGGAAACAGATATAACCAAATTCTAATTTATCGCTGCAATGCGCGATAAAAATTGACAATGGACAATTGTCAATTGATGTGTGGCCTGCGGCCACTATTTAAATAAATTTGCGAAGCAAATACCTCAATTGTCAACTGACAACTGTCAACTGACAACTATATAACGGCAGTCCGATTAGATTCGCACAAATAACGAATTGCCTGGCCGGGCATCCGGCCCGGTCTGTAAATAAAAAGTAAACATTCGTAATATTAAGTTGAAAAAATTTCGAAAGGGCATATAATAAAACCATCTGAGAACAAGGTGGGCATATATGAATTTTCTTCGTCAGTTAGGCGCAAAGATCAAAACCGGTCTGCGCACTTTTATGACCGGCCGTTACGGTACGGACAAACTGAATATGGCGATTTTGGGCGCAGGACTCATCGCTTGTCTGCTAAGTATGTTTATCCGTTTTCCCCTGATCAATCTGCTGCTGACACTGCTTTCTTATGTGTTGATGGGCTGGGCGATCTTCCGGAGTCTGTCCCGGAATGTGTATAAGCGCTATCGGGAAAACAGCCGGTATTTGAACTTTTTGAATCGCTTTAAAGATAAAGAACATCGGTATTTCAGTTGTCCCCGGTGCCGCCAAACGGTACGCGTACCCAAAGGCAAGGGAAAAATCGCCATTACCTGCCCCAAGTGCAAGGAAAAATTTATAAAGAAGACTTAAACCGAGGAGAAATGCTCCTCGGTTTCCTTTTTTAGACAAAAGGAAAGCATTGACGAACCGGCAGAGAAAGTGATAAAATAGATTCAGACACAAAACCAATCATCAGATTTGGAAAGGATGTCAGTTATGAAACATAAGATCTTGAAAATCGATCCTTACTTGAAGCCTTTCGAGAAGGATTTTGACCTGCGTATGGAAAATTACCGCCGGAAGAAAGAGGAACTTCTTGCGCCTGGTCAGACATTGGCGGATTTTGCCGGGGGCTATCTGTATTTCGGCTTTCACAAAGAGAAAGACGGCTGGTACTACCGGGAGTGGGCGCCTGCGGCGGACGCAGTGTATCTTACCGGCGATTTTAACGGCTGGGACAGACGCGCCTGCCCCTTAAACAAACTGGAAAACGGCGTTTGGGAAGTGTTTTTGCCCGGCGAAAATGCCCTGCAGGCAGGTCAGTCGGTACTGACCATCGTGGTCAGCGGCGATCAGGAACTGGAGCGGATCCCGCTGTACGCCACCCGGGTGGTGCAAGACCCCTTCACTTACCAGTGGTCTGCCCAGATCCACGAGCCTTACGATTTCCCCTGGACAGACGGCAAGTTTAAGCCGAAAAAGAATCTGTTCATCTATGAATGCCACATCGGTATGGCCCAGGAAGAGGGAAAGGTAGGCACTTACCGGGAGTTTAAGGACAATGTCCTGCCCCGTATCAAGGATTTAGGCTATAACACCATTCAAATTATGGCGGTGATGGAGCATCCCTATTACGCTTCTTTCGGCTATCAGGTGACCAATTTCTTCGCTGCGTCTTCCCGTTTCGGTACGCCGGAAGAACTGAAAGAACTCATCGATACCGCCCATAAAATGGGTATCGCCGTTCTTTTGGATGTGGTCCATTCCCACGCCTCCAAAAATACCCGGGAGGGCATCAACGAATTTGACGGCACGGACTACCAATTCTTCCACGCCGGGGAAAAGGGCAACCACATTGCCTGGGATACCAAGTGCTTTAACTACGATAAAAACGAAGTTCTGCACTTTTTGCTGTCCAACTTGAAATTCTGGATGACCGAGTATCACTTTGACGGTTTCCGTTTTGACGGCGTTACCTCGATGCTCTATCATAACCACGGATTGGGCAGTGATTTCTGTTCTTACGATACCTATTTCTCCCTGAATACCGATACACAAGCGGTGACATATCTGCAACTGGCCAACGAAATGGTGCGGCAACTGAATCCCAACGCCATTATGATCGCCGAGGATACCTCTGCGCTCCCCGGTCTGTGCCTGCCCATTGAAGACGGGGGCGTAGGCTTTGACTACCGGCTGGCCATGGGCGTGCCGGATATGTGGATCAAACTCTTAAAAGAAGTACCCGATGAATATTGGGATCTGAATCACATCTACTATGAATTGGCAAACCGCCGTCCCAAGGAAAAGGTCATCGGCTACTGCGAGTCCCACGATCAGGCGTTGGTGGGCGACAAGACCATTATGTTCCGGCTTTGTGACCAGGAGATGTACTGGTCTATGGGCAAGAATGATCAAAATATGGTCATCGACCGGGGTATGGCGCTGCATAAGATGCTCCGTCTGCTGACCATGTCTTTGGGTGGCGAGGGTTATCTGACCTTTATGGGCAACGAGTTCGGCCATCCGGAGTGGATCGACTTCCCCCGGGAGGGCAACGGCTGGTCTTACCACTATTGCCGCCGCCAGTGGCATCTGGCAGATGATGAGAATCTCAAATACCAGTATCTCCACGCCTTTGAAAAGGCAATGGTGGAAAAGGCGAAGAAATACCGCACCCTTTCCGGTAAGGACAAGCAACTGTATCTGTCCAATGATCAGAAAGTGATGGCTTACCGGAAGAACAAAGCAATCTTCGTTTTCAATTTCCATCCCAATAATTCCTATGACGGCTTCTTCCTGCCTTTGCAGGAGACGGGCAGTTACCAGGTAACCTTGTCCACCGACGATTACTGTTTCGGCGGCCAGGGCCGCATCTGGCATCAGATCTACGAAACATGCGAGGAAAACGGCGTGCCGGGTATCCGTTTCTATCTCCCCAGCCGCACAGCGGTGGTAATCGAAAAGAAATAACGCAAAATCGAACAAGGCCCCAAATCGTCATACTTGTGTTTGACGATTTGGGGCTTCTCATTTAAGAGGCTCAGAGAAGTCCCAAAGACAAGCAAACCGAACGCGTCGGCGTACAAAGGTACGGTAGTCGTTCGGTTTGCGCAGTAAGTCAAACGCCTTGCGTAGCAAGCGAATGCACTTGCTTGATGTTATGTAAACCTTGCAAGTTTAGAAAGCAGTCCTTAGGTAAAAAGCCCCAAATCGCCATACTTGCGTTTGACGGTTTGGGGCTTCTATGAACTCTTAGCAAAGTTTTGCGCCGGCGGGAATTGCATCATCTACCATCAGCAGGTGCAGTTTTTCTTCGCCTTTTTCCGTGTGGACCGCAGAGATCAGCATACCGCAGGATTCTCTGCCCATCATCTTCCGGGGCGGCAGGTTGGTAATGGCGACCAGTGTCTTGCCGATCAGTTCCTCGGGCTTATAGTACTTGGCAATACCGGAGAGGATCTGCCGGTCTGTGCCGGTGCCGTCGTCCAGGGTAAACTGCAGGAGTTTGTCGGATTTCTTTACCGGCTGGCAATCCTTGACTTTCACAGCCCGGAAATCAGACTTGCAGAAGGTGTCAAAATCCACCGTTTCCTCACTGTAAGGCTCAATTTCCAGCGCAGGCAGAGCGGCTTTTGCCTTTTCTGCGTTGAATGCGTCGATCTCGGCGAGTTTCTTTTCCATATCCAACCGGGCAAAGAGGATCTCGGGAGCATCCAGTTTGGTGCCGGGGGCTACAACGCCAAAGGTAGCAAGACTCTCCAAACCGCCGTTTTCGGTTTTGATCTGCTCCAGGATCCGGCGGGAGGTATCCGGCAGGAAGGATTCCAGAGCAACAGCCGCCATACGGATGGACTCCAGCAGGTTATACAGCACGGTACCCAGGCGGAGCTTGTTTGCCTCGTCCTTTGCCAAAGCCCAGGGCGCGGTCTCGTCAATATACTTGTTGGCGCGGCGGAGCAGTACGAAGATCTCGTCGATGGCATCTGCCACTTTCAGTTCGTTCATCTTGGCTTCCACCTTGCCGGGCATAGCCAGAGCAACGGCTTTCAGTTCCTCGTCCAGTGCATCGGGGGCGGTGGGCGCCTGGACGAAGCCGTCAAAGTACTTGTTATTCATAGCAATGGTCCGGTTGACCAGATTGCCCAGAATGTTGGCAAGTTCGGAGTTGATCCGCTCGATGATCAGTTCGTAGGTCATAATGCCGTCCGCGGCAAAGGGCATTTCGTGGAGCACAAAGTAGCGCACAGCATCCACGCCGAACAGTTCCACCAGATCATCCGCATAGATCACATTACCCAGGGACTTGGACATCTTATCGCCCTTCACCAGCAGCCAGGGGTGACCGAAGACCTGCTTGGGCAGGGGCTCGCCCATACTCATCAGGAAGATAGGCCAGTAAATGGTGTGGAAACGGACGATATCCTTGCCGATCAGATGCAGGTCTGCCGGCCAGAATTTTTTATACTGCTCGGAATGATTGCCGTCGGGGTCATAGCCGCAGAAAGTGATATAGTTGCTCAAAGCGTCCAGCCACACATAGGTCACGTGACCCGGGTCAAATTCCACGGGAATGCCCCAGGTGAAACTGGTACGGGATACGCACAGATCCTGCAGACCGGGTTTGAGGAAGTTGTTGATCATCTCGTTTTTCCGGCTCTCGGGCTGGATAAATTCGGGATGGCTCTCAATATGGGCGATCAGTTGATCGGCATACTTGCTCATCTTGAAGAAATATGCCTCTTCCTCTGCGTCCACACACTCACGGCCGCAGTCGGGACATTTGCCGTCCACCAACTGGCTCTCGGTCCAGAAAGACTCGCAGGGGGTGCAGTATTTGCCCACATATTTTCCTTTGTAAATGTCGCCCTTTTCGTACATCCGGGCGAAGATCTTCTGTACTTTGGTCTTATGCTCCGGGTCGGTGGTGCGGACAAACCGGTCATAAGTGGTGTTCATCAGATCCCAAATATCCTTGATCTGACCTGCCACATTGTCCACATATTCCTGGGGCGTAATGCCGGCGGCTTCCGCCTTCTGCTGGATCTTCTGACCGTGCTCGTCGGTGCCGGTCTGGAAATAGACATCGAAGCCTGCCTGCCGCTTGTAACGGGCGATGGCGTCAGCTAAAACGATCTCGTAAGTGTTGCCGATATGGGGCTTTGCCGAGGTGTAGGCGATCGCTGTTGTGATGTAATAGGGTTTCTTCTGTGTCATAGTGTATCCTCCTTAAAAAGAAAATCGCCCTTGCTGTTTGCAAGGGCGATAAAATTTACCGCGGTACCACCTTGATTCGCACTTTCGTGCCTCAAAACGCTGTAACGGGCGACCCCGGGACTGCCTACCTATCGACAGTCTGGCTCCAAGACCATGTTCTGCCGTTTTCGCCGTACCCCTTTCCACCTGCCGGGGCTCTCTGAACGGTTATTCCAGCATACTCTTCTTTTCAAAGCCTTTGCAATATTGTATGCATTATAGCCCAAGATGGCACTTTTTGTCAAGTGTCCTTCCGGGTAAGGAAAATTGCCACCATAACAGCGCTGATACCCCCTGCCAGTTTGCCTGCGATCATAGCGGGGAGCATCTCCGGGGCAAACCCGGCGGTAAAGCCCAGATGGTCGCCGAAAACAAAGGCGGCAGACACCGCAAAAGCCATATTCACTACTTTGCCCCGGTTGTCCATTTCTTTTATAAGACCGAATGTGGCAATGGAGTTTGCCAAGGTTGCCAAAAGGCCTGCGGCAGCGGTGTCGCCGATACGCAGGAGTTTTCCCAGCTTTAAAAGGGGCTTTCGCAGCACTTTGGTCAGAAGAAATACCAGCGGAAATGCGCCAGCCAGTACGATGGCGATAGCGCCTACGGTCTGAAAACCTTCGGAAAGGGACGCCATTCCCGGCAGGATCAGGATGCCGGTCAGTTCCTGAAAGATCGCCAGCGCCAAAGCGGCAGTGATAAGGATCGTGATGCCCTTGCCGAAAAAGCCGAAGCCTTTGATCATCGCCTTTTCCGCTTTCCAAAGACCTAAAGCGATCAGCGCCGCGATGATCACCACCGGGATCAGATTCCGCAAAACCATCATCAGGGGGAAACCTGCCACCAATCCGCCTACGAAAATGCCGATAGGGATGGTGACAATGCCGCAAAGAACGCCCTTTGCCAGAAAGGGGCGATCCTCTTTTTGCAAAATACCCATAGCGATGGGAATGGTGAAAACCACCGTAACGCCCAGCATAGAGCCGGTGATAACACCGCCCAGCATAGCCGCCTGGGGATCAGCCGCCAGTTCCACAGCCAAAGGCGCGCCACCCATATCGCAGGCTAAGATCGTACCGGCGAACATCGCCGGGTCAGCCCCCAAAAATTCATAAACCGGCACAACTACCGGGCGTAAAAGGTTTGCCAGCACCGGCGAGAGGGCGATAATACCCAGCATCGCCATTGCCAGCGTACCCATCGCCAAAATGCCGTTTTCAAATTCCTGCCCCAGCCCAAACCGATTGCCGATGATCCGGTCAAGGGCGCCCAGCAGCGCAAAGGCAGCCATAATAAAAATCAGTACCTCGTGGACAGACATTTGCTTCCTCCAATCTTCAAATCCCGGTTTGTCGGGATGCCCCGACAGGCAATTCGTTACCAACACGAATCTAATCGTACT
>CALBJG010000024.1 GCA_937892865.1 uncultured Clostridia bacterium
CCGGGATTCGTGGCGCTCGGAACCGATGATATAAAGGCCGCCCGCCTCTTTTACCTTTTGGGCTTCCTCTGCGATCTGGTCTTTATACTTGCCGATGAGTTCCTTATACTGCTTGCGTACAGAGAGGATCTCCTGGTTGTCGGTTTCGGAGTAGGCGTTGGCCTCTGCCAGCAATTCTTCCGGCAGACCGGTTTTCCGCAGTTGCTCCATTGCCAGATACTCTGCGTTACCGCCCAGCATAATATCCGTACCACGGCCTGCCATATTGGTGGCAATGGTCACCGCGCCGAACTTACCTGCCTGGGCAATGATCTGGGCTTCCTGCTCGTGGTATTTGGCATTGAGCACATTATGCTTCACGCCGGCGCGCTTTAACAGTTTACTTAAAAGTTCGCTTTTTTCAATGGAAATCGTACCCACCAGCACCGGCTGACCCTTTTGGTTGCATTCCTGCACCTGCTGGATAATGGCGCCAAATTTGCCGCTTTCCGTTTTGTAGACCACATCCGGCTGATCGATACGGGCGATGGGACGGTTGGTGGGGATCTCCACCACATCCAGCCGGTAAATGGTGCCGAATTCTTCCTCTTCCGTCAGGGCAGTACCGGTCATACCGGAGAGCTTGTCGTAAAGACGGAAGAAATTCTGGAATGTGATGGTGGCAAGGGTCTTGCTCTCACCGGCGACCGTCACCTTTTCTTTGGCTTCGATGGCCTGGTGCAAGCCCTCGTTATACCGTCTGCCGTACATCAAACGACCGGTAAACTCGTCAACGATAATGATCTGCCCGTCCTTGATCACATAGTCGATGTCTTTTTTCATCAAGCCCCGGGCTTTCATAGCGATATTGATATGATGGGAAAGGGTGGTATTTTCCATATCCGCCAGGTTTTCGATGTTAAAGAACCGCTCCGCCTTTTCGATACCGGCGGCGGTGAGGCTGACGGATTTGGATTTTTCATCTACGATGTAGTCGCAATCGTAGCCGTCCATCTCCTCTTTTTCATCGGTTTTGGCAAAGACCTGCTTCCGCAGACCGGAAACAAACTGGTCTGCCGCCTGATACAGTTGAGAAGAGTCCTCGCCCCGACCGGAAATGATCAAAGGGGTACGGGCTTCGTCGATCAAAATGGAGTCCACCTCGTCCACAATGGCAAAGGCGTGTCCCCGCTGGACCAGTTCCTGCTTGTAGATGGCCATATTGTCACGAAGGTAGTCAAATCCCAGTTCGTTGTTGGTACAGTAGGTAATATCCGCGGCGTAGGCGGTGCGGCGGTCTTCCGGTTCCATACCCGGCACGATCAAGCCGACCGTCAGACCCATATACCGGTGGACTTTGCCCATCCACTCCGAGTCACGGCGGGCAAGGTAGTCGTTCACGGTGACCACATGGACACCGCGGCCGGTCAAAGCATTCAGATAGCAGGGTAAAACCGCAACCAAGGTCTTGCCTTCGCCGGTCTTCATTTCCGCGATACGGCCCTGGTGCAAAATAATGCCGCCGATGACCTGCACCGGGTACGGACGCATCCCCAGCACCCGGTCAGATGCCTCCCGGATCGCCGCGAAAGCCTCGGGGAGCAGGTCGTCCAATGTTTCGCCCTGGGCAAGCCGCGCCTTAAACTGGGCGGTCTTTCCCTTTAATTCTTCTTCCGAAAGGGCTTTGTATTCTTCTTCCAGCGCCAGCACTTTATCCACCAGCGGCCGGATCTTTTTCAGTTCACGCTCCGAGCGCGTACCAAACAGTTTTGTAAAAAGTCCCATAAACATCTCCCTAAAAAAGTCCATACGAACCTATTTTAGCCATTATAGCACACGCGGAAGGAAAATAACAGAACATTTTGTGAATTTCCAAAAGAAATCACGGTGTTTCACGCAGTCTCTTTCGGAAAACCGAGTTGTCATTCCGAGCCGGTGCGCACACCGGCGTGGGAATCTCAAGAACCAACTTTTTCCTTGAGATTGCCACACCAGCCTGTGGGCTGGTTCGCAATGACAGTGAGAGGCATTGCATAAAAAACACCGTGAGTTCTAATTATCTTCTTCCGATGGGCGTGGTTTTTTCCTGGATCAGCAACAGATCTGTGAGAATGGTGTTGGAGATCAAAAATCCCTGGGGGGTCAGCCGCCAGCGGCCGTCGTAGGTTTTTGCCGCAAGGCCCTGTTCCCGGAATTGCTGCAACGCCCGGTCCAGATCCCGGAAAGGAAGCAAAAATTTCTGCTCGTACTCTTTGGGATCGATGCCGGAGGCTGTCCGCAGGCGCATCATCAGATATTCTCCCGCCCGTTCCCGGGAGGGTACTTCCTGCACCTCCCGCAGCACCTGACCTCCGGAGAAAATGCCGTCGATATAGCCGTGAATATCCCGCAGCGCCGCAAACCGCCGTCCTGCAAAATCGGAACTGGCGTCCGGGCCAAAGCCCAGATATTCGCCGCCGGTCCAATATTTCAGATTGTGCCGGGACACCTGCCCTTTCCGGCAGAAATTGGAGATCTCATACTGGCGGAAGCCTTTGCTCTGCAAAATATCGATGGCCGCCAGGTACATATCCGCCTGGGTGTCATCGTCTGCCAGATTGCAAAACTCCGCATAGTCTGCAAGGGGCGTACCCGCTTCCACTTTCAAGCCGTAGCAACTGATATGCTCC
>CALBJG010000025.1 GCA_937892865.1 uncultured Clostridia bacterium
TTGCTTCAGGCTTGCGGGAACCGAGAACGAGAGCGTAAAGGCCGGGTTCGTTGACAACGGAAACTTCTTGTTCTCCGCCGGGGGTCTGTATTGAATACACACCCTTTTCATCATCATCAAGCCTTCGAGATTGGGTTCTATCAATTTCCAACGCCTTACACACATCCGCCGCTACAAACCACGGCTCGTTATCCTTGACAACCGTCCTGACCTGACCAAATTCCTCATTCGTAAAAACTTTCAGTTCGTTCATGCGCCCTCCTTGATTTTTTGTCCATCTTTTTAAATTTCACCATTCGGTGACTTATACCGCAAAAAAATATTAGCGATTTCATTTAACGGTTCTTCCAGCACTTTAGCAATTGAGATTGCCTCGTCCAGAGATGGATCTTTCAAACCATTAACGATCTTGTAAATTCTTTGGCGTGACCAGCCAAGTGCCTTGGCGAAATCCGCATCCGTTCTGAATTTACCGTGTATCAAGGCGCTCAGTTCAAATACCTTCCCCAATTTTACACCCCCTGTTTTTTTGTCACCATCCGGTGACAATGATATCTTAACACAAGTATTTCGACTTGTCAACCATTTGGCGAAAAATTTTTTAAATTTTTTAGTTTGTATTGTTTTTGGTGACACGATATGATATAAATATATTAAAGTAATAGAAAGGAGAGTATTTAAATGCCTGATAGTAATAATATGTTCGCGAAGGTTTTAAAAGAAGAACGAGAAAAGCGAAATATGACACTTGAAGAAATGGCAGAATTGCTTGGAACAAAAAAACAAGTTCTCAGCCGATACGAACGCGGCGAAAGAAACCCGAAACTAATCACCGCAGCGTTGTTCGCCCAAAGACTCAACATCCCAATAGAAGCGTTCCAAAACGATATAGACTTGCCAATGGAACTGAAAGGAAGTAGACAGTTAAACAAAGAAGAACAGGAATATGTTAAACTTCTGAACATTGTAAAAAAGCACGCAGATGCTATCGAACTTCTTGATCAAGTTCCAGAAGATCAGTATGGCCTTGTGTTAAAGGTTCTTCGTTCGATAGCAACGCAAGAAGAAACGAAATAAACTTTTGTTCTTGTGAATCTGTTAGTTTTTCAAGCGTTTCTAAGATCTCGATAATTTCCATAATCGTTCCTCCTCTCGTTTCGCCAAAATCATAATACAAACAATTGTTCCCGTCAACAAATTTTTTAAAAACCGCTGGAAACCGCTCCCAAATTGAATCAAATCTGATAATCATGATCGCCACATGCGCGTAAAATTTTGAGAAGTTTGAAAAGTGTACGAAATCGACCACTTTAGGAGGCGAAAAATGGCAAGCGCAAGAAAGCTCCCATCTGGGAATTATCGGGTCAATCTGTTCATCGGCATGGAAAATGGAAAGCGCAAATATAAATCCTTTACCGCGCCGACAAAAAAAGAAGCTGAACTTCTTGCTGCTCAGTATAACGTGGAGCGTAAGGAAAAACCGAAATGCGAATTGACAGTAAGAGAAGCAATTGAACGCTATATCGAAACAAAAACAAACGTGTTCTCCCCCAGCACAGTCAAGAATTACAGGATCTATCTGAGAAATGATTATAAAGGCATTGAGGACGTTCGCATTTGCGATTTGACGGAGGGCAAGATACAAGCCTGGATCAACGATTTCTCCCGCAATCACGCGCCAAAGACAGTAAAAAACGTATACTATCTTTTTGTTCCAGCGATTGATGAGTGCGCAAAGGGAACAGAAACAGAAGCAAAACTTCCCGCTCCGGTAAAATACGAAGCAAGCATTCCGTCGCAAGAAGAGATCGAAAAACTAATTGAGTATTTTGAAAAACGCCCGAATTACCACACGGCGATCATGGTTTGTGCTGTTATGGGTTTACGTCGTGGAGAAACGTGTGCTTTGGAGTTTTCTGATATTTTGAAAAATGGCAAATTGAGAGTCAATAAAGCGCTGGCTCTTGACGATCAAAAGAATTGGATTCTCAAATATCCTAAGACGAAGGAAGGAAGCAGGGAATTGGTATTGCCTGTTTTCTTAAAAGAACGGATGCTTGAATTGAAAGACGAAAACGCAAAAGATAACCGCATTTTCCATTTCACGCCTAATCAATTGACGGACAATTTTTGCCGCGCCAGAAGGAAACTGGGGTTTGATTTCCGTCTACATGATCTCCGCCACTATTACGCATCTGTCATGCTCTCTCTCAACACTCCAGACTTGTACGCCATGAAACGGATGGGGCATTCCACGCCAACGATGCTAAAACGGGTATATCAGCACTTGATGGACGAAAAGGACAAAGAAGTTGACGAGAACATGAATGACTACATGGATCGCTTTGCTGATAAGTAACTATGCAACACGAAATGCAACACGCTTTTCAAAGAATCAAGTAAAATCAAGGGTTTTAGCGTATTTTTTACGGGTTCAAGTCCCGTCGGCCGCACCAAAAGCGGAATCCTTGAAAATAAAGGGTTCCGCGATTTTTATTAGAAAAAGCAACGGTTTCAACGATTCATATTTTATCAAATACATCCCATATTTGTGAGGATCATACCACCGATTGGATGAACTATGCAACACGAAATGCAACACGAAATTGCCGTGTGGGTTCCGTGTGGGTTGCTCAGCATAATGCTTTCACGAAAAATTGTCCCGCCCATATTTTTTTATGAGCGGGACAATTGTTTTTTTATTGTATTTACTCTTCTTTTTCCTTATCGTCGGAAAGGAACTCGGAGAGTCCAGGCACGGGTTCCACATAAGGGTCTACCCATTCCTGGCGGAGATTCAGCGCCTTCACAGCGGCCTCGATATAGGGGCGCATGGCGGCTTCGTCCAGTTTGATGCCGTACTTTTTCAGGCGTTCATTCGCACGCTCCTGGGCGTATTCCAGTTTGGTCTTCCCCATACCGGAGCCGAAAAGCTGTTCTGCGGCGTAAACTACGGTGTCAGCGATTGCCTGAATGGTTTCCTGCTGTTCCTTTGTAGTCTTGCTTTTAATCAGAGGGACGAGCCAAGTAGCGATGAACAGGGTGATCAGAGAAATCAGACCGATCAGATAGGGGGTAATGTCGAACATACGTTTTTCTCTCCTTTTTTAGCCAATTTCTTCGTCGTTTTCGTAGTTTTCCTGTGACTGCGAGGTATTGTTTTGCGATTTATCTTGCAACGTGGCAATCTGGTTCTTGATCTTTTGCACGTTTTCAAGCGTACTTCCAAGCCCGTACACGCCGATTTCCAGTTGGAACAACGGGATAAAGATTTGCGTAAACTCCGCAAGCGGTTGAGCGTACTTTGGCTCAAACAGGATAGCAATCAACCCTCCGATGTAACCAACGCCAACGATAGCCAGAACAAACATCAGCGCCTTTTGACTCATGCGAAGGATGCTATACACAACTGCGTTTGTTTCATGCGCTGTTGAAGCCATTATCATTCACCTTCTTTTTCACAGTTCATCCCACCCGTATACGCCGGGTTCCCACGAATTATTATCCACGGTGGAAATCCAGTTCTTCCCGTTATGCCGTACCTTATCGCCCTTCATGTACGGGTTCGTGCTATCAGGCTGCACCCATTCGGGAATGATCGTTGGATCAGGGATCAGCACCACCGCATACAAAGCCGGTACATCCTGCGGCTCCCAATTTTCCTGCGAGAAATGCGATTGCAACACCCGGTACAATACGCCATTATGGTATAGCCGCTTGCCGATAATGTATTCGTGATCCGGCTCCCAGCGTTCGTATAGCATCGGTACATAGACCGCGTCCGAATCTTCCAGCGTGTCAGCGAATTTTACGATGGCCTGTCTGTATCGAATCGCCATGCCGCGTGTCATCATTCGCCATCGCCTCCCATCAGGATAGACAATGCTTCTTCTGCCGTCAGAAGGTCATCGCTGGGCTGGTCGCTTTCTGTGTAGGTGTATTTTCCCTCCACATCCACCGCCTCGCTATATAGGATGCCCGTCTGATCCTGCAAAATCATTTTCCCGGCATCGGAATATGTACGGATCAGCGTGCGCCCGTCCTCGGTAGTAATACGCTCTGTTTGGATCATTGCGGCTCCTCCTCCATATACGATGCGTAGGTAGACCAGTTTGTGGCAGTCTGATACGCTTCCAGAATGCTATGGTCTGCTGAATAAGGGACATAAATTTTTGTGCCAGATTGGATGTTACTGAACGCGTTTGTACCGGCAAGCGCAGGGGGTGTTGTTGGCAAGAAATGGTATTCGAG
>CALBJG010000026.1 GCA_937892865.1 uncultured Clostridia bacterium
AGATGCTTTGGTGTATCAACCAAGGTGGCACATATGCGGATATCCGCGTAGATCATATGAAACGCATTGCAGATCTCGATTTGCCCGGATATGCCATTGGTGGCCTTGCCGTGGGCGAAACTGCCGAGGAGATGTACGATATAATCGAAGCAGTCGAACCCCATATGCCGGCTGACAAGACCCGGTATTTGATGGGTGTCGGAACACCGACGAATATCATCGAAGCGGTTGCCAGAGGCGTTGATTTCTTTGACTGTGTTATGCCTGCCCGCAATGCCCGTCACGCGCGTTTGTTCACCTGGGAGGGCGCGATCAATCTGAAGAACGCAAAGTATGCAAAGGACTTAAGTCCCATTGACAGTCAATGCGATTGTCCCGTGTGCAGACGCTACTCAAGAGCCTATATCCGCCACTTGTTTGTTGCAGAAGAAATGCTGGCGATGCGCCTTTGCGTAATGCATAATCTGTATTTCTACAATAAACTGATGGAGAAAATCAGAAACGCATTGGATAATGGAACATTTGAAGCATTCAGATGTGAATATTCTGAAAAATTAAGCAGAAGGATTTGAAATTCTATTGCTTTTTATCCAAATGATGGTATAATGTAAAAAAACAAACAAAGGAGTAAATGTTTATGAATATCTTAGGAGCACCCGCAGGTGGCGGCGGAACGATCATTATGCTGGTCGTAATGGTTGCCGTTTTCTACTTTATGCTGATTCGTCCTGAAAATAAGCGCAAGAAGGAAGCAGAACAGATGCGTTCTTCCGTGAAAGTTGGCGATGAGATCACTACGATCGGTGGTATCGTTGGCACTGTTGTTCATGTGAAAGACGATAAATTTGTTCTGGAGACCAGCGCTGACCAGGTTCGTATCGAGTTCAATAAGTGGGCAATTTCCACGAATGAAACTGCAGCAGCTGCCGCAAAGGAAGAAGCCAAGAAAGCCGCTGAAGCAAAGGCAAAAGCAAAGGCTGAAAAAAAGGCTAAAAAGAATAAGGAAAACTGATATTGCGTATATAAAAAAGCACCCTGAAGGGTGCTTTTTTTTGATCTCCACTTTGTGTTACGTGCAGCTAATGTAAATATGATAATGAATAACATCCACGCCATAACGATTATATCTTAATAATCACATAGTCGGCAGCAGGGACCGTTACATACCAGTCATTATTTTCGCCTTTTTCCAAAATAACTTTACCTGTGCCGCTGGTTATGATTTTTGGGGTTGCTTTTTCGCGGAACGATACTTTTACTTTACGGTCGGCTTCGGAATGAATTATATCGCCATGAGTCAAATCCCGTTCATTTCCCTCATTGTTGAAAATGGACAGATACCGGCAGCCACCTTCGTCTTTACTCAAAAGCCACAGCAAACTGTCAACCGTGCAATCCAGGTGGTCCTGAGATAGTTTGCGGATCTGCCGATCCATTTCTTTCAGATCCTTGGATTCAATAACAGGCACAGAACCTGCATTTCCGCTGCGGGCAAAACTGCTGTTAGGAGATGCATCAATCAGCGCTGTGTATTTGGAGAAGACTTCCTGATCGGCATCGGCATAAATGATATCAAACAGATCACCAAAACGGGAGTTGGTCAAAGTCTTACCTTCGTTTCCAATTGGATCAATGCGTTCGTATATGTACTTTTCCACATCGTGTATATGAGTAAAGAAGGCTGTTTCTTCTTCGTTTAGAGGAGAACTCATATACAGATTCCAGGCCTGTCCTAACTGTCGACTCTCCAAAAGCTTACCGACTTCCAGAACGCTGTAACTGACAGGCATAACAATAGCGAAGGGTACAACGGGGCGGATAGTGCCCATTTTGTGTGCAAAATCAATGAATTCTTTTTTTACCTCACCATAGGGAGATAGGGTGAAGGTCAGCATATTGGAATAACTGCAGTTAAGGCCCCATTCTTCGGAAAAGTAGTGCGCGCCTGCCATCAGAGAATAGTAGTAGATACGCTTCTGCAGCAGACGGGAACTGCCGCCATTTGCACCGTATGATGTGAAATCATCCGGGTGGAGATCTTGTGACAGATACCACTCATTACCGGGTTCGTTATTGAAACATGGCATAGAATAACCTGTGTAGTCATCTCTGTGCATCCAGGTTTCGTAGTAGACACCCCAGGTTTTTTTGCTGCCTTCAGCAACACCACGGGTGATAGCAACTTCCTGACGCATTTGCGGGATCTGCCAACCAACTTCCGGCATAAAGGTTTTAATGCCTAACTTGTCATAAATACGAACTGCCTGATATGCGCTGTCGCATGGGAGAATGTGACCGTCTACATCCGCCATTCTTCTGCGGAACATATCCGTCATTTCTTCGATCCATTCCTGATAGGTATGGGCATATTTCATTTTTGCATAAACTTCGGGTGAATCTTGGGAAAACCTTGAAAGCACAGTGCCATCAGGCATTTTTGCAAAGGGTCTGATCATTTTTTCTTTTAGTTTGTTTAGATCATATGGTCCATCCTGACCCATAACTTGGCGGATTGTCTTCCAGTCGCTGTTGCGTCGGTTAGAACCGCTTTCGTGGAGTTGAAAACCCAGAAACCAGTCGCCAAGAAGATCCGCATAAAGTTTGATCAGTTTTTTGTCGAAGGGATATGTATGCCAGGTGATGCCGCCGGCAATGCGGTCAACATAGAAGGCGTATTCTCCGCTTTTCAGCAAATTATGAAGTTTACCACCGGGTTGCGCAATCTCATTAAATTTCTGATCAAAGGGCATAGCGAAACAATGTTGTAGCTTAAAGCCGGTATCGCTATTGATCAAATTGTTTTTTACCAAACCCTCAAAGTATTGTTCGTTATAAACATGGAAGAATTTCATAGGCAAAACACCCTCTTAACCCCAATTTTGTCCTTGTGATTATAATACATAATTAATATTCCATATACAATAACTTATCTTCCCTATATATTGCACTATCTTCCCTGATATGGTATTATACTGCAAGGAGGCGATTGCGTGAAATTGGTGTATAATGAAGATAAAATTCAAAAATTACTGCGTGCAGTTTCTGGCCTCACAGGTATCAGTATTGCTTTTCTGAATCCCGATGGAGAATATTTGTTCAACAGTCTTAGAGAAGGCAATTTTTGCTCATGTATTCAGTGCAATGATGTGTACAAAAATATGTGTATTTCCTGCGATGATTGTCTGTTGAAAAGAACACATAAAACCGGTGCCTACGAAAGCCATATTTGTTATGCCGGGCTTTATGATGCGGCGATACCTATGATAAAAAACGGCATATTGGCCGGCAGTGTGATTATGGGTGGGGTTCGCGCATCTGACTCTCCGGTTAAACCATTAATTGAAGTTGAGCCTGAATTGATTGAACTCTATCAAAATGCGCCTATGTTTACGGATGAGCAATTGGAGAATTTGCGGATTCTGCTTCCCAATATTCTGTTTGAGAGCGCGATTGAAATAGAATCCGATCCGCTTTTGGATGAGATTTGCAATTATATTAACAGCAATCTTGGGACAAAATTAAGTCTAAACGGATTGTGCAACCGATTTCATATCTCGAAAAACACACTTTATCAACGGTTTCACGAACAGTTTAATTGCACTGTAAATGAATATATATCTGCCCGACGATTGGAATTGGCAAAGAAGATGTTGGCGCAGAATACAGATCCCTTATACATTGTTGCGGAAAAATCCGGTTTTGTCAGTGGAACATATTTCAGTCGTGCTTTTAAAAAAATGACCGGTATTTCTCCTGCAGATTATCGTAGAAAGAAGAATATAATTAATGGATAAAAAAGCGTCCGGTCAATAAGATGAACCGGACGCTTTTTGCAATTAGAGTTAGTATTTATGCTTATTTAATTGATATTCATTTTGTTCTGTAATTAAGAAACCTTAATTAAGCGTTATTGCCGGTTGTCGTGTAGCATTCACAGATGTCTCTGTCACAATCGTTATGTTTGTCACATCCTTTAGGCGCGAATTGAGCAACGGGGAAGGGAATACGGGAGAACATTTCACATGGGTCTTCGGCACAGCAGGTTTCCGTGTCACAGCACTCCTTTGTCGGAATACTGTAATCTAAAACCGGTACAATTAACTGCGCATCCCGCTCCAACCGGATGATGGAGAATTGTCCGAGTGTAACGAACAAACGTCGTTTGTCACCTGACAATACAAGTTCATCTTCAAAGAATTGGCAAATTTCAGTCGGTATTTGGGTAACTGTTGTTTCATTGCAGGAACACTCGCAAATATCCTTGACTTTTGAACTGAGCACCATAGGATCCAGTACTTCCACAACTGCAGTAGGGAGATTTGTGCTGTATCTTGACAATCCGTCCGGCGCACATAATTTTGTGTTACTTGTGAAAATATGTGCTTTGCTTTCTTCGCCACATAAAACAGCCCGTTTAGAGAAAACAGCCAAACCATATAGCGCCGCCGGGCGGGAAGCACCAATCGTAGCATCCGCAAAGATTCTGTAATAGAATGTCACATCTATGCAGTAGTGGTTAGCGTCAAAAGCTACCGGTTCCACATCGATATAAGTATATAATAAATCCGCGCATCTTACTTTTGCGCCGGTCGCGCAATCGAGAAGCGCCTGGGATCCCTTTGTTAAATACACACGTAGATCCTCAATGCAATCTTTGTCCCTGCAACTGTCAGTGATTTTCCTGGCGTGAATGGACAGCGCTTGCTGCAGATCTTCTGCGCAGCATCGCATACTTCCATATGTGTACTCTGACATATGTTTACCCCCAATCGAGATATTTACAAATATAAGCGTAAGTGCTTATAGGACAGTTTATGCATATTTCATCCGGCTGTGAATAGAAAAAAGGACCGTTCCTAAGAACGGTCCTGACTGACTATACAAATCGATACTCGGTTACAGAGTGATAACGGGTGTTTGCGGGTACAAAAGGTTGCTTCCATTCCGGATGATTGACGGAGTCGGGGAAATACTGTGTTTCAAGACAGATGCCGCCTCTGCGATTATAGTGAATGCCGTCTTTTCCGGGATTGTTCAAGTAGTTTCCGGAGTAGAACTGAACGCCGGGACAATCTGTATATACCTCCATAGTAATGCCGGTTTCTTTGCTATGGAGTTTAGCAAAGGGGTGAGCAGCGATCACAAAGTTATGATCATAGCCTTGCTGGAAAATAAGCGGGTCATATTCCTGATTGATATCCTGCCCAATGGGTTTTGCACTGTGGAAATCCATGGGAGTACCTTCAACATCACGGACTTCTCCGGTGGGAATGCTTTCTTTATCTGCTACAGTAAACTGGGGGCAGGAGAGTTGTAAGGTTTGCTCCATAGCCAATTCAGGCTTGTTATGACCGGAGAGATTGAAATAAGAGTGGTTCGTCATATTGAATACGGTGTCTTGATCGCATATGCCGCTATAGGAGAGGATGATGCTGTTTTCGGTTACTTTGTAGGTGACCTGAATGTTGGCATTTCCGGGATATCCCTGGTCACCATCCGGACTATCGATTTGGAATGTAATGGAATTTTTTGTGTGTTCAGAAACATTCCAAATGCGATAGTCAAAACAATCCGGTCCGCTATGGAGATTGTTCTGCCGGTCATTGGTACCGAGTTTGTACTCTTTGCCGTTGAGCATAAATTTTGCCTTGCCGATCCGATTCGCATTTCTGCCCACTGTTGCGCCCAAATGTCCACCAAGTGTAGCATAGGCATTTACATCATCATAGCCAAGTACAACATCCGTTTGTTTACCGTACTGATCGGGGACATGTAACTGAACAAGCGTTGCGCCAAAATCTGTGACCATTGCGGTAATGTTATCAGAAGATATCGTATATAGTGTTGCGCTTTTGCCGGTGGGCAATGTACCAAAGTGTTTTTTCATATATAAAACCTCCGTTCAGTTTTCTGCTATTATATAATAACGGATTTAAGTATTCAATATAATTTGTTGTTTTTTAATATAATTATGTTATAATTGACTCCGTGAGGTGAGCAACTGTGATCGACATTCATGCGCACATTTGGGGAAAGAATATTGAAGGAAGCAAACGTTCTATTTTAGATGCAATGGATCGTTACGAAATAGGGCGTGTTTATGTTTCCGGTTTGCAGGATCTGATCTCCGATGTCAATCAAATAGATTATCTGAACAATTGCGTTGCAAATTTTATCCGCGAAAATTCGGACAGAATTGGCGGCGCTGTATATGCGAATCCGAAGAACGATAATGCATTGGATGTGATTCGTGCCGCTATCGAAGACCGTGGATTTGAAATGATAAAACTTTGGTGCTGTACGCTGGCAGATGATCTTTCTGTTGATCCGATTATGGCGTATGCAGAAGAGAACGGCATACCGGTCTTGTTTCACGCTTTTAAAAAGGCAACCGTCCAGGTGCCAAACGAATCTACCGGAAAACACATCGCAAGTATTGCGCGCCGTCACCCACATACAAAAATTATAATGGCGCATTTCGGCGGGAATTGTTATGACGGTATCCCTTGTATCCGCGACTTACAGAATGTTTGGTGCGACCATTCAGGAACGCCGTTTCATCGTAATGAAATAAAATATGCCGTTGAAAACATTGGTGCCGAAAGAGTGCTCTTCGGTACGGACAATGCATTTGCTTCCAATATTGCGCAGGTGCTTGCTGCGGATATTACAGATGCGCAAAAAGAGATGATTTTCAGCGAAAATGCAAGAAGGATTCTTGATAGAAATTTCCGGATATAAGGAGTATGGATATGAAACGATTTGACGGCAATTGTTTTGTCGGAAATTGGCCGTTTTTCCGTGTGAGGGAAAATACGATTGATGATTTGCTGATGCTACATAAAAAGTGTGGTGTTTCAGGCGGATTTATATCTGCCCTTGAGGCTATCTTTTATCAAGACCCTTACGAGGCGGAAGAACTGTTGTCTGAAAAAATACGCGGAACGGAATATCACCATGTTATGATCCTGAACCCAATGTTGCCGGCGTGGCGTGACGACTTACATAGATGCGTCAAAAAACTTCGTATTAAAGGAGTTCGCCTAATGCCCGGTTTTCACGGGTATTCTTTGAATGACAGTGTACTGAACGAGGTCATAAATGAAATAGAGCAGTACGATCTGTACTTTATGATTACACTGCGCATGCAGGATGACCGTACTACCTGGATGCATTCTCCGCGCAATATTCCTATGGAAGAACTTGCTGATTTTGTAAATGCACACAAGGACACGAAAATTCTGCTGAACCATATTCGGCTGAATGAATTGGAACACCTGAATGAACGGAATGTCTGTTGGCAGAATTTATATGCCGATACATCCGGTTTTAAGGATGGATCAAATCCTGCAGAGAGCGCAATATCCAAAGACTTCCTGAAAGAACATATTATTTATGGATCCGGCGCGCCGATGCTTGAGCCATATGCGTCTGTATTTCAACTGGAAACTGCGAATATTTCTGAAACTGAAAAGGAGTATATATTTTCCGGGAAATCATATCTATAAACAAAAACCGCCTTTATTAAGGCGGTTTTTTGTTTATAGACGCATTAATCGATTTCTTGCGATGTTGATTGGGCCTTCGTTCATAGTATTGATCCAGTTTAAACTTTTGCCGCAACCATATGCGACACAGGAATCTGCATCGTCAGCGAGCCTGCAAAGGATTCCGGTGCTTTCAGTCAATAGTTTGTCCATGCCGAAGATCTGACTACCGCCACCGGTTAAGGTAATACCGTTATCGGCAATGTCTGATACCAGTTCCGGAGATGTATCTGTCAGTATAGATTGGAGTTCTTCGGCAATGTGTTTAACCGGACGCATCAGGAAACTGCAAATTTCAGAAGAATGAATGATCTGCTCTCTGGGTGTTCCGTTTTTGGCATCACGGCCTTTAACGACCATGCTGATATCTTCATCTCTGGGATAAACGCAACCGATTTGGATCTTAATATCTTCTGCAGTAACTTGGCCGATGACCATATCATATTTTTTGCGAATGCCACGAATGATGGCTTCATCAAAAGCAATGCCTGCAGTTCTGATAGAAGTGGAGTTTGCAACAGCGTTCATAGAGAGCACGGCAATATCGGTTGTGCCGCCGCCGATATCAATGATCAAATGACCGTTGGGACCACTGATATCCAAATTTGCGCCGATGGCTGCAGCAAGTGGCTCTTCAATCAGGTAAACACGCCGGGCACCGGCCTCAATGGCAGCGTTGATAACTGTTCGTTCTTCCACTTCAGTAATGCCGCTGGGAACACTGATGATCGCTCTGGGCTTAGGTGTGAATAAGGAAGATTTGGACACAGACTTAAAAAGAATCTGCAACATTTTAACCGTCATTTCATAATCGGAAACAACGCCGTCTTTTAACGGATGCATAGCAACTACATTACCTGGGGTACGTCCCAACATATTCTTTGCAGCTGCACCGATCTGCAGAACTTTTCCAGAGTTTTTATCCACAGCAACCACAGAGGGTTCCCGGACCATAATGCCGTTTTTATCAACATAGATCAAAACATTGGAGGTACCTAAATCGATACCAATATCATTTGAAAACAGTTGCATATTGTTCACCTACAATTATTTCTTATTATGAGCAGCGGCAGCAACAGAAGCAAAATAAACTTCCTTTGCGCCTGCGACCATAAGTGTCTTTGCACATTCACTGACTGTTGCTCCGGTGGTAAGCACATCATCCAGTAATAAGATCCGTTTGCCATTCACAAATTCAGCATCTATTACTTTGTATGCGCCTAAAACATTTGCTTTTCGTTGTGACTCATCGTTAATTGAAGATTGTGGACGGGTGTTACGAATCTTCTTCAGAGTCGATTTCATTTGAATTGGGATTTCTTTCGATATTACAGATGCTAAAAGTTCTACTTGGTCATAGCCTCTTTTAAGTTTACGTTGAAAACTTACGGGTACCCAGGTCACAAAATCGATGTCCGCAGGCAGATCTTCAATGATTTTCATTCCCAGCGCCCTGCCGTAAGCGGCTGAATAGTATCGCTTGTTGCCAAACTTGTATCGTAGAATGCTTTTTCTCACATCATCAGTATAATACCACACAGTTGTCCATCCTGCAACAAAAGAAATGGAAGATTTTGCTTTTGTAAATTCTGGACCGTGTATGCGGCAATGATTACAGAAGTCCGTTTCGTTATCCAGAAGGATATTTCGACAAAGAACGCATTTGGGTGGAAAAAACAAATTGATAAGCCAATGGATCATAATTCTTTACCTAAATTCTGCAAACGGAGTTTTAAACCGGTATATCTCCGACCGGTCCTCGCATTATTTGTCATTGCTGCGATCGTATCTTCTCTGCCAACAATAATGAGAAGTTCTTTTGCCCGGGTGATCGCAGTATAGAGAATGCTTCTGTTTAACAAGTATCCCGAACTGTTCCATGCTGATAAAACAACAGCCCTATATTCGCTGCCCTGGCTTTTGTGAACGGTCATCGCAAATGCAGGTTCCAACTCGTTTAGTTGTGTAAAGTCATAGTCAACAATTTTGTCGTCAAACAAAACGGTAACTTGTTCCATGTCGTGGTTGATATCTGTGATCGTACCGACATCACCGTTAAAAATACCGGTTCCGACAGTAGTGCTATCGATACTTTTCCACATAATATCGTAATTGTTTCGTATTTGCATAACACGATCGCCTGTTCGAAAAGCGTAATCTCCGTACTGTTTTTGCTTTTTAGCGCTGTCAGGGGGATTGATTTGAGATTGTAACAGCAGATTCAAACTGACAGTACCGGCGGCACCACGCTTTGTAGGGGAGAGCACTTGGATCTGTTCAGTGGGTATGCCCATATTTTGGGGCAAACGCTGCGTACACAGACCGGCGATTATTTGTCCGACAGCCTCCTCAGAACGCGCAGGCAGGAAGAAGAAATCGTGTTTTACATCCCGAAGGATCGGCAGTTCGCCCCGATTGACACGGTGGGCATTTGTGACGATCAAACTCTCCTGCGCCTGACGGAAAATTTCAGTGAGTCGGACTGTAGGCATTATATTGCTGCGGAGAATATCGCTAAAGGGGGATCCAGGACCTACTGGAGGTAATTGGTCGGGGTCGCCTACAAGTATCAATCGTGCCTTTTCCGGTATTGCCTGCAGAAGAGAGTACAGTAGTTGAATATCGACCATAGACATCTCATCTACGATCACGGCGTCTGTTTTTAAGGGGTTGTTTTCATCGAAGTTAAAGATAAGTTTTCCGCTTTGCTGATCGATGCCGGCGCCTAAAAGACGATGGATGGTGGATGCTTCAACTCCGGTGACTTCCGATAAACGCTTCGCTGCTCTTCCTGTTGGCGCAGCCAAAACGCATTTAAGCCCGATACTTCTGAATATGGAAACGACACCTTTCAGAATTGTGGTCTTGCCAGTACCGGGGCCGCCGGTGAGCAATAATAAACCACTGCTCGCAGCCTGGTGAAGGGCAAGTTCCTGCTGGTTTGAGTATTGAACAGATTGCTCTATTTCGGTTTGATGAATGATCGAATCCAATTTTGTGGGTACTTGATATCGATTTGCGGAAGCACGCAAAAGACGGCTTGCGCAATATGTTTCGGCCAAGTATAAATTAGGAAGATAGATAATGTCTATGTTAGCTAATCGATCTGAATCCAGGCGTCCGGTTGTGGTCAAACGCGCCAAAGACTCTTTTACGACTTCCGCATCAACAGTTAGTAATTGCGTTGTTGCTGCAATCAACTTATCCTTAGGCAAAAAAATGTGACCTGCGTTGAGATTATAGCGAAGTTCAAATAAAATACCGGCTTCGATTCGCTTCGGATCGTTCCCGTCAACACCAAGATCAATAGCAAAACGGTCAACGGCACCAAAAGGCGCGTCCAGGCCATCGTCCATCAATAAATAGGGATCGTCATACAGCAGGTCTATTGCGCTGTTTCCATATAGTTTATATGTTTTCACTGACAATTCAGCAGGAAGATTATGCATGGAGAAAAACTCCATCAGATGCCGGATGCCTACCTGCGCGCGAAAAGCATCACCGATTGCTTGCGCTTTGACGTCCGAAATACCGGAAACTTCTGCCAAACGTGACGGTTCTTTATCCATGATCAGCAGAGTCTCGTTACCGAAACGCGCAACGATACGAGCAGCAAGTTTTGGGCCAATGCCCTTAATGATGCGGCTGGATAAGTAACCAATGATCTCGGACTCTGTTTCAGGAAGCAGCCGTTCCAAAAATTCTGCTTCAAATTGTTTTCCGTATGATGGGTGACTACTCCATCTGCCGGTCACCATCAATCTTTCACCAATGCAGGGAAGGGGGATCGTGCCGACGACAGTGATTCCTTGGCTGCCGGGCACGTTTAAACGCAATACAGAGTATCCGTTTTCGTAATTCTGAAATACGATTGCGCTAATCGTACCCTGAAAGATCTCCATTTCTTGCTCAGCCAAATTATTCACCACCTAAAACGTTTTTTATATTCTACAATATTTTCCGAAAAAAGAAAAGAGGAACATTTGATCTTTATGGTCATTTTTCGCAAATTAAGAAATGTTAAAGAATAGAATAATTTTCCAAAAATAAAACACTTTGGTCTTGAATTTTTAACATACTTGGGATATACTATAAAATACCTAAATTTGTGGAAAGACCGGGAGCGAGAAGATGAAGGATATATCTTTGTTTGTTTGGTTGACACAACTGGGCCTTTCTGTTGCTTTGCCGCCTGCCGGATTTATCCTGTTAGCAATTTGGTTGCGTGACAGGTTTGGTTTGGGCGTCTGGGTGGTTTGGGTTGCGATTGTTGTCGGCGTCATCTGTGCCTTGGATGGTCTTCGTATATCCTTGAAAACTCTAAATCGCATCACTAATGGCAAAAAGAAAAGCGATCCTCCCGTTTCCTTTAATGACCATGTCTAACAGCGGAGGTTTTGAATGGAATCTCGTAAATTCGTTTTGACGCAGACAGGTATACTTCTGCTTGGAGAGGCTGTTTGTGTCGGTGCTATTCTTGGCGTATATGCATTGCTGCACCTTTTTACCATAAAAGTGTTGATTGGTGGTATTGTGGGCGCATTATTGGCCACTGCGAATTTCTTCTTTATGGCAATATTTGTTGTCCTCGCCTCAGATAGGGCAACAGATGGCGATGTGGCAGCGGGCCAGAAATTAGTTAAGGGGTCGTATCCGATCCGTCTGCTTTTGTTGGCTGTTGTTCTTTTTGCCTTCGGTAGAAGCGGAGTAGTTGATGTTATCGCCATGGTCTTACCTCTGTTGTTTGTTAGACCAATTATTACTGTTGCTGAATTTTTTAAGAAGAAAGGAGCGTAACAGAATTGGAATTAAATGTAACCGGTGCGTTTGTGTATTTTGAAATTCCGATTTTTGGCGGGATTCCGATTTCACAAACGACTGTGTCATTTCTGTTGGTAACGATTTTTCTTTGTTGCAGCAGCATCTATATCGGCAGACGCCTTAAAAAGCGTCCGGATGGTTTGCAGGTCCTTGTGGAGAAGGGTGTGATGATGCTCCGGAATATGGTTGTTGAAACCATGGGAGAGCATAATGTGCATTGGACGCCATTTATTGGCACGATCTTTCTTAGTTCAATTTGCGGAACACTTATTGGCTTGACCGGCTTCCTCAGATCAGCAACTGCCGATATCAGTTGTGTGATTGTGTGGGCTTTGATGGTTACTGCGATCATTTGGTATAATAAAATTAAAAACAATGGTTTACTTGGGTGGCTGAAGGGCTTTACGGAGCCTATTGTGGTCATGACACCGATGAACATTGTTTCTGAAATCGCACAGCCTCTGTCTATGGCCTTTCGTCACTTCGGAAATGTTGCGGGCGGCGGTGTGATTACTACAATCATTTATGCTGCACTGAGTGCAGCCTCTGCTGCGATTCTAAATCTTATCGCAGCCAGTGGCTGGCTTACATCTGCTGTGTTGATTGTACTCGGTATCGGTCTTATCATTATTTGGAAGAGGAATGGCAAGAAAATTGCGCTTACCTTTGGCCTCATTACTACTGTCCTTGGTTTATTTGGTATTTTGCAGGTTTTTGGAATTCTAACGGGAATTCCTGTCCTGTCGTATGGTATCCCTGCGGTTCTTTCCTGCTACTTTGATCTGTTTTCGGGCTTTGTTCAGGCGTATGTGTTCAGTTTGCTGACTATGGTTTATATTGCCGGATCTCTACCCGAGCCCAAACAGGATGGGACACAAAAAGAAAGTGAAATTTGAAAATAATTATATTTAGGAGGAAATTATTATGGAATTGGCTCAAGCTATTGCAATTGCTGGTAAGGCAATCGGCGCAGGTCTGTGTATGGGTATTGGTGCAGTTGGCCCCGGTATCGGTGAAGGTAATGCCGTTGGTAAGGCTCTGGAAGGCATGGCTCGCCAGCCCGAGGCTGCAGGTACTCTCCGTAGCACTATGATCATGGGTTGTGCTATCGCTGAGACCACCGGTATTTACTCTCTGGTTATTGCGCTGCTGATTATGTTCCTGCTGTAATCAATTCCTTTATTATTTCGAGAGGAGTTACAGAAGTGGGATATTTTGAAGCGTTTGTAGGTGTTAACTTCTGGACAGCACTGTTTGTTCTGCTCAATACACTGACCATCTTCTTTGTAGTAAGAAAATTTCTTTTTATACCTGTAATGAAAATAATTACTGATCGTCAAAAAGAAATTGAAGATATCTTTGCTGAAGCCGACTCTGCCAAAAATGAGGCAAAGGCTTTGGAAACAGAGTATAAGCAGAAACTGGCGATCGCTGCTGAAACCAGTGAGCGCTTAGTCAAAGAAGCGGTTACCCGCGGTCAAAACAGGGAAGAGGAGATCATCCGTCAGGCTAATCAGGAAGCAGATGCTATCCGTGAAAAGGCGAGCGTTGATATCGCAATGGAAAAGAAGAAAGCGATCAACGATGCGAAAGACGAGATTTCTGTTATTGCGCTGGCTGTTGCAGGGAAGGTTGTCGGTCGTGAATTGAATGCTGTCGATCAGGCAAACCTTGTGGATAAATTTATTGAAGATTTGGGTGATCAGATATGACCCAAATTGGAAATGTATACGCCCAGGGGTTGTATTCCCTGGCTAGTGAAGAAGCACTTACAAAAGTGATTCTCGAACAATTGCAGGTTCTTGAACAGTCTTTCCTTCAAGAGCCGGGCTTTTTGCGGCTTTTATCTTCCCCGAATCTTCCTAAAGAAGAGCGTTGCTTGATTTTGGATAACAGTTTTAGGGGAAAAGTACACCCTTATGTTTTGAATTTTTTAAAGATTCTGACTGAAAAGCGCTATGTGCGCCATTTTTCTGATTGTGTTTCTGTATTTAAGGCGCAATATAATGAGGATAATGGCATTTTGCCGGTTATGGCGGTTTCTGCTGTTCTTTTAACAAAAGAGCAAGTGGATAAACTAACGCATAAACTTTCTGCTCTAACCGGAAAGACGATTGAATTGACCAATAAACTTGACCCGGATTGTCTTGGCGGTATCCGCCTTGATTATGACGGTAAGCGGATCGATGGAACCGTGCGCAATCGGTTGGATGAGATCCAGAATTTACTGAAAAACACCGTACTCTGATGGAGAAAGCAGGGACAGTATGGAATTAAGACCTGAAGAAATCACGAAGATCATTCGTGAACAGATTAAGAATTATGAAGCAAAACTGGAACAGAGCGAAACCGGCGTCGTTATCCTTGTTGGCGATGGTATTGCACGTGTATCCGGTTTGGATAACTGTATGGCCGGCGAACTGATCGAGTTCACCAACGGCTCTTACGGTATGGCCCAGAATTTGGAAGAAGATACCGTTTCTGTTGTCGTCCTTGGCAATGATAGCGGCATTAAAGAAGGCGATACTGTTAAGCGTACAGGAAAAGTGGTTTCTGTTCCCGTTGGCGCAGGCTTGATCGGTCGTGTTGTTAATGCGCTCGGAGAGCCGATTGACGGCAAGGGAAGTATCACTGCAGAGGCATATCGCCCTATTGAGAGTCCTGCCCCCGGCATTATTGAAAGACAGCACGTGAATGTGCCGCTGCAAACCGGTATCAAAGCCATCGATGCGATGATCCCCATTGGCCGCGGTCAGCGTGAGTTGATTATCGGTGACCGGCAGACCGGCAAAACTACGATTGCTACAGATACTATTCTGAACCAAAAGGGTAAGGATGTTATCTGCATTTATGTTGCGATCGGTCAGAAGCGCTCCACGGTCGCACAGATCGTGAATAACTTGACCCTCGGCGGCGCAATGGACTACACCATTGTTGTATCTGCTACCGCATCAGAACTTGCGCCTATGCAGTACATTGCCCCTTATACCGGTTGCGCTATCGGTGAGCATTTTATGTATCAGGGCAAGGATGTGCTTGTGATCTATGATGATCTGAGTAAACACGCAGTTGCATACCGCGCCATTTCTTTGCTGATTCGCCGTCCTCCCGGACGTGAAGCCTATCCCGGTGATGTTTTCTACCTCCATTCCAGATTATTGGAGCGCGCTGCGCAACTTTCTGATGATTTGGGTGGCGGTAGTTTGACCGCTCTGCCTATTATCGAGACCCAGGCAGGTGATGTTTCCGCTTATATCCCCACCAATGTTATTTCAATTACAGACGGCCAGATTTTCCTGGAAACAGAGTTGTTTAACGCCGGCGTTATGCCTGCAGTAAACCCCGGTATTTCTGTCTCCCGTGTTGGTGGCGACGCGCAGATCAAGGCAATGAAGAAAGTTGCCGGTTCCTTGAAACTGTTGTATTCACAGTATCGTGAACTGCAGAGTTTTGCACAATTCGGTTCTGATTTAGATGCGGATACCAAGGCAAGACTTGCATTGGGTGAGCGAATCGTTGCCGTATTGAAACAGAAGAATAATGCGCCGGTTGAAGTTGCGCATCAGGTTTGTATTCTCTATGCGGTTACAAACGGTTATTTGAAAGATCTCCCCATCGCAAAGATCCCTGAATTTGAAAAGCGTATGCAAGAGTTCATGGATAATCGTTATGGCAGTGTTCTGGAAGCAATTCGTATGACAGGCAAACTGGAAAAGGAAACAGAAGAGAGTATTCAGATCGCGCTCAAGGAATTGCTTGGTGAATTTCTCGTAACAGAGTAAGGAAGGAGGACCAACATGGCTGGTGTTTCTACGAAAGAAATTAAAAACCGGATCCGGAGTATGGAATCCACAAAGCAGATTACAAAGGCCATGGAAATGGTTGCTGCATCCAAACTCCGCAAAGCGCAAACCCAAGTCCAAAATTCCCGACCATATTTTGAGATACTTTATCAGACAATTAAAGACATCGTATCATCAAACCAGGATTTCTCTTCTTCGTATTTGGTTCAAAGACCGATTAAAAAGACGGCATATATTGTCATTGCCGGTGACCGTGGCCTTGCCGGTGGTTATAACAGTAATATATTAAAACTGGTTATGAGCGAAATAGCAGGTAAAGATACTGTTGTTTTCCCAATCGGCAGAAAGGCAGTAGACTATTTTGCTGCTAATAAGACTCCGGTTTTGACATCCACATATGCGGCGGCAGAGAATGTGTCTTTAGGTGATTGCTTCTCTATTGCAAAGGGATTGTGTAAGCGTTATTTAATCGGAGAGTTTGATGAGATCCGGATTGCCTATACGGATTTTGTCTCTGTGTTGTCGCAACATCCGGTTTCATTGCGTTTGCTTCCGCTTGTTCGTGATCCTGAGGATAAGCAAACAGCAAAGGAAAGTGATATCCTCTACGAACCTGACAGTGTTGAGGTCTTTGATACGATCGTTCCTGAATACCTTGGCGGTGTCGTCTATGGCGCTTTGTGCGAGAGCCGCGCTGCTGAACAGGCAGCGCGCCGTACAGCGATGGATTCTGCAACCCAAAATGCTGAAGATATGATCGCTGATCTGAGTTTGAAGTTCAACCGCGCCCGCCAGGCGGCTATTACCCAGGAAATCACAGAAATTATCGCAGGCTCATAAGTCTGTTTTAAGCAAGGAGTTGAATCCAATGGCTAATCATAAGGGAACAGTGATCCAGGTCGTGGGTCCCGTTCTTGATATTCGTTTTGCAGACGGCTGTCTGCCTGAATTGCTGAATGCTATCGAAATTCCTTTCGGCGACAGTAAGATAGTTGCAGAGGTTGCGCAGCATATTGGTGATAATGTTGTTCGCTGTATTGCGATGAGTTCAACCGACGGATTACAGCGCGGCGCTGAAGCGATCGATACCGGTGCGGCAATCTGCGTCCCTGTTGGAGATGAATGTTTGGGTCGCGTGTTCAATCTGCTCGGTCAGCCTATCGACAATAAAGAGGACGTACAGGGCGCCGATAAATGGCCCATCCATCGCAGTGCACCTGCATATGAAGATCAACAGCCGGCGACAGAAATCTTGGAAACAGGTATCAAAGTTATCGATTTGATCTGCCCCTACGCAAAAGGCGGTAAGATCGGCTTGTTTGGCGGTGCCGGTGTTGGTAAGACGGTTTTGATCCAGGAACTTATCTACAATATCGCCACCGCACACAACGGCTATTCTGTTTTTACCGGTGTTGGTGAGCGTACCCGTGAGGGTAATGACCTCTATAACGAAATGACGGAATCCGGCGTTATCAATAAGACTGCGATGGTCTTCGGACAAATGAACGAACCCCCCGGAGCCCGTATGCGTGTTGGCTTGTCCGGCCTTACAATGGCTGAGTATTTCCGCGATGTAAAGCATCAGGACGTGCTTTTGTTTATCGATAATATTTTCCGTTTCACGCAGGCTGGCTCTGAAGTTTCTGCGCTTCTCGGCCGTATGCCCTCTGCAGTTGGCTATCAGCCGACACTGGCAACTGAAATGGGCGCCTTGCAGGAGCGTATCACTTCTACGAAGGATGGTTCCATCACTTCTGTGCAGGCAGTTTATGTGCCCGCGGACGACTTGACTGACCCTGCTCCTGCCACTACTTTTGCACACTTGGATGCTACTACGGTTTTGGATCGCGGCATTGCATCTTTGGGTATTTATCCTGCTGTTGATCCTTTGGATTCCACATCCAGAATTCTTTCTCCTGAAACAGTGGGCAAGGAACATTATGAGACTGCACGGGCAGTTCAGAGTATTCTGCAACGGTATAAAGAACTACAGGACATTATTGCCATTATGGGTATGGATGAACTGAGTGAGGAAGACAAGATCATTGTCAACCGCGCCCGTAAAGTTCAGCGTTTCCTTTCTCAACCCTTCCATGTTGCAGAACAATTTACCGGATATCAGGGTAAGTATGTTCCGTTGAAAGAAACGATCCGCAGTTTTAAAGAGATCATTGAAGGTTTGCACGACCAGATTCCTGAATCCTATTTCCTATACGCAGGCTCTATTGACGATGTTGTAGAAAAATGGAAGGGTGATCAGAAATGAACACATTTCCTTTAAAAATCGTCACGCCTGATGGTGTTCATTTTGATGGTATCGCAGAAGAGTTGATCGTCCGTACTACATCGGGCGATATCGGCATTCTTGCCGGACATATCAATTGTGTTGCACCTATGGGAATGGGGCAGGCTATAGTTGTTTCAGATGGACAACGCCGCGCTGCGGCTTGTATTGGTGGCATGGTTTCCGTTGTCAACAACAATGTGACACTGGTACCAACAACTTTTGAGTGGTCTGATCAAATTGATGTTGATCGGGCAAAGGCCTCTGAAAGCCGTGCAAAGACTGTGATCGCAGATAAAAATGCAACAGATGCAGAACTTCAACTTGCTGAAGCCCGCTTAAAACGCGCCCTGATCCGCAAGAGTGTAGCAGAAAGAAAGTAAATACAGCAAAAAGAACGGCTCTTTTAAGAGCCGTTCTTTCGTTATACATACGGTTCGATTTGATCGTTTTTCTTTCGTTGATATTTCTTGTGGAATGTGCGGGCGCCACCAATGATGAACAATATTGCAACACCTATTATAATCAGAGAAAGAATTGTGTTCTCTTCTATAAATATAAATCCACATATCAGAAGACCAATTGTTACTGCGGCATAGAATATAAGCACCAGAATAATCAATGGATATCGAATCCATTTAGGCGCTTTTTTATCAGACGCGACTTCGGAACCGATATCAAAAACCAATTCAATAATAAATGCAATAACATCATCCATTTAAATGCTCCTTATGGTAGAACACTCTTAGGCGATTTGCATTACCAGGAGTGCCGAGATCTTCCTGTGAAAACAAATCGTAAAGATCACTGCTTTTCTCTTCTATTTGTTGCCAAGGTGAATCAATGCGTTCACCAATGTTGATAAACGAAACATCTTCGCGTGTTTTATTTAAAACCGCGCGACCCGTATCGTTAAATGCCAATATACGCACAAAAGGCGCATTCTGATTCATTATTTCGTCTGTGATGCCGAGATATGCGCACATAATCATTCTGTTTATACGAGTTCGGGTGTAGCGTTTAGATTTGGTTGCTGTAATGATGTTTTCTAAAGTGGATTCCTGGTGAACTGAGTGCATCAATTTTCGCCAAAGTCCTTCAGAACCAAAGGGAAGAGCCTGAAATTCAACTTCATTCATACTGCGTAGTTTTGCAAGAATTGCTCGTTCACCTGCATTTATGGTGTGTATGGATGCGTTTTTGAAAAGATCAAACGCCTCGGTTGTTGTAAATTCAGAGTAATCCGTTCCGCTTTCGATCAATCTGCGTATGGATGTGGCGGAGGGGTTATCCTTGTCGGCTTCTATATTATGATAATTGCCTTCTCTTTGGATAGGCATTGGCTTCATAATGCTGTTTTGTTTCAAAATGGCTTTGCAATATTCGATCGCCAGTATATCATTCGGAGCGGTCAGTATATTTATATTGCACCCAAGTTGCTGTAAAGCGCTCTGACGAGCGGCAGGAAAGGAAATGCCGGTTGCCAGGGATTCTTTCAGCAAATACACATATTCACTGGATAACAAGGTGCGTGCGACTTCCAAATAGGATTCCAGATCATTGCTCTCCGTACCGAAGCAAAGATAGTCGCAAATGGGGGAGAGTATGGATACGCCAACAGAAGCAAAACCTTCTGCTGAAGACAATGAAGCAGTAACAGGTAATTCAAGAACAAGGTCAGCACCGCTTAAAACCGCAGATTTTGCACGCGTCATCTTATCAAAAACGGCTGGTTCACCACGTTGCACATAGTTTCCGCTCATTAGACAGATAATAACTGTATCCTGACCTAATCTGTTACGAATGATATCAAATTGCTTTTTGTGCCCCTTATGGAAGGGGTTATATTCACAAATAATGCCGGTGATATTCAAAAAATACACACCTTCCGTAAAAATTTTTTCATAAGGGGTTGAGAAAAAGTAAAATTTGGTATACAATACCATTTGGTATGTTCATATTATCATAATATATGAAAAAAGGAAATATTTTTTTAGGAGGAAGAATCCAATGAATGTTTTGATTATCAATGCCGGCAGTTCCAGCCTGAAGTATCAGCTGATGAATCCTGAAACCGGCGAAGTATCTGCCAAGGGCTTGTGCGAACGCATTGGCATCGACGGCCGCCTGAATCACAAGGTCGGCGAGAACAAAGTCGTTAAGGACATTCCTATGCCCACTCACTCCGAGGCAATTGCCGCTACTTTGGACATCCTTGTTGATCCCGTCGACGGTGTCATCAAGAGTGTTGAGGAAATCGATGCTGTCGGTCATCGCGTTCTGCACGGCGGTATGGAATTCTTTGATTCCTGCATTATCAATGACGAAGTTATTAAGGCTATTAAGAAGTGCATTCCTCTTGGACCCTTGCACAACCCTGCAAACCTGATGGGTATTGAGGCTTGCCAGGCTGTTATGCCCAAGACTCCCCAGGTTGCTGTCTTCGATACAGCATTCCATATGACAATGCCTCCCAAGGCATATCGCTATGCAATTCCCACAGAGTACTATGAAAATGACTCCATCCGTCGTTACGGTTTCCACGGTACCAGCCACAAGTATGTTGCTCGCCGTACTGCTGAATTGGTCGGTAAAAAGGAGTTCAAGATGGTCAACTGCCACCTTGGCAATGGCTCTTCTATGTCCGCCATTAAGGATGGTAAGTGCCAGGATACTACCATGGGCCTCACGCCTTTGGCTGGTGTTCCCATGGGCACCCGTTCCGGCGATATCGATCCGGCCGTTGTGCAGTTCATTTGCAACAAGTACGGCATGAGCGTAGATGAGTGCCTGAATATGCTGAACAAGAAGTCCGGTATGCTTGCTATTTCCGGTGTTTCTTCTGACTTCCGTGATTTGGAAGATGGCTCCAAAAATGGTAATGAGGCTTGCGCACTTGCTCGTGATAAGTTCTGTTATGAAGTTGCAAAGTATGTTGGCGCATATGCCGCTGCTTTGAACGGTATCGATGTTCTGACATTCACTGCCGGTGTTGGTGAGAATGACTGTGCAGTTCGCGCTGCAGTATGTGAGTATCTTGCATTTATGGGCGTGAAACTGGATCCCGAGAAGAACGCAAAGCGCGGTAAGGAAATGCTGATTTCCGCTGACGATTCCAAGGTTCAGGTTTGGGTTGTTCCCACCAATGAGGAACTGATGATCGCTCAGGATACTGCTGAACTGGTCAACGCTGCGAAATAATAACATTGAGGCGGAGTTATCTCCGCCTCATAATTTTGGAGGATGTATGATTTCTGTTACTGATCGTTTTTTGGAATATGTAAAATTTGATACCCAATCCGATGAATTTTCGGAAACCTGTCCATCTACAGAAAAACAGCGTCGTTTTGGTGAGTATCTTGTGGACCAAATGTTATGTATTGGTATTAAAGATGCGCACATTGATGAAAATGGATATATTTACGGTACTGTACCGGGTGATCCTGATCTTCCTGCGATCGGTTTGATCGCCCACATGGATACTTCTCCGGATATCAGCGGTGAGAATGTAAAACCGTCCGTTGTTGCATACAGTGGAGAAGATATTCTGTTGAATCCCGAAAAGCAGATATATCTGCGACCATCTGAATATCAAAGCTTGAATGACCATCTTAGTAAACATCTGATCGTAACGGATGGAACAACTTTGTTAGGCGCAGACAATAAGGCCGGTATTGCAGAAATATTAAGCGCAGCTGAGATTCTTTTAAATTCCGATGTCCGGCATGCGACGCTTAAAATCGCATTTACACCGGATGAAGAAATCGGCAGGGGAGCAGACCTGTTTGATGTTGAAGCCTTTGGAGCTGAATATGCATATACTGTAGATGGTGGCGCTCTTGGCGAAATTGAATATGAGAATTTTAATGCCGCGTCTGCTACAGTTATTTTCCACGGATTAAACATTCATCCCGGCGCTGCAAAAGACAAAATGGTTAATTCGCAATATATTGCGATGGAATATCAAAATCTATTGCCTTCGGAGCAAAAACCTGAAAAGACCAGCGGTTACGAAGGGTTCATTCACCTTACCGATATAGAAGGTTCCGTTGAAAAATCCGTTCTGCGATATATTGTTCGTGATCATGATATGCGCGAATTTGAAACAAAGAAGCGCGTAATGCAATATGCGGCAGACAAAATCAATGAAAAATATGGCAAAGGTACTGTTGAACTGATATTAAAAGACAGTTATTACAATATGCGCGAAAAGATTGAACCTTGTATGCATATTGTTGACAGAGTAGTTGAACTGATGAAAAGAATCGGTATTCAACCGAAAATCGTACCGATTCGCGGCGGCACCGACGGAGCGAGGTTGTCTTATATGGGCTTACCATGTCCGAACTTGTGCACGGGTGGTTATAATTTCCATGGCCGATTTGAGTATATTGCTGTTGAGGACATGGAAAAATGCGTTGAAATGCTTATGCAAATATTGATGTGTGCATAATATAACTGTTTGCGCGATAACTGTATACGCAGTCTCGACAGATGTTTTCTTTTGGTGGAAAAATCAATAAATAAGGCAACGAGAACGTTATTGTTTTCGTTGCCTTTTACAAATCTTGAAAGTAGCCATTGACGAATGAATAAAATATAAGTATAATAATATCGATAAAAGATGGACGAAATCCATCAATTTAAAAAGGAGTGAATGACTATGAGTAAAATCACAGTAATCGGTGCCGGCAGTGTTGGAGCAACTGTAGCAAATGATTTAATGATACAAGGCGTTGCTTCCGAAATTGTACTTGTCGATATCAATAAGAATAAGGCAATAGGCGAGGCGTTGGATATTTATCAAGGCGCTCCGTTCCATTCTCCTGCTATTGTAAGACCCGGCGATTATGAGGATGCAGAGGGTTCTGATATTGTAGTTATCACTTGCGGCATTGCCAGAAAACCGGGTATGACTCGTCTTGATCTGGCAAAGACGAATGTCGCTATTTTAAAAGATGTGGCAGCGAATGTAGTTAAGTACGCGCCGAATGCGGTTTATGTTATTGTGTCTAACCCAGTGGATGTTCTGACTTATGTTTTCACAAAGATATCCGGTCTGCCGGAGCGTCAGATCATCGGTTCCGGAACGATTTTAGATACCAGTCGACTTCAGTCTGAACTGGCTAAGCGTTTTCATATCAGCCCCAAAAATGTGCATGCGCATGTTTACGGTGAACATGGAGACAGCCAGTTTGTTCCCTGGTCTCTTGTGCATATTGCAAATAACCATGTGGATGTGTATAAAGACAGTTCTCCTGACCGGGATCTGATCCACTGGAACAAGGATTATGATGAAGTAGAAGAATTTGTTAAAAAGTCCGGCGCAATGATCATTGAGAATAAAGGCGCAACTTTCTATGCGGTTGCTATGTCTGTTTGCCATATTTGCAAATGTATTTTTGCCGGTGCAGGAACTGCGTTGACCATATCGACGATGATGCACGGTGAATACGGTGTTGATGATGTTTGCCTTTCCGTTCTTTCTCTGGTGGATAAGTCCGGTGTGCGCGGCAAAATCCTCAATAAACTTACAGATGAGGAAATCGAAAAACTTCATAAAAGCGCAGATAAGTTGAAGAGTGTCATCGCCCAGATCGAGATTTGACAAAAAACGCTTATATGGCACAAAAGCCATATAAGCGTTTTTTATATGTTTTGATTTCCAATTAGCGTACAAATATCTTCCGAAATTTCTGCCGGTTCCAGAGCGCATTTTATAATTGCGTCAGTTATGCTTGGAACGGAAAAATCTATTCCACTCAGACAATTCTCGATTTCTGAAGCGATTTTCCACTGCATTGCATCGGTGTATACTTTTGCTTCTGTAATAATGCCTTTATTAACTTGCAAAAGTAATTGAAATGAACCCCATGAAAAACGATCCTCACAAGTGAAGGAAAAGGGGAGAGGCGCGCCGTAGATCCAATCCCAACTGCTGAATTTTTTCTGGGATTCTTCGATCCGCAATAATTGATCAGTTGTTAAATCATATTTACTTACCGGCGCATCATAGATATCGGAGAATGCCTCAATTAGGTTTTCTTTTGCATTTTCGATTGTGATTTCCGGAATGATTTCAGACAAATTGATAATTCTTGAACGCACAGAGGAAACACCTTTAGCCTGTAATTTTGCTTTTGAAGGGGAAAGATATCTGGAAAGTTTATCCGAATCTGTGTCAATCAAAATCGTTCCATGATGATAGGATTTTCCGGAAGTGTGATAAAATGCATTTCCGGAAAATTTCTTATCTGCCACAAGCAGATCATTTCTGCCGGAAAATGTAACCGTTACACCGAATTTCCCGATCGCAGACTGAATTACACGCAGTTGTCTTTCGATATTAAAGTTCTCATGGGACATAAGGAAAGTAAAATTCAAATTACCTACATCGTGATATACAGCGCCGCCGCCGGAAAGGCGTCGGGCGAGATTGGCATTTTCTTCATTCAAAAGTTCTGTTCGGCACTCAACCCATGGGTTTTGGTTTCTTCCGATGACAACAGTATTTCGATTTTGCCAAAGATACAAGATGCATTCGTCGCTTGCAACGGAATGCAAAAGTTCTTCTTCCAATGCGAGATTCCAGTACGGATCTAAATGTTTGCTTTCGATGATTTTCAATCTGGAAACCATACTGCACCTCCTACTGTTTTTGATATTATATCCCAGTTGAAAAATCCAGTCAATATTTCTTTTAAAAAATCATTGACAATTGTTGTTATATTATGTTATAAATATGTTAAATGATTAAGATTATAACATAGGAGGCAGGTTATGTATAATATCCGGCAAGAGAATATGAAGGACTACATTGAAAAACAGAATGTAGTTTCCATTCGTGAATTGCAGACGCTGTTTCCAAACGTGTCATTAATGACGATCCACAGAGATTTGGATGCGCTGGAGAGCGCAGGCGCTGTTGTAAAATTCCGTGGCGGCGCAAAGTCCGTCAGACATAAAGGCGATCTTGAATTTACCGTCCGTATGAACGCAAACAATGCAGGGAAGGAGATCATTGCTCAAAAAGCCTTGCGTTTGATCCAACCCCATACGTCTGTATTCTTGGATGCGAGCACGACCAATCTGGCGTTGGCGCGCATTATGCCTGATATTAACATTAATGTTTTTACCACCGGTCCCAATATTGCTATAGAATTGTGCCGATTGCAGAATCCTACTGTAACACTTTGTTGCGGCACATTAAATCGTAAAAACCTGGCAGTATCCGGTCAGAATACACTGGAGATGCTGGATAAGATCAATATCGATATGGCGTTTATTGGTGTTTCCGGTTGTAGTATAGAGGCTGGTTTTACTTGCGGAACAGAAAACGATATGTTAGTTAAACGAAAAGTGATTCAGAAAGCGCGCACAAGTGTTTTGATGTGCGGTAAAGAGAAACTTCGGTGCCTAATGCCATATACATTTGCGGATTTTGATGATGTCGATTATCTGATTTTTGATGAACCGCTTCCTGAAAGATTTTTAGATGCTGCAGAAGCATCAAATTTGAAATATCTGTAATATTCGCAGGTTGCCGATTTCTTCGGCAACCTGCTATTATTTATAAAATAAGTATTGACTTAACGTGTTACAATAAGTTATAATTAACATGCTATAACAATTTATAAGGAGGTAAAATAATGGCAAATGCAGTCATTATGCCAAAGGCCGGTATTACAGTTGAAAGTTGTATTATCGGACAGTGGCTCAAGAATGTCGGCGATCAGATCAAGATTGGCGATATTCTGTTTACTTACGAAACGGATAAGGCTTCTTTTGAGTGCGAATCCACAGCAGAGGGTGAACTTCTTGAGATCTTCTTTGAAGAAGGCGATGAGGTTCCTTGCCTGGTTAATGTTTGTGCAATTGGCAAAGCAGGCGAAGATGTCTCTGCTTTGAAAGGAGGTAGCGCTGCACCTGCCGAATCTGCTCCTGCAGCAACTGCTGCATCTGCCGCAGCACCGGCTGCTGTTGCATGCAACACAAAGGCTTCCGCTGTTATTATGCCCAAGGCCGGCATTACAGTTGAAAGTTGCATCATCGGCGAGTGGCTGAAGCAAATTGGAGATCAGGTCAAGATTGGCGATATTCTGTTTACTTATGAAACAGATAAGGCATCCTTTGAGTGTGAATCTACCGCTGAAGGTGAGTTGTTGGCCATTTTCTTTGAAGAGGGCGATGAAGTTCCCTGCATGGAAAACGTCTGCGCTGTTGGTCCTCATGGTGAACCGACTGATTGTCTGAAGCCCGGCGCAGCGCCTGTGGTTGTCGAAGAGGCTGCGCCTGCCGCTGTCGTTGAAACTGCAGCACCCGCTGCTGTTGAAGTGAAGCCCGGCGCTCCCGTTTCTCCCAGGGCTGCAAAACTGGCTAAGGCATACGGTGTTGATGCAGCTATGGCTGCCGGCACCGGTCCTAACGGCCGTATTATTGAACGCGATGTTATGAAACTGGTTCAGAATGGCGCTCCCGCTACATCAACCAAGATTGTTGTTGCCGACGGTCCTGAATATGAAGATGTTAAGTTTAGCGGTATTCGTCGTGCGATCAGCAAGTCCATGCATACATCTCTGTCCACAATGGCTCAGTTAACACACAATACTTCCTTCGATGCAACAAACATCCTTGCTTATCGTAAGATGCTTAAGGCAGCAGGAGATGAGTACGCTGGCATTACACTGGGCGATATCGTTCTTTACGCTGTTTCCCGTACACTGCTGAATCATCCGGATTTGAATGCCAATATGCTGGATGATAATTCTATCCGTCTGTTCAAGCATGTAAACCTGGGTGTTGCAGTGGACACCCCCCGTGGTTTGATGGTTCCCACTATTTTTGGCGCTGACCAAATGAGCCTGCTTGAAATTTCAAAAGCAGTTAAAGCCTTGGCCGCCGAATGCCGTGACGGTGCAATCAATCCTGATAAACTGTCCGGTGGTAGTTTTACTGTTTCTAACCTGGGAAATATGGGTGTTGAATCCTTTACACCTGTTATCAATCCTCCCCAGACCGGTATCCTCGGTGTCTGCGGAACAATTGACCGCGTTCGCAAGGGAGCAGACGGTTCTATTCAGATATATCCTGCAATGGGCTTGTCTCTGACCTACGATCATCGCGCTGTGGATGGTACTCCTGCTGCTAAGTTCCAAAAGGAACTGTGTCACAATCTGGAGAACTTTACCACACTGCTTGCTAAGTAAGAAAGGGGGAACGGTATATGCCTAAGAATTTATTTGTGGATCCCAATGAGGTCCGTGCACCGGGTAAGGTTACATTTAACGACATTCCCGTGAACCAATACAACAAAACAATTCAGGAAGAACTGGACTCCGGTAAGTTCACAAAGGAAGATTTGGTTCGTATTTTTAGAGATATGACCATCCTGCGTGAATTTGAAACGATGCTGAACCTGATTAAGACTCAGGGCTCTTATAATGGTGTTGACCATACATATCCTGGCCCCGCTCATTTGTCCACCGGTCAGGAATCTGCTTGTGTTGGTCAGGCTTATTTACTGGATGAGAATGACTTTGCATTTGGTTCTCACCGTAGCCACTCTGAAATCCTCGCAAAGGCGCTGTCTACCATCAATAAGATGAGCGATGATCAGTTGATGTCCGTTATGGAAGGCTTCCTGGATGGCAAGTGCCTGAATGCAACAAAGAAGTTAGGTGAAACAAAGGATACCAAGGAATTGGCTATTCGCTTCATTCTTTACGGTACGCTTGCTGAGATTTTCGCCCGTGAATCCGGTTTCCATATGGGTATGGGCGGCTCTATGCACGCATTCTTCCTGCCCTTCGGTATCTATCCCAACAACGCAATCGTTGGCGGTTCTGCTACCATTTCTACCGGTTCTGCTCTGTATAAGAAACTGAACAATAAAAAGGGCATCTGTGTATGTAACATCGGTGACGCATCTATGTCCCGCGGTCCTGTTTGGGAAGCAATGAACTTTGCTGCTATGGATCAGTACAAGACTATTTGGGAATCCCACAACGACGGTATGCCGATCTTGTACAATACCTTTAATAACTCCTACGGTATGGGCGACCAGACCCGTGGTGAGACTATGGGTCAGGGTTGTATGTCCCGGATCGCTTCCGGTATCAGCCCCACGCAGTTCCATGCAGAAACTGTTGACGGCTTCAATCCCTTGGCAGTGATCGATGCAATGGAGCGGAAACTGGAGTTGCTCCGCAACGGTCAAGGCCCTGTTATGATGGAGACGCTGACATATCGTTTCTCCGGTCACTCCGTATCCGACCAGAATGCATACCGTACCAAGGAAGAAATCGATGCCTGGAAGGAAGTTGACCCGATCATCACATATCCTGCAAAGTTGATCGAAGCCGGTGTCACCACTCAAGAAGAGATCGATGCAATCTTGAAAGAAACATCCGAGCGTATGACTATGATCTGCAAGTACGCTGCTGATCCAGAGTTCAGCCCCTACTGTGATTTCAAGAAAGATCCTGCTGTTGTTGAGCGTTTGATGTTCTCCAACCAGAAGATTGAGAAATTGGATGATCGTGAACCCGAGTTTACTGTTCCCAAAGAGGAAGCGGAAGGCTATAAGAAGATCAAGTCCAAAGAGCGTAGCCCGATCGGCGCTGATGGCAAACCCGTTTCCAAGATGAAACTGTATAACCTGCGTGACGGTCTGTCCGAGGTTATCTGGGATCGCTTCTATGAGGATCCTACTTTGGTTGCTTACGGCGAGGACTGCCGTGACTGGGGCGGCGCATTTGCTGTGTACCGCGGCATGATGGATGCATTGCCCCACAGCCGTTTGTTCAACTCTAACCTGGCTGAGGCCGCTATCGTCGGTACAGCAGTTGGTTATGCGTTGTCCGGTGGCCGCGCGTTGGTGGAACTGATGTATGCTGACTTTATCGGTTGCGCCGGTGATGAAATTTTCAACCAGATGTCCAAGTGGCAGGCTATGTCCGCCGGTATCTTGAAGATGCCCTTGGTTCTGCGTGTTTCTGTTGGTTCTAAGTACGGTGCGCAGCACTCTCAGGACTGGACCGCGCTTTGCGCACATATTCCCGGTTTGAAAGTTTGCTTCCCTGCAACACCTTGGGAAGCAAAGGGCTTGATGGAGACCGCGCTGAAGGGTACAGACCCCGTTGTGTTCTTCGAAAGTCAGAGAATCTACGATGTCGGTGAACAGTTCCACGAAGGTGGCGTACCTGCAGAGCGTTACGAAATCGAGATCGGCGATACCAATAAGGTTCGCGACGGTAAGGATATTACCATTCTTACCATTGGCGCTGCTCTGTACCGCGCTGTGGATGCTGCGAAGACTTTGAGCGAAAAGTACGGCATGGAGGCAGATATTATCAATATCCACTCTTTGGTGCCTCTGGATTATACTAAAATCTTCGAGTCTGTTCGCAAGACCGGTAAGGTCGTTTTGGTATCCGATGCATGCGCAAGAGGTTCTTTCCTGAACGATGTTGCCAAGACCATCACGGAACAGTGCTTCGATGATCTGGATGCACCTCCCGTTGTTGTAGGCGCAAAGAACTGGATCACACCTCCCTTTGAGTTCGATGAGTTCTTCTTCCCGCAGGCAAGTTGGATTTTGGATTCCATTCACGAAAAACTCGTTCCTCTGGACGGTTATACCGCTGAATCCAATGTATGCGATGAGGCAGAACTGATCCGTCGTGGTAAATTAGGTGTTTAATCCGTGGAAATAAGGCGAACAGCGAATGCAGGAGTCTTGCTGAAACTGGACGGAGTCTCGATTTTATTGGATGGTGTGAGCCAGAAAGTTGGACCTTATCTGGCTACACCACCGGATATAAAAGACTCTCTCTTATCAGAGGCTCCCGATGCGCTCGTCTTTACCCACACCCATGAAGACCATTATGACCCCGCTTTTGCAGATGCCTATTTAGCATCTGCAAACGGGGTCATTATTGGACCGGGTCATTTCCCTGAACATGATTCGTCTTTATATAGAATCGGAACGATTACAATCAAACCGGTTGAAAGCCGTCATATTGGGAAAGCAGGGGAGGTCGCGCATTACAGTTATATTATCAGCGGTAGCCATTGCATGTGGTTTGTCGGCGATGCATCACCCTTACAGTGGCATCATGACACCTTATATCAAAAACCGGACGTTCTCATTGCGCCATTTGCCTACGCTGCTACTGAGTCTGCGTGGAAACTTACAAAAGCGATGGGTGCAAAAACGGTAATTCTTATACATATGCCGGAACGAAATGAAGATCCGTTTTCTATTTGGAATGCTGTGGAATCCGTAATTTCGAATGAATCCAATATCAAAGTACTTATTCCGCAACTTGGAGAAAGTATCATTGTCTGAAATATTCATAAATAAAACGGTCTGCCGATTACTCGGCAGACCGTTTACTTTTAATATGGTTATTCCACGATGACAGTACCGTCATCACCAACTGTAATCTTCATTCCGTCCTTAACATAGTCAAGAAATTCTTCGCCGAGGCAATCGATTACTGGCATACTCACATCATCCAACCAGACATCAGCAAGCACGGCACCTGCTGCTGCAAGGGAGTCAATTGGCTGTGAAAACAGCATACATGCCGGCTGACGGTGCATGGAGCAAGCGCAATAGAGAACCAAACCACCGGTTGTAGACCCAATTGTTTGGGGCAGGCACAGCGCCTTTCCGGCCATTTGTTTACCGAACAGATCAGGATTGTTTTGATCACCACATGTTGCTTTCTTATCACCGAATTGAAGTGCTTTTTGGAAAGAGGCAAGGGTATTAAGGCCACCGTGGGATACAACAGCTTCTGCGGTTACAGAGCCGGCGGCAATTACGCGACCTTTAAATTCTTTCATATCCCTTGCCTCCTTTCGTGATCTGCGCAAGGATCTCGTCATCTGTGTAATAACGCGCTGTTGTGTAGGTACGCAGTTTGTTGGAAGAGGTAATTACCGGCATCTTGCCAGCAAGGGGATTATTCATATACATCAGCGGGCAAATGTAAGATGTAATTACACCGGTTGCTTTTAATCTCGCTGCATAAGGTGTTTCCTCAAAAGCCTTCAAAACAGCGGTGGAAGCCGTAAATACAGTGGGAACACAGACTTTAGTCTTACCAGCAGCTTTTAGTCCTGATTCAACTCTATCTGTCCAGTCCTTCAACTGCTGCAAACTCATATGGGGACAGCCCATAAAGCACAGTTTCGGATTGGCATCTTCCTTTTTCCACATTACGGGATAACTGTCGTAAACTCTTTGCAGTTCCGCATCGTCGATCACATACACTTGCGCATTTTCTGAGATAAGATTTTCACCCATCTCATCTGCCTCAGGTGTTAACTTGTCAATGTGATACAGACCGACAGCACCGTTAGATGCGGTTGCAGCACCGAAATCCTTCAGATAGGTGCATACATCATCTGTCAATTCCGTTCCAAGCCACTTATCAAGTCCCTTGACATAAGGCACAGATTCCATAACCTTCATACCGATGGCTGAACCCAGGAGTTGTGCTTCAGGCTTCTTTGTGGTCTTGACTTCAACGACCCAGGTCGCTTTACGGCCTTCATCTGTCAGCAGTCCGAAGTAGGGAACATAACCAACGACACTGCCCATCAGGTCAATGATACCGGAATTGCGATTACAACGTGCGCCAAGTACAGAGTTTGCGTAAACAACTGCAGAGGATTCTGCCCAACTGAGAACATCACCTTTTTGGGGCTTATTACCCATTTCGTCCATGTAACAGGTGCAAGAAAATGCATCCTGATCCATAAGACCCATCTTATTTAACTGTTTTTCATAAAAATCCTGCTTTGAGTACATAAAATTCTTGAAAATGAAGTCAAGCAGGAAATTACTGGGTACATTTTTATCCAGAGGTCTGGGGTCTACAGAGAAAGTCTGCTTGGAAATTGCGCCGGCTTCAATCAACTGATCCATAATGGAATAAACCGGACCAAGTGCTTTCAAACCAAAAGATGTAACAAGATGGTTGTGTTTGCTGGTGACGGGTACCATTTTGGTGGCACCAAAAACTTCACCATAGCGAACAAGGGTTTTCATAACCTTTGCCAAGGTTTCACCCTGGTTACCATCGAGAATACTTTGCTGTTCAGGTGTTAATTGCATATATTCATCGCTCCTTATCAAAGTTTCATTGCAACATCCCAAGCCTGCCAGATGACGGTACGCAGGTTACCAACTTTGGATGCATCGCCAACAATATGGACATGGCTTGATTTTTCAGCAATGGGTGCGCTCTTGTAACCGACAGAAAGGATTACACTGTCGGCTTTGATTTCTTCCGTAGAACCATCTTTGTGGGTCACAGAAACGCTGTTATCGCCAATTTCATTAACGCGTGTTTCCAGATGCACGGGTACTTTGTTTGCATTAAAGAAATCTCGCAGGAAACTGGTGTTTGCAAGGCAGATGCCCTTTGTTGTGATCAGATCATCCTGCATTTCAACTATGGTCGAATTCTTGCCCTGGAGATACAGTTCATAAGCAATCTCACAGCCCGTCAGACCGCCGCCAATGATCGTAACGTTCTGACCGACAGATTCTTTGCCAAGAAGGAAATCAACAGCCTGGATCGCTCTGTCAGCGCCCTTAACGGGAATTCTGTTAGCAACAGATCCGGTTGCAACAATGACTTCGTCAGCATTCAGGGAAGCGATATCCTGAATCTCTGTGTTCAACTTTATTTCGATAGGATGTTTTGTCAATTCCCGCTTGTACCAAGTGATCAGCGCGCGATCCTTTTCCTTAAAAGAGGGTGCGGCAGCAGCGATGAATACGCCGCCAAGTTCACCGCTTTTTTCATATAAAGCTACCTTATGTCCACGTTTAGCGCAAACCAAAGCTGCTTCCATGCCACCGATGCCGCCACCAATGACAGCAATATTTTTAACTTTCTTTGCAGGCTTGATGTTGTACTTTTTGGATTGCATCGTTTCAGGGTTCAATGCGCAACGGGCAAGACCCATTGTATCGGTCAAATCCTGCGTATTCGCATGGCCTTTGGATGAAGAGAAGTTAAAGCAACCGCTGTGGCAGCAGATACATGGTTTAATATCTTCCAAACGATCCTCGATGAGCTTTGTGATCCATTCAGGGTCAGTAAGGAACTGACGAGCAATGCCCACAGCATCGATTTTGCCATCGGCAACAGCCTGAGCACCCACATCCGGCTCCATACGACCGGCGCAAACCACCGGAATATCTACAAATTTCTTAATGTGAGAAACATCGTCAAGATTGCAGTTCTGGGGCATATACATAGGCGGGTGAGCCCAGTACCAGGAGTCATATGTGCCGTTATCTGCGTTAAGCATATCGTAACCGGCATCCTGGAGATATTTGGCGGCTTTTTCGGATTCGGCCATACAACGACCTTTTTCTTCGTAAACTTCGCCGGGAACGGCGCCAACGCGGAAATCCTTGACCTTGGATTCAACGGAATAACGCAGAGATACGGGGAAATCTTCACCGCAGGCAGCTTTAATCGCCTTGACGACTTCTACCGGGAAACGGTAGCGATTTTCAAAAGAACCGCCATATTCATCAGTACGCTTGTTTGTCCATTCCATTGTGAACTGATCAAGCAGATAACCTTCATGAACAGCATGGACTTCAACACCGTCAACACCTGCATCCTTGCAAAGTTTTGCAGTCTTTGCAAATGCTTCGATGATTTCGTGGATCTGCTCTATGGTCATTTCCGGTGTGGTGATCTCCGGATCCCAACGAGAGGGCAGGGGACTTGGACTTGCCAATTCGTGGCTTGTATCCAGAATGGGCTTTAAAATTGCCCGGGTAAATTTATTTTTATGTAAAGGCGCAACTAATTCTGTAATCGCCCAGGAACGACCCATACCGGCAGTTAACTGAATAAACAATTTTGCGCCGGTTTTATGGATCTCTTCCATAAACTCTTTGAGTTCATCAAACATTTTAGGATTCTGCCACAGCCATTTACCCCAAAATGTATCACGCAGAGGTGCGATACCCGGAATGATCAGACCGACATTGTTTTTAGCTCTCTCCAAAAAGAATTTTGCAGCTTCCTTGTCAAATTTACAACCGGTTAGTTCGAACCATCCGAACAGAGAGGTACCACCCATAGGACACATAACGATGCGGTTCTTGATTTCTACGTCACGAACTTTCCAGGGGGTAAACAGAGAGTCATATTTTTGATCCATAACTATTCTCCTTATTCAAATATCATTGTACCAAAGCACTCAGGACTATGGAATGTTTCAACTCCGGGATCAAGAGGATTCCATGCAAAGTAATGGGGCTTCACTGTTTTGTCGCCGCATTTGTAGCAGTTTGCACGCATACGGTAGCCGGATATCGGATTAAAATCAGGAAAGAATCGACGAATAAATGTGTAGGGAATACTATATTCAAGAGTCCAGCCATCATCTGTTCTTTGAATTTGCGGAATGATTGGATTATTCTCATGAATTAAGCGGGATAACTTTACTTTGCCATCAATTTTGTCGCCAAATCCTAAGTATATACAGCCATTTGGGTTGAATTCGATGTTAAAATAACGGGTATCACCCCAAATGGGAGAGAAAAAGAATTCCAGGCAACTGTCCTCGCAAGGTGCGCCAAGAGGATTAAATTCTTCAGCGCGGATATTCTCTTCAACAGCAGTTTGACGAATGTAGATCGCTTCGTCATCATAGCAGATTTGCGCTTTTGCAATGATCGGAGCGTCACCGCTAAGTTGAACAAGGTCGATTGATAAAGATTCAATGGATTCCCAAGTAAAGGGCTCCTTTTTTTTTGCAATGGTGTATGTTCTCATCATTTTGACCTCCGGATTTATTCAAAGTACATAATTCCAAAATGTTCAGGACAATGGAAACTGATTTTTGGCAAATCCACATAGTTCCAAGTGTGATAATGGGGATGTACTGTTTCATGTCCGCACTTATAGCAGTTGGCGCGAATGTATTTTCCGGAAGCAGGCGCATAGTTGGGGAAAAATTGCTGAATAAGTACATGGGGAATCTTGTACTCCAACCACCAACCGTCATCAGTTCTGTCAGCCTTCGGATCGATCAGTTCCATGTTTGGAAGTAATCTGACAGAACCTGCAGGTGTCCGGTTCAAACCCATGATCATACATGTATTCAGATTAAACTCAAAGTTTAAATATTTCTCTTCATCATTGTGCGGGCAGAAGAAAAACTCCATACAACTATCTTTGAAAGGTTGGCCGATTCGACCGGTTTCTTCTGCTCGTATGTTTTGTTCCACAACTTCCATATGGACATAAAGCGCTTCGTCATCATAGCAGATTTGCGCCTGCATAGCGATGGGTAATTTCTCGACCCATTGTTGATTATCAACATATAATACGGGCACATCATCCCAAGTATGATCCGGCTTTTTTCTGACAATTGTATATTCGCGCATAAACATTGCCTCCTATATAAATTTCGTTATTTATAGTACCATATTTCCCGGGAAAAGGCAATGAAAAACAGGCTGTTGGTCATATAAAAACCGCCGCTGAAAGTCAGCGGCAGATATTTTAAAGGTTTATATCGATATAGATGGGTGCGTGATCAGATAAGTACAGATAATAATCCGGGCAATACCGATCAAATCGCTTGACACTGCCTTCCGGAATATCTCTTACAAGAATGTGGTCGATCGCATCGGCACAAGTGCCGTTACGCCATGTTCCGGGGCCTTCGTTACAACAGCCGTTGTAGCCTTCACCGTCGAAAGCATAGTCTGTTGCAATATCGTGTGCATGGACAAAGCCACCTTCATTGAATGCATAGTTGGGAGCAGGTTTTCCCAGCGGTGTGTTCATATCGCCGCAGAAGATAACGGGACAGCCGTTATATTTCTTCTGGTAGCGATTTAAAAGGTCAACAGACATAACCATCTGCTGTCTGCGAACTTCATCAGAACCGGGTTGCTGTTCTTCAGTTTTCCACCACATATGGGTTGTGGTAAAAATGAAGATATTGCCTGTTTCTTTATTGCGGAATACACCAAGGTTACAACCTTTGCTCAAAGAGTCATTACACTGACCGTCATAACCTTCGATAGAGGTAGGGAAGAGCAAAAACTCGGAATCCAGCAGTTCCAATTTGTCAGCGCGGTAGATAATGGGGGTATAGTTTCCCCATATGATCGTGTAAGGCAGATCGTTTTCCATACAATTCAATTTTAAGTAAAGATTCATATCCCTGTTGACTTCCTGACCGCCGATAATATCTGGCATCAGCTCTTTAAAGATCCGGATATGACCTTTCATACGAACTTGCATAGAGCAATCCAAACCCTGTGCTTCCCATGCGGGATGGTTAATGGGGCAACTCCATTGGTTCTGTGACATTAACCGCAACATATATATACCTCCGGTGTTATAAATTGTCTGCGATATTTCTTGCAACGTAAACGCCGCTTGCAGAGGCATGAGACAGGGAGTGGGTAATACCGCTGCCATCACCGATAATGAACAGACCCTTGTAATTGGATTCTAATTTTTCATTGACTTCTACTTCCATATTGTAGAACTTTACTTCGACACCATAAAGCAAAGTGTCTTCGTTTGCGGTACCGGGGGCTACCTTATCCAAAGCGTAAATCATTTCGATGATACCGTCCAAGATGCGCTTGGGGAGAACAAGACTCAAATCACCGGGTGTTGCGCTTAAAGTAGGTGTGATGAACGCCTCTTCAATTCTGTTCGGCGTCGAACGACGACCGCGGATCAAATCACCGAAGCGTTGTACGATCACACCACCACCGAGCATATTGCTGAGTCTTGCAATGGACTCACCATAACCGTTGGAATCCTTGAAAGGCTCGGAAAAATGCTTGGCAACCAACAAAGCAAAGTTGGTATTTTCAGTCTGCTTTGCGGGATCTTCGTAACTGTGTCCATTTACAGTGATAATACCGTTTGTGTTTTCGGTAACCACAGCGCCCTTGGGGTTCATACAGAATGTACGGACTTTGTCGCCATATTCTTTGGTGCGATAGACGATTTTGCTTTCATATAGTTCATCAGTAAGATGCGCAAATACTTCGGCAGGTAATTCTACACGAACACCAATGTCAACGCGATTGGATTTTGTGGGAATGTTAAGATCTTTGCAAACAGATTCCATCCATTTACTGCCGCTTCTGCCGACAGAAATAATACAATCTTTGCACTTATATGCGTTGTCTTTGCATTCGATCCGATAACCTCCGTCAACAGCCTTGACAGAAACCACCGGTGTATCAAAGAAAAACTCGACTTTATCTTTCAGCGCATTATAAATATTTTCGAGTACGATGTAATTGATATCTGTACCAAGATGGCGAACAGAAGCATCAAGCAGATGCAGATCATTCTGTATGCAAATTGTCTTAAATCGGGTGCCGGCTGTTGTGTATAACTTTGTACCATCACCACCATGACGCATATTGATCTCGTCCACATAATGCATCAGATCCAGTGCTTGCTTTTTGCCGATGTACTCATAAAGTGTACCGCCAAAATCGTTGGTGATATTGTATTTGCCGTCGGAAAATGCACCAGCGCCGCCAAAACCACTCATAATGCTGCAACTTTTGCAGTTTATGCAGGTTTTGATCTTATCACCGTCAATGGGGCAGTTGCGTTTTGCCAACTCGTGTCCGGTTTCAAAAACAGCAACCTTTAAAGAGGGCTTTTTTTGCATCAATTCATATGCAGCAAAAATACCGCCGGGGCCTGCACCAATAATAATAACGTCATAATTCATGATGTACATTCCTTTATATAAGATTTTTGCGAAAATGTTACTTGCTTATAATTTCGTTATATTGCTTCATAACTTCTTCAGACAATCGTGCGATTGTGGTGTCGCGCATCTTTTTTGCAAATTCAGGCGTGAGTTTACGGAATTCCCGCTTACAAGGACGGCTAGATCTCTCCTCGTAGTGCTCGCGTAAAGTGCCAAAATGCTGCGGGTATTTTGTTTCATCCAAATATTCCGGATGGAAATAATCAGGATTGATGGCATAGTTAAGCGCAGCTTCCCACACACCACCGTGGAGAGAACACCAGGGCATAGGATCGCCGTCTGCAATCTCCTGATAGTAATCCATAATCAGATCCCGGTTATAGTCAGTAGAGCCAACGGCCATTACGCGCATTCCGTGAAATTCACCGTTGATCTTCTCATAGCGCTCTTTATAGGGCTTGATCTTGCCATTGGATTCTTCAATGACAATATCCTTGATAAGCCAGGCTGCAGGACCATGAGAACCTACAAACACGCATAACTTAAACTCCAACTCGTCAGCGAGCATCTCGAGCAATTCTTTATACATCGACTTGCAGACTTCACGGCTAAAGAATACACTCGGATAGAGACTGCCAAATGAATTTTCATACGCGTCTCTGTGATGAGGCAGTTTGTACATTTCTCGCAGTTTCTCCTGCGTGAGATAAGTGCCATTGCCAAATGCGGGAGCAACAGGGATCATGGGAAAAACAACACCGCCGGTGATTTCAGCTGAAGCCAGACACCAGTCGTAACCTTTGTTGGTATCAGCGCCGAGAATATTGCATTCTTCGTGATATTCAAGAGGACCTGCTGATACATAGACTATGGAAGCCCGTTCCTTTTCTCTGTCAAATTCGTAGGGGGTTAATTCTTCGTATTTGTGCATATTTCTTGCCATTTTAAATATCTCCTTTTGTTTGCGTGTTGATGGATCGCCACAAAGGTATATTAAGTCATAAAACGAACCATTGCAAATGGCCAGCAATTGGATTGCAGATATTGTAAGTATTTAACGCAAGTTTTGTAATATGTTGAAGATAATCTGTTGGATTGATGCTCTATGTCTTATTCACAACACACCTGTATGTTATTGTATCATATTCATACGATTGATACAAGATAAATTTCTTTACAAATATACAATAAATATAAAAACCTCGCATCAGCAGATGCGAGGTTTTTGGTGGGGGAGGACGGATTCGAACCATCGAAGCGATACGCAGCAGATTTACAGTCTGTCCCCTTTGGCCACTCGGGAACTCCCCCATATTCAATTGGCTCGATTGGAGCCGGTAGACGGACTCGAACCCCCGACCTACTGATTACAAATCAGTTGCTCTACCAACTGAGCTATACCGGCGGCTCAAACAGAACACGCTTATTATAGCGGCGGGCAATAGAATTGTCAAGTGTTTTTTTATCTTTTTCAAAAAAAGAATTGAACGATTGAAACGAATCAAAATATATGCTATTCTATACAAAAGAGGGTGAGCAAATGTTTATATTCAACGGTGTGAAGTGGATAGCAAAACATATTGGATCATTGCAAGGAAAAAGGATTGCCCTCTTTGGCGCAACTGGCGGAATAGGAAAGGAATTGGCCGCTTATATTCTTCAGTTGGGCGGTGGATTGATCACTGTAGATCGTAATCCGCAAAAGTCAAAAATGTTACAATGTGAGTTACTGATGAAATATCCGGATGCTGAAATCCACACATTGATAGTTGATCTTGAGGATATGAAAGCAGTGGACAGTGTTTGCTCGGAATTGGTACAATATAATGTAGATGTTTTGATACATAATGCCGGTGCATACAGCATTCCCCGGAGAATTTGCGACAGCGGGTTCGATAATGTGTTCCAAATAAACTTTGTTTCACCCTATTACATAACAAGAAAACTAATGGAACACCTTGCTGAACGCAGGGGAAGTGTTGTGGTTGTTGGCAGCATTGCCCACAATTATTCAAAAATCAATTTGGATGATGTGGATTTCAGAACCCGCAAACAGGCAAGCCTTGCATATGGAAATGCTAAGCGGTTTTGGATGTATTCAGCAATAGGTCTTGCAAAAGAAAATCCCAAAGTAAGATTTTCCATCGCACATCCCGGTATTACATTTACAAACATTACTGCACATTATCCCAAATGGCTGTTTTCTATCATAAAGTATCCTATGAAAATCATTTTTATGCCGCCAAGATTTGCAGCTCTCAACATTCTTCTTGGAACGGTCAATGATACGCCAATTGGATATTGGATCGGTCCTCGGTTGTTCGATGTATGGGGAAAGCCTTCAGTCCGCAAACTACGCACAGCCACTTCTAAAGAACAAGAGAATATACATAAGATTGCGAAAAATATCTATAAGCAAATTCAAAGGGGTTAAAACAATGAATTTTAAATTGGAACTGCAACGGAAAACGAATGAAATAGAAAGTATAATTGAATCCTTTCTGCCGAAACAGGAAGGACCGCAAAAGACAGTGATCGAGGCGATGAATTATAGTATTCTTGCCGGCGGAAAGCGTTTGCGTCCGATGCTTATGCTGGAAACATATTACTTGTTTGGTGGTTGTGGTAATGTTGTAAACCCCTTTGCTGCAGCAATTGAAATGATCCACACCTATTCGCTTGTTCATGACGATTTGCCGGCTATGGACAATGATGAATACAGAAGAGGCAAGAAAACGACCCATGCAGTATACGGAGAGACAATGGGTATTCTTGCCGGTGATGGCTTGCTAAATTACGCATTTGAAACTGCATTAAGATCTTTGGACATTCAAAGGGATGATAATACTGCAAAAGCACTGCAAATTCTTGCAAGAAAAGCAGGTATATACGGCATGATCGGCGGTCAGGTCGTAGATATAGAATCAGAGGGCAAGCCGATTGATATTGATACGGTTACCTATATTCACAAAAATAAAACTGCCGCATTGATAGAGGCATCAATGATGATTGGTGCAATTCTTGCCGGTGCCGATACGGGTGATTTGACGAGAATAGAAAAGGCGGCTATGAATATTGGAATTGCTTTCCAAATCCAGGATGACATTCTTGACATTATCAGCACCACCGAGGAGTTAGGAAAACCGGTTGGCAGTGATGAGAAAAATCAGAAAACTACATATGTTTCCATAAAAGGATTGGAGCAGGCAAAAAAGGATGTTCAGTCTTTATCAAAACAAGCCCTGGATATTCTTGCGTCGTTCAGAAATCGTAATGTATTTCTTGAAGAACTTGTTGAAATGTTGATTTGTCGAAAAAAATAATCTAAAAAAACCGCTCCCGGTTTCAGGAGCGGTTTTTAATTAAGTGATGCTGAAAACGGCAGCCAATACAGCAAATAGAATGATCGTACAAAGTGTCATACAAGACAGGGAAGCGGATACAAGACCGCGTTCCTCCGGATCATCGGAAAACACTGGAATCACAAAGGGTGGCGGAAGAATGAACATCAAAAGGGCAGCACCCTCAAAGATGATTCCATTTAATAAAGTTCCGTTTACCGCTACGATGATCAAATAAGATACGATCATCGTGAAAACACGCACAAAAATCATACCCGCTGTCTTTTTCCAGGGGATATCTTTAACTGACAGGTCATAACCGATCACAAGCAAAATGATCATACCGGTCGGCGCGCTGAGGAAACTTGTCAATGCGTCCAATACACTGCTGATACCGACAGTTTGCATTTTTCCGTACAAACCTGTCGCGCCAATAATTACACCAATTGCAGTTGCCCACAGAATCGGAGTCTTTGCCATATCCAGCAGAATCGATTTTACATTTTTGTTGCCGGAAATCAGTATTTTAAATACGGTAAAAACAAATAATGTTTGTCCAATATCCAAGATCGCAAAACTGGATGCGCTCTCTTTTGGGAACAGCAGTGAAAACAGCGCATAACCAAGCATACCGGCTTCGCAACCGGAGGCAAGAAAAGGCGCAAGATTGCTTTTGATTCTGAAAATCTTAACAACAAGAAATCCCAGAGCTAAAGCAATACAGCATACGATAAACATCAACACAGGAACAGCAATGGTGCTGACAGAGTATTCTGCAGTTGCAAAGGCATTTAACAGAACAAAAGGTAATGTCAAATTGATGACTACTTTTTTTAGTGTGTCAATACCGTTTCTATCAATGAAATGCTTACTTCTGCAAAATATACCTAATCCCAGTGTTAAAAAAACCGGAAGCGCTGTTTGAATAACAGAAATAATCTTATCCACAGTTATTTGATAACACCCTTCTGCAAAATAATATTTGCATAGATTTCTGTTTCACCGGTTTGCAGAATGCAATAGCAATCTTTTGCTTCATCGTAGAAATCAAAGCGATCGATATTTCCAACTGCTTCAGAGCCGCGGTTATCGTATTTGGCAATGATCTCTTTATATGTATTCCAAACGGGAATGTTAAGGTCCTTATCGCAATCCATTTTTTCCATTAAGATTGCAGGCTTTTCCACATAAGTATCCAGGGGGAATACCTGCAGAATTGCGTCCAGGATTTCCGGTACGCCATGCCCGTCAGCGCGCAGGAAAACGGCGTTTTTAGCCTTTGCCATAGAGGCGCCGGGGAAATTGCCGTCGCCAATGCAGATGCGATCGCTGTGACCCATTTCAGCAAGTACTTTCAATAACTCCGGGGAGAGGATGGAAGGAATATTCTTTAACATAAGCATACCTCCGATATATTGACTAATTTATTTGTTATGTTATAATCTAAGAAAAAAGGTGGTATTACTATGGACTTCGCGGAACAAGTTGCACTATTTTCCAAACATGCAGAGGAGAAGGGATTAGTAAACAGCATTGAGGGAAACCTGTCTGTGATCGACAGAACTACCGGCAATATATACATCACACCCTCTCATAAAATGAAAGCACGGCTTACACCGGAACAAATCTGTGTGATTGATCCGCAGGGGAATCAGATTGGCGGAATTTATCCTCGCTCTTCTGAGTTTTTCCTGCATGAAGCTGCATACAAGGCACGCCCGGATATTGGCGCAGTAGTCCATTGCCATGTGCCTTACTTAACAGCTTATGCCTTGGCATATCGTGATTTTGATACACCTAAGGATACGTTTTTAAGTACATTCTTCGGTAAAATACAGTGTTTGCCCTATGGCGAACACGGCACCCATGGCATCCATGCAGGCATTGAAAAAGCGCTGACGGATAACCGGCCGATTGCATTGCTTGGTGGTCATGGTATTGTTTGCGTTGGGGATGACTTGGAAGCAGCAATTGGTTGGACAGAAGCGGCGGAAAATTTCGCAAAGACTATAGCGATTCGTGATAAGTTAATGGGATTCTAAAAAGTGGCGGTCATTCGACC
>CALBJG010000027.1 GCA_937892865.1 uncultured Clostridia bacterium
GCATTGGCAAGGACCGCCGCGTGGATACATTCTTCATCGCTTGCCTCCAGGTTGCCGTAACGGATATTCTCCATCACCGTACCGGTAAAAAGGTTTGTATCCTGCAACACCATACCTAGAGAGCGGCGTAAGTCCGCTTTGCGGATCTTATTGATATTGATGCCGTCATAGCGGATCTTGCCGTCTGCGATATCGTAGAAGCGGTTGATAAGGTTTGTGATCGTGGTCTTGCCTGCGCCGGTGGCGCCTACAAAGGCCAGTTTCTGACCGGGGCGGGCGTAAAGCGTAACATCGTGGAGCACCGTTTTCTCCGGCACATAGCCAAAGTCCACACTGTCCATGGTAATGTCGCCTTTCAGTTCCGTATAGGTAACGGTACCGTCCGCCTGGTGGGGATGTTTCCACGCCCACAGACCGGTACGCCCGGAACATTCTGTCAGTTCGCCGTTCTCGTCTTTTCTGGCGTTGACCAAAGTCACATAGCCCTCGTCCACTTCCGGCTGTTCGTCCAGCAGTTCGAAGATCCGCTCTGTACCTGCCAGCGCCATCACAATGGCGTTGATCTGGTTGGAGATCTGTCCGATGGGCATATTAAACTTCCGGCTAAGAAGCAAAAATGCCGCCAAACCGCCCAGATCCAGCAAACTGCCGCCGGAAGCGATGGCGATACCGCCGCCAACGATTGCCAGCAAAGTATACTGAATATAACCTAAGTTGTTGTTCACCGGTCCCATCATATTGGAAAATGCGCCGGCTTTGAAAGCATTTTGCCTTAAGTTCTCATTGATGTTGTTAAACTCGTCTTTGCAGGTATTTTCCCGGCAGAACACTTTTACCACCCGCTGGCCGTGGATCATCTCTTCCACATAGCCGTTGACTGCGCCCAAGGCTTTCTGCTGACCGATAAAGAATTTGGCAGAATGCATAGCAACGGTCTTGGTGATCTGCAAAATACCGACAGCCGTCAGCAATACTACCAGGGTCAGGATCCAGGAGGTCTTCACCATCAAAACAAACACCGTCACCATAGTAGCCAGCGAAGATATGCAATTGGGAATAGCCTGGGAGATCATCTGCCGCAGGGTGTCAATGTCCGAGGTATAGCGGCTCATCACATCGCCTGCGGGATGGGAGTCAAAATAGCGAATGGGAAGGGTCTGCATATGGCGGAACATCTCGTCCCGGATCTTCTTTTGTGTTCCCTGGCCTACCCGGACCATCAGGAAACTATAAAGGAACGAAGATACGATGCCCACCAGGTAGACTACGCCCATCATCACAAGGAAGGAAACCAGGGGCGCAAAATCCGGATCTGTGCTTCCCGTCAAAGGCTTGATATAGTTGTTGATCAGCGGCTCTAAGGAATAACTGCTCAGCGCCGTTGCCAGGGAAGAGAGCAAAATACAGAGGATGACCAAAATCATCGTGCCCCGGTAAGGCTTCATATAGCCTAACAGCCGGGCGATGGTCTTTTTGGGGTCTTTGGCCTTGCGGCCGTCCCCTTTCATTCTCACAGGAGGCATTATTCCTCGCCTCCTTTCACCTGGGATTCATAGACTTCCCGGTAGATTTCAGAAGTTTTCAGCAGATCTTCATGCTTGCCCTGGGCAACGATCTTGCCGCCGTCCAGCACCAGGATCAGATCTGCCTCCTGCACAGAGGCCACCCGCTGGGCAATGATCAACTTGGTCGTGCCGGGAATTTCCTCGGCAAAGGCCTTACGGATCATAGCATCGGTGTGGGTATCCACCGCAGAGGTGGAGTCGTCCAAAATGAGTATTTTCGGTTTTTTCAGCAATGCCCGGGCAATGCACAGACGCTGTTTCTGTCCGCCGGAAACATTGGTGCCCCCCTGCTCGATATGGGTATCGTACCCATCGGGGAACTTGGTAATGAAATCGTGGGCGCAGGCCAATCGGCAGGCGTGTTCCATCTCTTCGTCCGTGGCATTGGGGTTGCCCCAGCGAAGATTGTCCTTGATAGAGCCGGAGAACAGCACATTTTTCTGCAACACCACCGCCACCTGATCCCGCAGGGCGTGAATATCATAATCTCTTACATCCACACCGCCCACTTTCAGGCTGCCTTCGGTCACATCGTACAGCCGGGGGATCAGTTGCACCAGTGTGGACTTGGCAGAGCCGGTACCGCCTAAAATGCCCACGGTCTGTCCTGCTTCGATGTGCAGATCGATCTTGTCCAAAGCATTTTTTCCGGCATCTTTGCCGTATCGGAAAGATACATTTTCAAAATCCACAGAGCCGTCTGCCACTTCCGTCACCGGGTTTTCCGGATTCTTCAGCGCCGGTTCTTCTATCAGCAGTTCATAGGCCCGGACCATCGGCGCCCGGCTCATAGTAAACATGACAAACACCATTGACAGCATCATCAGACCCATCAAAATCTGGCTGGTGTAGGTGAACATGGCTGTCAGCGCCGCCGCATCCAACTCGCCCCCCACTACCAGTTTCGCGCCCAGATAGGAGATCACGATAATGCTGGTGTAGATAGCCAGTTGCATAAAGGGGTTATTAAATGCCATGATCCGCTCTGCTTTTACAAAATCCTTGTAAATGGCGTCGGAGGCATCGTTAAACTTCTCGTTTTCCTTTTTCTCCCGGACAAAGGCCTTGACAACGCGGATACCGTGGATATTCTCCTGCACCACATTGTTCAATTTATCATACCGTTTGAACACCCGTTCAAAGATCGGATGTACCATTTTGATCAGCGCAAACAAAGCCACCGCCAAAAGGGGCAGTACCACACAGTAAATGACGCTCAGTCGGGGGCTGATGCGAAATGCCATGATCAGCGCCATCACCAGCATCACCGGGGTGCGGAAGATCATTCGAATGGACATCTGGAATGTCATCTGCAAGGTAGCCACATCGGATGTCAGGCGGGTGACGATGGAAGATGTGGAAAATTTATCGATATTGGAAAAATCGTATGTCTGCACTTTGGCAAACATATCGTGCCGCAGATTCCTGGCAAAACCGGTACTGGCATAGGCGGCAAGAAAAGCCGATGCCACACCGAAAACCAGACTGCAAAGGGCGCACAGCGCCAACAGACCGCCGTATTTCCACACACCGGGCATATATCCCGGCTCGATACCCTGGCGGAGCAATTCTGCCAGCACCAGGGGGATCAAAATCTCCATGGTGACCTCACCGACCATACACACCGGAGAGCCGATAGCCGCCCATTTATATTCCCGGATGCTCCGGGCCAACCGTTTGATCACAGGCGTAAGCCTCCTTCTTTCAAAATACAGATAGTATAATTTTACCACCTGCGCGCCAAATTGCAATACTTACACAAAAAGTTTACAACTGAACAGAAAGAAACAAGGTTGCGTCCTTTCCATTCTTTTGCTATACTATGACAATAGAAAGGGTGTGACGGTTTTGACGGCAGATTGCCATATGCATATGGTCCTGGACGGCTATAACTGGAAAAATGCCATTGCCCGTCACAGCACCGGACCTGACGATGCCTTTATTCACAGTGTTTTGTCTGTCTATCGGGAGATGGGCGTTACCTATCTCCGGGACGGCGGTGACCGATGGGGCGTGGGCAAACGGGCAAGGGAATTTGCCCCCGACTACGGCATCACCTACCGCACGCCCCTGGCGCCACTGTGCCTTGCCGGTCACTACGGCGCGTTTATCGGACGAACATACGGCGATTTAAAAGAATACGCCCGTTTAGTAGTATCCACCCGGGAGCAGGGCGGCGATTTTATTAAAATAATGATCTCCGGGTTGATGGACTTTGACCATTACGGCCTGTTGACAGAGCCGGGTCTTCCTCCGGACCTGATCCGGGAACTGATCCATATCGCCCACGAAGAGGGCTTTTCCGTTATGGCACACGCCAACGGCGCCCGGACTGTGGAAGCGGCGGCAGATGCCGGTGTGGATTCTGTGGAACACGGCGCGTATTTGGACAAAGATGCCTTATCTGCTATGAAAGGGCAAAATGTCATCTGGGTGCCTACTTTAAGCACAGTGGGTAATCTCCGGGGAAAGGGCCGCTTTTCTGAAAAAGATGTGGAGAAAATTTTCCACAGCGCCCTGGAAAATGTAAATGCCTTTGCCGCTATGGGCGGTCTGATCGCTCCGGGTACCGACGCCGGCGCCTGGGCTGTCCCCCACGGAAGCAACACAGAAGAAACATACCTTGCCCAAGCCGGTGTCACCCCGGACCAACTGGACTTGGGCGCTCATAAAATAATGGAAAAATTCTGAAAAGAGGAAATACATATGCTTTTAATTTTAATTGGTTATCTGTTTATTGCCCTGGATGCGCTGGTAGGTTTCGCCGGAATGGTGTGGGAACTGCCCCCGGATTTTGTAGGCTACCTGCTCATCGCCTTCGGCGCCGGAAAACTCCGTGATGACAACCCGCCTTTTGCAAAGGCCCGCTCTTTTGCCTTTCTGTCTGCCGGCATCTCCGGATTCCTGTTTTTACTGCGGCTACTGAGTCTTGCCTACGCCACCCCGTCCATTTTGATCACCATGGAAGTGGCTGAACTGGTGCTGATGGTCCTTGTTATCCGTCTGCTTATTGCCGGACTGGACGAAAAAGCAAAGCAAACCGGTCTTTCTTTCCAAACCAAGATCCTGAAATATCTTTGGATCGCCTTGATCGTGGTACTGGTCCTGGCATATCTGGGTCAGATCTTCCCCGTGGTAAACAGTTTTTCCACCTTGGCGGTGGACTTGGTAAGCCTCGGTATTTTCGTATTTTTCTATTTTGCCTACCAAACCATCCGGGAAGCGGAATAAAAATTACACCCCATCTAATGACAATGTCATTAAGTTAAAAGAAAGTTGTCATTCCGAGCCAGTGCGCACACTGGCGTGGGAATCTCAAAAACCGAAGTTGGTTCAAGAGATTGCCACACCAGTGACACGGTCACTGGTTCGCAATGACACTAACTTAATGACATCGATCTGATGATGGGGTGTTTTCTTTTAGTATTCTCTTACCACCGCTTTTACAACGCCGATCAGTTCCGCCTCACTGCCGTCAATGGGGGGATAGGCAGGATTTTCCGGCAGCAGCCAGATCTGACCGTTTTTCCGGGAAAGGCGTTTTACCGTCGCCTCATCCCCGATCCGGGCAACTACGATCTGTCCGTTGTCCGCAGTGGGCTGGGGGCGTACCACAACTTTGTCGCCGTTTAAGATACCGGCGTTTATCATACTGTCACCCTGCACCCGGAGAGCAAAGCAGGAGGGATCTCCGTCCCAGACCATCGTGCCTTCCTGATTTTCAAAGGCCAGGATGGGCATACCCGCTGTGACCACGCCCACCACCGGGATCTGTCCCGGCTTTCGGGTGGTAACGATGGCGCGCTTTTTGCCCTTGTCATTGAGGGCTTTCAGCAGACCTTTTTCCCGGAGTTGTTGCAGATGATAACTGACAGATGCCGTAGAACTGAGTCCCACAGAACTGCCGATCTCCCGCACGGACGGCGCATAGCCGTTCTCCTGGATAAACCACTCCACAAATTCCATGATCTCCTGGGCTTTTTTGCTGGTTCTTGCCATCGGTCATTCCCCCTTTCTTTACATATTAGCACATATGTGTGAAAAAAGAAAGTCTTTTTTCGCCCTTTTTTTCCTGCCCCGAAGGCTATACTGATATCACCCCATAAAAAGGAGTGATTTTATGAATTACTATGATCCGGAGAAAGCCGCGCAGGTTTGGCAGCGGGTGCAGGGCGGTTCGGATACTGTGGCTGTGGGTCTGCAAGGACTGCTTATGCAAGCCGTTGCCAATGAGCGGACTTACACCGCCTTATCCCGGCAACTCCCCTCCGGCGGACAGATTTTACAAAAAATGGCGCGGCAGGAGCAGAAACACATCGCCTGCCTGAAAGGGATCTGCGCATTGGTACGGGGCGCCGCTCCCCAGATCCCCTTGTCAACGCCCCAGACCGATACCGTGGAGGCTTCCCTGCGAAAATGTTATCGAAACGCCCTCCAAAGTCTGGCTTCTTACGAATCCCGGTGTTCTGACCCGGAATATGGCCCGGTTTTCTCCCAACTTGCCCTGGAAAAGCGGAATCAATGTATGCAGATCCTCTCCCTGCTGGGCAGTTACGCCAAATAACACCCTTTCAAAAGCCAATTTAATTCTTGACCTTCTTTCCGGGCGGTGGTATTGTATCCAGGGAAGTTACAGAGAAAGAAGGGAAACTTTTTGCAGACAACATACGAACACGCCTTTATCCGTCTGCGGCAATTTATGGCAAAAAATCTGGTGATGCTGGTTGCCCTGGTGGCGGCAGTGGTCACCTGCTTTTTCGTGCCGGTGGACCGGGAGTATCTCGGCTATTTTGATGTAAAAACACTCACCTGCCTTTTTTGTGTGCTGGCAGTGGTTTGCGCTTTGAAAAATATCCGGTTTTTTTACATTCTTGCCCAGAAGATCGTTGTATGCTGCAAAAATGCCCGGTTGAGTATCTTGGCGTTGGTTTACATAACTTTTATCGGATCGATGCTCATTGCCAACGATATGGCGCTTTTGACCTTTCTTCCCTTGGGTTACTTCGTTCTGGGCAGTACCGGCAAGACCAAATATATGGCCTTTACCTTTATTATGCAGAACATCGCCGCCAATTTAGGCGGTATGCTCACCCCTTTCGGCAACCCTCAAAACTTATATCTGTACACAAAATTTCAAATTCCCACCGGAGAGTTTATGCAGATCATGGCGATTCCTTTCGCAATCTCCATTGGGCTGATCACCCTTTGCTGTGTGGTGTTTGTCAAACCGGAGCCGCTGACCGTTCAAGATGCTCCCACCTATCTGCCACCGGCAAAAACAGCCTTGTATTTGGGGCTGTTTATCCTTGCCATCGCCATTGTTTTCCGGGGTATCCCTTACCAGATCGGTCTTGTGGTCATTCCTGCGGTACTGCTCTTTGTGGACCGAAAGGCGCTAAAGATGGTAGATTACCCTCTGCTTCTTACCTTTGTTTTCTTCTTCGTTTTTGCCGGCAATATGGCGCGGATCGATGCTATCCGGGATCTGTTTTCCCTGCTGCACCAAAAAAGCACGCTGATCTTCAGCACCGTCAGTTGTCAGTTCATCAGCAATGTCCCCTCTGCCATTTTGCTCAGCCAGTTTACGGACAATTACCGGGATCTGCTCATCGGTGTCAATATCGGCGGTGTGGGTACCCTGATCGCCTCCCTGGCAAGTTTGATCACTTTCCGGGAATACACCAACCACGCCCCGGGCAAACAGCGGCAGTATATCCTGCTGTTCTCCGCTTTTAACTTCGGTTTTCTGGTGATTTTGGTCGGCGTTATGCTGGCGCTGAACGCCTTTGGCCTGGGGTAAGTTCAAAAAAATTTTACTTTTCGTTTACAAGTTTTTCCCGACTTCTTTTTATGATTTACTGTATTACTCAAAGGAAGCCGGTCTTACAATGAAATCTCTTAAGAAGAAAATATCTTATTGCATTTATCGGATCATTCGGTGGTTTGTGTGGGTGTTTTATCCCAAAACCACCCCCGTGGGTGTTGAAAATCTCCCCACGGAACCCTGTTTGATCGTAGGCAATCACACCCAAATGAACGGACCGATCGTGTGCGAATTGTATTTCCCCATCCCCCGGAAAACCTGGTGCGCCGGGCAGATGATGCGCGTAAAAGAAGTTCCGACATACGCATTTGGTGATTTTTGGAGCCGCAAACCCAAATGGTGCCGCTGGTTTTATAAGATCCTGTCTTATATCATCGCCCCCATCTCTGCCTGCGTTTTTACCAATGCCCAAACCATTCCGGTTTATAAAGACACCCGGGTCATCGGCACATTTAAGCAGACCGTAACGACCCTGAAAGAGGGCGTCAGTGTTGTAGTCTTTCCGGAGCAGGATGCGCCCTACAACCACATTTTGTGTGACTTTCAGGACAAATTCATCGATATTGCCCGGCTGTATTATAAGCAGACCGGAAAGGCGCTTCCTTTTGTGCCGATGTATATAGCCCCCAAACTGAAAAAATTTTATTTTGGTGAGCCGGTATCCTATGACCCCGACAAACCGATAGAGCAGCAGCGGCAACAGATCAAAGAAACGCTGATGGAGCGGATCACCGATCTGGCTGTTAACCTCCCCCGGCACAAGGTTGTGCGCTACCGAAATGAATACGGAACAGAAAATCCCTGGAATATCCCGGCAGGAGGTGCGGAATATGAAACAGCCCGTCGTTGACTACCGGCAGTTTCGTCTGCGGAAACTGAACACGCCGGAATTTTCCCATCTCAAACTGCTTTTGGGTTGGGTAGGATATTTCTGCCTGTATTTTCTCACAGAAAATCTCATCCCGGCAGAACAGTGTACGCCGGTCCATTGGTTTCTGGATGACCTTGTACCCTTTTGCGAATGGTTTGTGATCCCCTATTTTTTCTGGTATGGTCTGATCGTTTTCTCTTTGGGGTATTTTCTGCTATACAATGTAGACAGTTTTAAAAAACTTTCTGCCTATATCATCGTGACCCAGGTGGTGGCGATGGCCGTTTACATTCTGTGGCCCAACCGGCAGGATCTGCGTCCGACGGAATTTCCCCGGGACAATGTACTGACCGACATCATCGCGCTGCTGTACGCCTTTGACACCAATACCGGCGTATGCCCCTCCCTGCATGTAGGGTACTCTTTGGGCATCGCCTCTGTTTGGCTGAAAGAAAAAGATGCCCATCCCCTGTGGAAGATCTTTGTCGTGATAGCAGTGATTCTGATCTGTCTGTCCACCGCCTTTATCAAGCAACATTCCACACTGGATATTCTGGCGGCGCTCCCTTTGGGACTCCTTGCAGAGATCCTGGTATTCCACGTCTTTTATAAATCAAAAAAAGCGCCCTGACGGGTGCTTTTTTTGATTATTCTCTTGCAAAACAAAATCTGTATTGTATAATGATTGCAGATATGATAATAAAGGAGAACTGGCTATGGTCTATACAAAAAGCACCTGGAATGGCTTTCAGCGTCTGGATTTTGAACTGAACGGTCGGGAAGCGATCCTCATTCTTCCGGAGACTTCCGTAGAGGGCAAAAAATGGCTGTTAAAGACCGAGTATTTTGACGCATTCCCCGCTTTTGAGATCGAAATGGTCAAGCAGGGCTATCACCTTGCCTATATCAAAAACGAGACCCGCTGGCACAAAGACGAAGCCGACGACGATGCCAAAGCCGCATTGGCGGATTTCCTGGTAAAAGAATTCGGTCTGAACGAAAAGTGCCTGCCGGTAGGTATGAGTTGCGGCGGTATGCAGGCTGTGTACTTTACCGCCAAGTATCCGGAAAAAGTGGCTGCGCTGTACCTGGACGCCCCGGTTATGAACCTCCTGAGTTGCCCCTGCGCCGCCGGTCGGGATGTGGGTGAAAAACAAGCAACCTTTGATTATATGTACGATGAAATGGTGCGCCTCACAGGCCGTACCCTCGTGGATCTTATCAACTACCGCAACCACCCCATCGACAATGTGGATGCCATTATTGAGAATAATATCCCGGTCATGCTCATTGTCGGCGGCAAGGACATCATCGTTCCCTACGGGGAAAACGGCAAGTTGCTGGTGGAAAAGATGCGCAAAGCGGGCAAAGATCTGACCCTCATCATCAAACCCGACTGTGAACATCACCCCCACAGCCTTGAGGACCTGACTCCCTTGCTGGACTTCGTCCGCAAGCATTATTAAGGAGGTAGCGGTATGACCTATTTGGAAAGTCAGTGGAACGGCTTTAAACGGCTGGACTTTGTACTCAATGACCGTATCGCCATCCTCATCGTCCCGGAAAAACCTTGCGAGGGCAAAAAGTGGCTGTTAAAAACCGAATATTTCGATGCATTTCCCAATTTTGAAATTGAAATGGTCCGCAGGGGTTATCACCTTGCCTACATCCAAAACGAATCCGGCTGGCATGCCCCCGGCGACAGCGATGCCAAGGCGGCATTGGCAGACTTTTTGGTGAAAGAGTTCGGTCTGAACGAAAAATGTATGCCCGTGGGTATGAGTTGCGGCGGTCTGCAGGCTATGCATTTTACCGGCAACTATCCGGAAAAGGTGGCTGCGCTGTACTTAGATGCCCCGGTTATGAATCTTTTAAGTTGTCCCTGCGCCATCGGCAGAGATGTATCGGAGCGGCAGGCGTCTTTTGACCGGATGTACCACGGTATGATCAAGACCCACGGTCTGATGGTGGACGGTATGCTGAACTTCCGCAACCACCCCATTGACCAGGCTCACGCCATTATTGAGCATAATATCCCGGTCATTTTGGTCAGCGGCGATGCGGACTATGTAGTCCCTTACCACGAAAACGGCAAGGCGCTGAAGGAATATCTCCTTGCCCGGGGCGGCAACTACACAGAGATCATCAAACCCGGCTGTGACCACCACCCCCACGGTTTGGAGGACCCCACACCTTTGGTAGCGTTTACGCAAAAGTATTATTAATACCAACCATATCATTGCGAACCGGTGCGCACACCGGTGTGGCAATCTACAGATACAAAAACGCGTGTCGTAAGACACGCGTTTTTCTTTAGCCAAATTGTTCTTTCGCCAACGCGATATAGTGGTCTGTTTCTTCCTTCCCGCTGGCAAAAGTGCCATCCGGGAGCATCTTTACCACTTTGGCCGGACTGCCCAGCAGTACCGATCCCGGCTCGGCATTGGTCTTTCCGGTGACTACCGCTCCGGCGCCTACCAGGCAGTTATCCCCCAGCACCGCGCCGTTTAAGACGATGGCGCCCATACCGATCATACAGTGGTCGCCTACGGTACACCCGTGGACGATGGCGCCGTGACCGATGGTGCAAAACTTACCGATGGTGGTCTTTTCGTGGATCACACAGTTGTCCTGAACATTCGTGCCTTCCCCAATGGCGATTGCCCCGGAGTCTCCCCGAAGCACCGCGCCGTACCAAACGCTTACATCTTTCTCTAAAGTCACATCCCCAACAACCGTTGCGTTGGGCGCGATATAGACAGACATTCCCCATCACCCCTTTTCTGCTATGTTATCAAACCCTTACCCAAAAGTCAAACCCGGCAGTTACCTGCCGGGTTTTTCTATTACGCTTCGGTTTCCGGTTTTGTGTCGGTCTCCGCTGCAGGGGTTTCCGGTACTGCAGGAGTTTCCGGTGCTGCAGGTGCAACGGGTGCAACAGGCGTGGCGGACACGGCTTTCTTATTGGGCAGTTTATTGTTGATATCGATAACATTCTTCACCAACATAATGCCCATCATTGCCAATTCATACACAAGACGCAGGGCGATCGGTCCTGCCACGGTGATCAGCAGACCGTACAGGAATGTAGCCTCTTTTCGCATAGTGCTGCCGCTGTAGTAACTAAAACTATAGTGTTCCTCATAGCCCAGCATAACAAATACGCCAAAGCAAACGCAGGCGACAGTTGCCAGCGTCATATACTTGTCCGCCGTGAAGGTACAGCCATAGCTGACCTTATCGCCGGGCTGAACTTCCTTTACATAGGTGACCGCTGTGCGCCAGTCCATCACGGGACGCAGCGCCATATCGGTCTGAACAGGCGGATAGCCATACATGCTGATGCCCGCGCGCACCATATCCATCGCAGCCTCCGGATAGCGGTGGATTGCAGCAGAATTGGCGCAGTGCCGATCAATTCCTGCAGGAAGAAGCTTTGTCAGTTCGTTGAATCGATCCAGCTGCATGCGGGTATAGGCTTCATCTTCTCCGTCTGCATCCGCAAAATGGGTGAATACACCGGTCAGTCTGACTTGCGGACAGGCCTCCAATACATCCAGCATGGCCTGCACTTCCGCCGGATTCCGCACGCCGATGCGGCCCATGCCCGTATCCAGCTTCATGTGGATGAAGCCTTCCCGGCCTTCTTTGGCCGCCCAGCGCTGCACCGCATGGATCATCCGCGGATCGGTCACTGCCATTGTCAGACCATACCGGACGCCATCGCCGATTTCCATACCGGATGCCGCACCCAGCACCAGAATAGGCTCGTTGATCCCGGCACGCCGCAGAACAGCGCCCTCATCGGTACGGGCAACCGCAAGCCATTCAGCGCCTGCCTTCAGAGCATTGCGCGCCACATGGACGATGCCGTGGCCATAAGCGTCCGCCTTGACAACCGCAAGCAGCTTGGTCTTCTCAGGCAGCGAAGCGCGGATCTGCGCCACGTTATGCCGCAGCGCCGCCAGGTCAATCGTCCGAACCGGATACTGCGTCACCACGCAGCTCACCTTCTTCATACAGATACGTTAACAGCAGCTGGTGGAATCCAGCCGTGCCGCTATTATATCATATCCTGTCGTGAAATAAAAGGCCCTGAAAAATAATTCGTGAATTTTGCCACTACCAGCATCAGCATGCAAGCCCCGCCAAGCAAGGGGTACGCCTTTTCAACTACGCCATGAAACCCCAGCATTGCAACTGCGATGACACCGATCACAGCCTGCGGTTTCCGCGCAAGACCGCGCAGGCAAGCGGTCAGCGTGGAAAGAATCGCGAGAAACAGGCTCATCGCGCCCAGATAGTATCCCGGTTTGCCGCAGCTTCTCATCAGGCTGACAAAGGGCATTGCTTCACTGATCAATGCAGGT
>CALBJG010000028.1 GCA_937892865.1 uncultured Clostridia bacterium
TTTGGGGAAAAAGATCCGATTTGGAGCGTATAAATTCCTATGTGAGGCCGCCCTTCGCGTCCTTTTTTATTTAGTTCAATCTGCCGTAGAGTTTCATCTGATGATGCAATCGCCGGGCAAGTTCCGGCGTGAACACACCGGGTTTCGCCCGCCATTGCCAGTTCGTTCCCACGGTAGAGGGGGTATTCATCCGGGCATCCGTGCCAAGGCCCAAAATGTCCTGGGCCTGGACCACCGTCAGTTTGGCAACACTGCTCCACAGCGCCGCCATCATACCGAAATGGTCATCTTTTCCCGTCAAACGCAGATACTCCCGGGCATATGCCACATCCTGGGGGTCTGCCGTTTCCAACCAGCCCAAAAGGGTATCGTTATCGTGGGTGCCGGAGTAGGCGATACAGTTAACGGGGAAATTGTGGGGCAGATATTCACTGCCGCTGCTGTCCCGGCTGTCGAAGGCAAATTCCAGCACTTTCATACCGGGGAAACCGCTTTCCCGGAGCAACTGACGCACGCCGTCGGTAAGGAATCCCAGATCTTCGGCGATAATGTCTTTTCTGCCGATCTGCCGCTCCACGGCATCGAACAGTTTCATGCCGGGACCTTGTTTCCAGTGCCCGTTTTTGGCGGTGGTATCTCCATAGGGAATGGCGTAGTAGGCCTCGAAGCCCCGGAAATGGTCGATACGCAGAATATTATACACATTGCAAAGGAAACCGATCCGTCTGACCCACCAGGCAAAATCGTCCTTTTCCATTTTCTCCCAATCGAACAAGGGGTTGCCCCACAGTTGTCCGTCGGCAGAGAAGCCGTCGGGAGGACAGCCGGAAACTTCCTTGGGATCACGGTTTTCATCCAACTGGAACAGTTCCGGATGCGCCCACACATCCACGCTGTCCAAAGACACATAGATGGGCAGATCGCCGATGATCTGAATGCCCTTGCCGTTGGCATAAGCCCGGAGCGCCTGCCACTGGCGATAGAACAGATACTGCAGCACTTTCCAGAAGTCCGTTTGCTCTGCCAGTTCTGACCGGACAGCGTCGATCGCCGCTTCTTCCCGGTTTCGCAAAGGGTCAGGCCAGTTCATCCAGCTTGCGCCGCCCTGCCGGTCTTTCAGCGCCATAAACAAGGCGTAATCTTCCAGCCAGTGGCTGTTTTCCTTACAAAACGCAGAAAAATCACCAGGCGTCTGTTCCAAAAACCGCTTTGCTGCCAGCCGTAGTACCGGGTAGCGCTTTGCGTACATTGCGCCGTAGTTGACCCGGTCCGGAGCAGATTCATAATCAATATGGGCATACTCCTCCCGGTTCAGAAGTCCCATTTCCTCCAGCGTGGGCAGGTCGATAAAATAGGGGTTACCTGCAAAAGTGGAGAAAGACTGATAGGGAGAATCTCCGTAACTGGTGGGACAGATGGGCAAAAGTTGCCAGTAACCTTGCCCGCTTGCTGCCAAAAAGTCCACAAATTCCCGGGCTTCTTTTCCCATCGTACCGATGCCGCCCTCCGAGGGCAGCGAGGAGATATGCATTAAAATACCGCTGCTGCGCATAGGCAAAAACCTTTCTTGGGGAAACGCCCCAAAGGGCGTTATTTCTTACAAACGCTCTCTCCTGCCACCAGGCAGAAGGGTGTCACTTCGTGAACAGCCGCCGCATCTTCCCGGATGGCAGAGATCAAAATCTCCAAACTCCGCCGGGCAAGGGCATGCTGTTGCTGGCTGATGGTCGTCAGCCGGGGGAACAGATACTGTCCCGTTTCAATGCCGTCGTAACCTATAACGGAGATATCCTCCGGCACACGCAGACCCCGCTCCCGGATGGCGCGGATCGCGCCCACCGCCATAACGTCGGACATAGCAAATACCGCCGTTATATCCGGCATTTTTTCCAAAAGCGCCTGCATCGCCTCATAGCCGCCTGCCATGGAGAATCGGGCGGAGACCATTTGGGTATCCGGCTGAAAAGGTACGCCCCGGGCAGCAAATGCCCGCAGGCAACCCACATATCGGGTGGATGCGGCGTTGGAAGAACTCATTTTACCGCCCAAAATACCGATCTTGGTGTGACCCAGGCTGATCAGGTGGCTCACCGCCATTTCCGCGCCGGCGGCGTCATCGGTGGTAACACTGGATAAGTTGTCAAAACCGATCTCCGCGCCGGAGTTGGTGACCAGCACGCAGGGTACGGCAATATCTGCAAACCGGCGGCGGAATTCCTCCAGGTTACTGCCCAAAAAGGCAATGCCCAAAGGCCGCCGCTCCGCGCAGATGCGGATCGCCTGCTCCACTTCGCTCTCATATTCGTCAATGTAGTAGAGATTCAATGTAATGTCCATTTCCCGGACGAGCCGTTGCATCTCTTCCACAATGGCGGCAAAGAGCATATTGTGGGTACCTTTTATGATCACCGCGATGCCGGAATGGGCCTGCTGACGCAGGTGCTTTGCATTGTTGTTCAGTTTAAAATCATACTGCCGCACAACATCTTCCACGGCTTTTCGCGCCGCTTCGGATACATTGGGGCTGCCGTTCAGCACCCGGGAAACCGTACCTACGGCATAGCCGGAGAGCCGGGCAATGTCTTTGATCGTCATCAGCCTTTTACCGCGCCGGCTGCCACGCCCTTAATGATGTGCTTCTGGCAGGTAAGATAGAATACGATCACGGGGATAATGCTCAACAGGATCAGCGCCATCATTGCGCCCAGGTCCACTGCGCCGTAACTTCCCTGCAGGTACTGGATATGGATGGGAATGGTCATATACTCATTCCGGTCCAGCACCAGGTAAGGAAGCAGATAGTCGTTCCAGACCCACATGATCTCCAGAATACCCACGCTGATCATCGTAGGACGGAGCATAGGCAGAACCACCTGGAAGAAGATCCGCAGGGGGCTGCAGCCGTCAATGGCAGCCGCCTCTTCAATGTCTTTGGGGATGCTCTTAACGAAACCGGTGAACATAAACACCGCAAGACCTGCGCCGAAGCCCAGATAGATGATGGGAATGGTCCAGGGGGTGTTCAGTTTCAGGGTATCGGCGGTCTTTGCCAGAGTGAACATTACCATCTGGAAAGGCACCACCATGGAGAACACGCACAGATAGTAGATGCCCCGGCACAGTTTGCTGTCCACCCGGGAGATATACCAGGCGGCCATAGAGGTGCAAAGCAGGATCAGGAACGTGGACAGCAGGGTGATCACCGTGCTGTAAAATACGCTCATCCAGAAATCGCCGCCCAGGGTAATACCCTTTTCGAAGTTGTCAAAGCCCACCCAGGACTCGGCATTGGGCAGCGCGAATGTGTCGGTCTTAACGAAAGTGTTCAGTTTAAAGGAGTTGAACAGCACCACCAGGATCGGCACGATGTACACGATGGCAATGATGCTGAAAACAACTGTCAGGGCGTTTTTGCCTGCAGATTGCTTTTTCAGTGCGTTTTTCGGCTTTTTCATCACTGCTGTACCTCCTTTTTCCGGGTAGATGAGAGTTGCAAAACAGAAATAGTCGCCACCAGAATGAAGAACAGAACCGCTTTCGCCTGGGCAACGCCACGGGCGGCGGTGCTCTGACCGTAGAAGGTGGAGTAGATGTTCAGCGCCATCATTTCTGTGGTTTTGATCACATTCAGTGTTCCGTCGGGCAATGCTTCAAACACGAAGGGGTTGCCGGCGGTCAGCGCCACGTTCTGGTCGAAGAGTTTGAAACTGTTCGTCAAAGTCAGGAACATACAGATGGTGATGGAGGGCATCACATTGGGAATGGTGACTTTGAACAGTGTCTGCCAGCGGTTTGCGCCGTCGATCCGGGCTGCTTCCAGCATATCCTCGGGAACGGCCTGCAGGCCAGCGATGTAAATGATCATCATATAGCCCACCTGCTGCCAGCACATCAGAATAATAAGACCCCAGAAACCGTACTTGGTTTCCAGCAAAATGGAAGTGTCGAACTGACGGAGGATACCGTCAAAGATCACAGACCAGATGTAACCCAGCACGATGCCGCCGATGAGGTTGGGCATAAAGAACACGGTACGGAACAGATTGGTTCCCCGGATCTTCTGAGTCAGGATGTAAGCGACCATAAACGCCAGCACATTGATCAGTACCAGAGACACGATGGCAAACACCGCCGTGTACATAAAGGAATAGCGGAAGGATGCATCCTGGAAGGCGTTCAAATAGTTGCCGATACCGATCCATTCTGCGTTACTGGTAGTGGTAAACTTGCAGAAAGAAAGGTACATACCGTGCAGGAAGGGATACACGAAGCCAATGACGAATGCCAGCAGCATTGGCAGTACAAAAATCGGGAAACACCGTTTGATAGGCCGTTTAATGAGACCATCTCCCGGGCCGATCTTTCTTGCTTTTGATTTCATAGATCCGGATTCCTCCTATGGATAAAATTTCAGTTCACACCTTGCCCCCGTTCCGGAGCGCAGCATGATATCAGCCGGGATGCCCCGGCGGGCAATTTCGCAACCAACCTGCGAAAAATCGTTAGGGCATCTCTTTGTCAGCCCGGTAACGCACTGCCTCAAAGCCTTCTCCTCGAGGAGAAGGTGGCAGCCCATAAGGGCTGAC
>CALBJG010000029.1 GCA_937892865.1 uncultured Clostridia bacterium
GTGGAGGAAAAGATTCATTCAAAACCGTGTAAATCCCTATGTGAGTCCGCCCAAACTGCTCCATTTTTCCATTATCGAATTTTTTCGCCGTTCAGCACCGCTTCTTCCAGTTTATCGCCGGTGTAGCGGAGTTTCAGCAGGAAAAAGGGCGCGTCTTTCCATAATAGGTCCAGGAAGATATAATCCCCTTCCCAAGTAGGAAGATCATTTACAAACTCCCTGCTGACCCAGCGCAATTCCCCTTCGTCACAGTCGGTCAGTTCCCCTTCGAAACCGTCGGCGGTAAACAGGTACATATATTCCCCCTCCGCCTGGTCGCTGAGGAATGTAACAACACCCCGCAAACGCCAACTGGTCAGAGTCAGACCCGTTTCTTCTTTTGCCTCCCGCAGAAGGCATTCATCCGGGGATTCCTCTCCCTCAAACTTACCACCGATGCCGATCCACTTATCCTTATTGATATCCTTTTCTTTCTTGACCCGGTGGAGCATCAGTACATCGTTGCCCCGGGTGATATAACAAAGGGTCGTGTTTTTCATTTTTCTCCCCGCCTTTTCATCAGCCGGAACGCCCGGTGCAAATTCCTGACTTCCACCTCTGCGTGACCGTCCTCCCGTTCGCCGTCCAGTGTCCACACCATATCCGGGCTGGCGAAGATCCGCAGACCGGTGGCGCTGCAGAAAGTAAGCATTCTGCAGTTATACTGCTGTTTCCGCACCGCCTGGACGCATTCGTGGATCTCGCTGATATCTTTCGGCATCCGCAAAAGCAGGATTTCAAATTTACCGTCACGCATATCCACCTGCTTGGGGTCTAAAGTAAGGATGCCGCCTACGCTGGTGGAATTGCAGATAGCGCCGAAGAGAAAATCATCCTCTATGATCTGTCCGTTATCCAGTTCCAGACGAACATGGGTCTTGCGGATCTGGGACAGTTCCTGAATACCCTCCAGCAAATATGCCGTGTGTCCCAAGGCATTTTTCACATTTTGGGGTGTGGCGTAACTGGCTCGGGTAAATGCGCCAAAGGAAGCAACATAAGAAAAATACCGTCCGCCGAAACTGCCCAGGTCATAACTTTCCGGCTGTCCGCTTACGATTTCCCGCGCCGCATCCAAAATATTATCCGGCAGGTGCAAACTGTTGGCAAAATCATTGGTAGAACCAGCGGGAATGTAGCCTACGGGAATATCCACACCGCTTTCCAAAAGGCCGGAAACCGCTTCATTAAAGGTGCCGTCACCGCCGCAACAGACTACCAGATCCATATCCTTTGCAAGGCGTTTTACTGCCTTGGTGGCATCGCCCTGGTCTTCTGTCATGTGAACGGTCACATCGTAGCCGCCCCGGTTAAAAATAGAGATGATCTCCGGCAGGTAACGGTTTGCCTTTCGCATACCGGCATAGGGATTCATCACGAAGAACATTTTTTTCATAGGATCACCTGAATAAGGATTTTTCTATATTATAGCCCCGGGGGTGTAAAATCGCAAGTGAATTTTCTGTTACGAACCTGCCGCGGCGGTGACTAAGATCCCCAAATTATCCCGATATATTTCATCGAATTGGGAAAGGGGCAGCGGGTTCTCCCCCTGCCCTACCTCGATGGTATAGCCGGGTTTGCGGAAATTTTGGATAAACCAATCTTTATAGCCGGCGTAGGCAGAGTTTTCCGGCACATCTGTCAGTGTATATCCGCTGACCTGGGCGAACTTTTGTCCCAATTCCTCCGCGCCGGATATCTCATAATCCCGGAATTGCCAATAGATCTCTTTGCCCTGGGCGTGGTATGCAAGGACCAACGCCGGGTCGATATATTCCGTATAACCTGCCAACGCCCGGGTCTCAAACTGATTTAAGGGCGCTCTTCCCACATAGTCCCGGGGTCCGGGGCGGGTAAAGCCCTGGCTGAATTTGATTTCTCTTGCCTGCAACCATCCGGCGGGATATTGCAGATTCAAATCTACCCCCAGCAGATTGGCTTTCCAGCCCTCGGGAAACGGGATAGCGGGATAGTCCTGGGCCAGTCGCAGGGCAAGGTCATACTGAATATCTCCCGGCTGGATCGCCCCAACCACCAGATCCACCCCGTCCGGGTCCACCATAGGCACCATATAGACGGTGACCGCTTCCGCAAGTTCTCCAGCATCCCGGTCAAAGATCTGTCCGCCGGTTTTGATCGCCTCAGCAAAATCCTCGGCAAATTTTAAAAGCACCAACGCCGTGACCCATTCATTGGCGTGATGGGCGGCGGTGAAGATCACCTTTCTTCCCCCGGTGCCAATGACCAATGTACGAATGGGCCGCTGAAATGCGGTATTTGTGATGACCTCTGTGCGGCAGAACGGATATGCCTTGACCAGTTCCAGGATCATTCTGTCGTTACTTTCGGATGTAATGGGTATTTGGGTATTTACTATGGGCATAAAAATCACCTCCGACTATTATATGCGTCGGAGGTGATTTTGTTATTTTTGTTGTTCCAGCCAGATCAGCAACACAGCAATATCTGCCGGGCTGACACCGGAAATGCGGCTTGCCTGCCCGATGGATACCGGGCGGATCGCCTGCAACTTTTCCCTTGCCTCCACCCGGAGACCGGAGATGGCCATATAGTCCATATTTTCCGGGAGCAATGTGGATTCCTCTTTCTTAAAGACCTCCACCTGCTTTTCCTGCCGGGCAAGGTAGCCGGCATATTTGACCTGGATCTCCACCTCCTGGGTCACCGCCTCCGGTAATGCAGGACGGTTGGGATCAAAGGGGGCGATGTCTGCATAGGTCACCTGGGGACGGCGTAAGAGATCTGCCAGGCGGGCAGAATTGGTCACCGGGGCGCTGTCTCTGGCGGCAAGCATTGCATTTACTGCATCGGATGCGGGTACGCCACAGCCTTCCAGCCGCTGGATCTCCCGGCGGACAGATTCGTATTTTTCCTCTACCTGCCGCAGCCGCTCCATTGGTACAAGCCCCACCTGCGCGCCGATGGCGGTAAGCCGCTGGTCGGCATTATCCTGCCGGTGGAGCAGACGGTACTCACTGCGGCTGGTCATGATCCGGTAAGGCTCTTGTGTACCTTTGGTTACCAGATCGTCAATGAGTGTGCCGATATAACTGGTGTCCCGGGTAAGGATCATCGGCGGCTTTCCCTGGAGTTTCAATGCCGCATTGACACCTGCCACAAGGCCCTGCACAGCCGCCTCCTCATACCCGGATGAGCCATTGAACTGTCCCGCGCCGTAAAGGCCGGATACTTTCTTACTCTCCAAAGTGGGGAGCAACTCCGTGGGGTCTACGCACTCATATTCAATGGCGTAAGCCGGGCGCATCATTTCCGCATTTTCCAAACCGGGAATGGTGCGGAGCATCTGCAGTTGCACATCCTCCGGCAAAGAGGAAGAAAAGCCCTGAATATACATTTCCTCGGTGTTTAAGCCGCAAGGCTCCACAAACAGTTGGTGCCGGGGCTTGTCCGCGAACCGGTCTACCTTTGTTTCGATACTGGGGCAGTACCGGGGGCCAACGCCCTGGATCGTACCGTCGAACATAGGGCTGCGGTGCATATTCTCCCGGATGATCCGGTGGGTCTCTTCATTGGTATAAGTCAAATAGCACACGGCGCTGTTTTCAGGCTGATGTGCTGTGCGGAAAGAGAAAGGTTCCGGTGTCTCATCCCCGGGTTGCAGTTCCATTTTGGAAAAGTCAATACTGCGGCGGTTGATTCTGGGCGGCGTACCGGTTTTAAAGCGGCGAAGAGAAAGCCCTAACTTTCTTAAATTCTCTCCCAAGCCAATAGCGGCGTGCATACCGTCCGGTCCGGAAGACACCACACTCTCGCCGATGATAATGGTACTGTCCAAAAATGTGCCGGTGGCAATGATCGCCGCTTTTGCGGCGTAGATCGCGCCCAAATGGGTCTGTACGCCGGTAACAGCGCCGTTTTCCGTAAGCACATCCACAATCTGCGCCTGCTTTAATTGCAGATTCTCCTGCCGCTCCAGGGTGTGCTTCATATATTCCTGGTACTTGCGCCGGTCCGCCTGGGCCCGGAGGGAATGGACAGCCGGGCCTTTTCCCCGGTTGAGCATCCGGTACTGGATGCAGGCCGCATCCGCCGCAATGCCCATTTCCCCACCCAATGCGTCCAGTTCCCGGACAAGGGGACCCTTGCCC
>CALBJG010000030.1 GCA_937892865.1 uncultured Clostridia bacterium
ACGATCAGGTTGACCAGCTTGTTCTTGACCACGATGGTCTTGCGGATCTCGCCGGTCTGCTTTGCCAGGAAGGCTGCGATCTTCTCATTTGCCAGGACATTGGCAATAACAGCATCGTTCTCCAGGTCGGCATCCATCACGACGGTGCCGCGCATCTTGCCGTTGACCTGCACAGCGATGGTGACTTCTGCATCCTTGCACTTGTCCTCGCTGTAGGTGGGCCAGGGTTCATATGCAATGGTATTGTCATGACCCAGAACCTGCCAGATTTCTTCGCCCACGTGGGGAATGATACAGGAGATCATCTTGATGAAGCCCTCTGCATACTCTCTGGGGCACTTACCGTTCTTATAGACTTCGTTGACGAAGACCATCATCTGGGCGATGGCAGTGTTGAAGCCCAGGGTCTCGAAGTCTGCAGTGACCTTCTTGACAGTCTGATGGTAGACCTTGGTCAGCTTGCCGTCATCTTCCTCAGTGATGTTCTCGGCTTCGGTGAAGAAGTTCCATACGCGGTTGATGAACTTCTTGGCACCCTTAACGCCATCGGAGGACCAGGGCTTGGAAACCTCCAGGGGGCCCATGAACATCTCGTACAGGCGGAGGGTATCTGCGCCGTAGTCACGAACAATGTCGGAAGGATTGACCACGAACTCAGGGAAGCGCTTACCCATCTTGATGCCGTTCTCGCCCAGGATCATACCCTGGTGGACCAGCTTCTTGAAGGGCTCCTTCACAGGAGACAGGCCATTGTCGTACAGGAAGCGGTTCCAGATACGGGAGTAGATCAGGTGACCCACAGCGTGCTCAGGGCCGCCTACATACAGGTCAACGGGCATCCAGTGCTTCAGAAGCTCCGGATCACAGAAGGTCTTATCGTTCTGGGGATCAATATAGCGCATATAGTACCAGGAAGAACCGGCAGAACCGGGCATGGTAGAGGTCTCACGAACACCCTTGATACCACCCCGATCATACTGCTTCCACTCGGTGGCATTCTCCAAAGGTGCCTGACCGCCGTGACCCTTATAGTCCTCCAGCACAGGCAGTACCAAAGGCAGCTCCTCGTCCGGCAGGAACACAGTCTTGCCGTCCTCGGTGTACACACAGGGAACAGGCTCGCCCCAGTATCTCTGACGGGCAAAGATCCACTCACGGAAGTGGTAATTGACCTTTCTTCTGGCAACGCCCTGGGCTTCCAGTTTGCAGGTGATGGCCTCTTTGGCTTCCTCGACGGTCAGGCCGGTGAATTCCTCGGAATTCATCAGCTTGCAGCCCTTACCCAAGTAGCTTCCCTTTTCAAAAGCGCACTGGGAAACATCACCGCCGTCAATGACCTGAATCATGGGAATATTATGGACCTGGGCATACTCAAAGTCACGCTGGTCGTGGCTGGGAACCGCCATAACTGCGCCGGTGCCGTAGCTTGCCAGCACGAAGTCGCCGATGAACACAGGCACTTCCTTGCCGTTGACAGGGTTAATGGCATACACGCCCTTGAGGGGACAGCCGGACTTGGTCTTATTCAGCTCGGTGCGGTCCATATCGCTCTTCTTGACGGCCTCGTCAATATAAGCCTGAACCTCTTCCTTATTTTCCACTCGATCCATCAGTTCCTGAACGATCTTGCCGTCGGGAGCTAAAACCATAAATGTAATACCGTAGATAGTTTCGATACAGGTGGTATAGATGGAAAATTCACCGCCGCCTACCAGCTTGAAATCCACTTCCACGCCGGTGGACTTGCCGATCCAGTTGCGCTGGATCTCCTTGGTGGATTCGGGCCAGTCGATTTCATTCAGGCCCTCCAGCAGCTTTTCCGCAAAGGCAGGCTGGTCAATAACCCACTGCATCATATTCTTCTTCACAACAGGGTAGCCGCCGCGCTCGGACTTGCCGTCGATGACTTCATCGTTGGAAAGAACCGTACCCAGCTCCTCACACCAGTTGACCGGCATCTCAATGCGCTTGGCATAGCCAGCCTCATACAGCTGCTTGAAGATCCACTGGGTCCACTGATAAAAAGAGGGATCGGAGGTGGCAATCACCTTGGACCAGTCATAGTCAAAGCCCAGCTCCTTCAGCTGATTGGAGAAGGTCTTGATATTCTCCTGGGTAAAGCCGTTGGGATGGTTGCCGGTGCTGACGGCATACTGCTCCGCAGGCAGGCCGAAGGAGTCATAACCCATGGGGTGCAGAACATTATAACCCTGCATCCGCTTCATACGGGACATAATATCCGTAGCGGTATAGCCTTCCGGGTGACCTGCGTGCAGACCCACGCCGGAGGGGTACGGGAACATATCCAGCACATAGTACTTGGGCTTGGAGAAATCCCACACATCCGTATGGAAAGTATCGTTTTCTTCCCAATACTTATGCCATTTGGCCTCAATGGCGGAATGATCGTAATTCATAGTTTCTACCTCTTTTACTCCTCAATGATAATATCGCTGATATCTACAACCTCTGCATCCGCCCAAAGGCGTTCCAGAGCGTAAAATTCTCTTGCTTCTTCCGTAAAGACATGGACAACGATACTGCCGTAATCCAGCAGTTCCCAACTGTTGCCCCGGTGACCCTCTCTGCCCAGCATCGGCTCACCCAGTTGTTCCAGGGTGTACTCCGCATAGTCACACAAAGTTTTAACATGGGTATTGGACGTACCGGTGCAGATGAGGAAATAATCCGCAAGGCTGCTCACATCACTGATGCGAAGGAGTTTGATGTCCATACCTTTCTTGCTGTCCAGCGCTTTTGTTACCTCATAGGCAACTTCTTTTGCAGTTAACATTTATATCTTCCTTTCCGGGAACTTTCTTTATGCTTTATTTAAAAACCGCAGAGCCTCATCGGACTGGCGGGAAATTTCTTTACCTTGTTTACGCAGCATATCCAGTGTCATTTCCAAGCCGCAGCGCAAAGCCCCATCCATATCGGTATAGGCCAGTTGCCGCAGACGCTCAACGCCGGGGAAATCCCGGTTCGGTTCCATATAGTCTGCCACATAAATGATCTTTTCAAGCAGTGTCATATCTGCTTTGCCGGTGGTGTGCCAACGGACTGCCTCTACGACAGTTTTACTCTCGCCAAATATCCGCTCAGCGACTAAACTACCGGTTAGGGCGTGTAGGGTTTTTGGATTCTGCCTGGAAAACGCATCCAAAGGTACACCGTAACACTTGCAAAGGTGTATTTGCAAGGGGCCGTCCAGGGCTTTGGTCACATCGTGCAAAAGGCCTGCTCTGGCGGCATCCGTTTCGTTCGCGCCCCAGTATTTTGCCAATTTCACAGCCTCCTGGCGGCAACCCAGGACGTGATTTACCCGGGAGGGTTTCAGCAAACCGATCACAACGGATTCCAGTTCTTCTTCCGGAAGTCCTTTGTAATCCTTTTGCGTGCCGTAAAGGTGATTCTTCTGAATATAGGCGATGGTTTCCGGAGCAAGGTAGCCTTCTTCGCAACCTAAAACAAGCATTCTCCGCAAGTCAGTAGAGGATATTTCTGTTACTCCATTCTCTACAAGGTATACCTTTGCGCCGGTTTTTTCCAATTTCTCTTTTTGGGTGAGGATATTCTCTTTCTCTCCCCGCTCTCCCCGGTAAAACACGCCGAGAGACGCATTCCCCAGAATCACATCCGGGTTTTTCCAGGTTTCAAAAGAGAGGAACATATCCGTCCCCATCAACAAAACGAGTTCAGCATCCGGGTAGTTTTCCCGGAGTTTCAGCACCGTTTCGTAGGTAAAACTGACGCCGCCACGACGCAGTTCCATATCGCTTACTTCCATTTTTTCTTCACCGGCAACGGTGTCGGAGAGCATTTCCAACCGCTGGGAAGGGGTTGGAGAATCGCCGGGGATCTGCTTATGGGGAGAAATGCAGGACGGGATCAATAGCAGTTTGGACAGACCAAGGCTATCCACAGCGCATTTTGCGGCGCGAATGTGCCCCAAATGCGGTGGATTAAATGTTCCGCCGTAAATACCGATCCTTTCCATAGCACCCTCCTTTATGGAATCAATCCTGGTTTCTCAGCTGTTTTTCCCGCTCCCGCTCGATGGCTCTGTCGATAGCCTGCTGGCGGAAGTATTGGTTTCTCTGTTCCCGGACTTTTTTCGCCGCCTGGCGGCGAGCCTGGGCGCCTTTGCGCACGGGATTTATCTTTTCCGGTTTCCGCTTTGCTCTTCCGGTCTGATTCCGCTGGGCCTGGAGTTTCTCACTGAAACGGTAGATAACGAATTTCGTACCGATCACTGCAACGCCGTCAGCGCCGGTGGCTTCACAAAGTTCGTCGCAAACCTCACGGGCAGTCATCATTGCGCCCTCAAGGACTTTGCCTTTCACCAGTTCCCTGGAATCCAGTTGGTTTTCTGTCTCGGCGATCACCGCATCGGTCACGCCGCCTTTTCCCACCATCAGGGTGGTTTCCAGTGTATTTGCCTGGGCTCGCAGCTCTGCTCTTTCTTTACTTGTCAGCATAGCCAGCCTCCTTCATTTTCTCGTAAAAAAGTTTCAGTGCATTTGCCCGGTGAGATACTTGATTTTTCTCCTCGGGGCTTAATTCCGCCGTGGTTTTCCCCAGAGGCGGATAGTAAAAAATAGGATCATAACCGAATCCGTTTTCTCCGGCGGGGGCGCGGGTCAATTCGCCGTGGATCTCCCCTCTTGCCTGGATCACTTTGCCATCGGGAGTGACGAAACTGATCACACATACGAACTGCGCCTGGCGCTGTCCGTCGGGAACGTGTTCGGTATTTTTCAAAAGCAGTTCCAATCTGCCCCAATCGTCCAAAGAATCGTCAAAACCGTAACGGGCGGAATAGACACCAGGCTCTCCATTGAGGGCATCCACAGCAATGCCGGAATCGTCTGCCAAGGCAGGCATGCCGGTGGCTTTCATCACAGCCTCTGCCTTCAAAAGAGAGTTCTCTTCAAAGGTAGTGCCGGTTTCTTCCACATCAATATCTACGCCCAAATCGGACTGGAGCACCAGTTCCATATCAAACTTTTTGGTGATTTGGCTGATCTCCACCAATTTGTGGCGGTTTTTACTTGCCAGTACAACTTTCATCAGAGCAGTGCCTCCACAAATGCTTCCGCCTCAAAGGGCATAAGGTCTTCCGCCTTCTCGCCGACACCTACAAATTTCACCGGGATCTGCAAAGCATCTGCCACGGCAATGACGATACCGCCCTTGGCTGTGCCGTCCAGTTTGGTCAGCGCCACAGCGGTAACGCCGGCGATCTCTTTAAACTGCTTTGCCTGAATAAGGCCGTTTTGACCGGTAGTACCGTCCAGAACCAAAAGGACTTCTTTTGCTGCGTCCGGCAGTTCCCGGGCAACGATACGGCTTATCTTATTCAGTTCGTTCATCAAATTCTGCTTATTATGCAGGCGACCGGCAGTGTCGATGAGCACCACATCGGCATTTTTTGCTTTGGCGGACTGAATGCCGTCAAAAACCACGGAAGCAGGGTCTGCCCCTTCGCTTTGCCGGACGATAGATGCGCCGGAGCGCTCTGCCCAAATTTCCAACTGATCTGCGGCGGCTGCCCGGAAAGTATCACCGGCAACCAGCAAAACATTCTTCCCTTGGGACACCAGTTGGGTAGAGATCTTGCCGATGGTGGTTGTCTTGCCTACGCCGTTAACGCCGATCACAAGTACAACAGCGGGTTTCGTTGACAGATCCAACTCCGTTGCGCCCACCTGAAGCATATTTACCAAAATCGCTTTCAAGGCAGTCTTTGCCTCGTCAGGGGTTTTCAGTTTCTGCTCTTTTACTGCTTTTCTCAACAGATCGGTGGCTTTCAAGGCGGTTTCCACGCCCAAGTCCGCAAGGATCAGACTTTCCTCCAACTCATCGTAAAAATCATCATCGATCTCAGAAAAGCCGGTAAACACGCCCCCAAGGGTCGCCCCCAAGGCGTCTCTGGTCTTGGTTAAGCCTGCCTTGATCTTATCAAAGAATCCCATTGTTTGCTCCTTTATTATTCCATAATACCCAAGTACTCTTCCATCTGATTCAGGTCAAGACGCAACAGTTTGGAGACACCCTGCTCCTGCATGGTAACACCGTAAAGCACATCGGATGCTTCCATGGTGCCGCGGCGGTGGGTGATAACGATAAACTGGGTCTTTTTGCTGAGATTATGCAGATAGGAAGCGAACCGCTCCACATTTCGGTCGTCCAGGGCGGCGTCGATCTCGTCCAGCATACAGAAAGGCGTAGGACGCACTTTCAAAATGGAGAAATACAGCGCAATGGCAACAAATGCCTTCTCGCCGCCGGAGAGCAAGGTAATGGTTTTCACCTGCTTTCCGGGAGGCTGCACCCGGATCTCAATGCCGCAGGTCAGCGGATTCTGCGGATCCTCCAGCACCAGCTGACCCTTACCGCCGCCAAACATCTCTTCAAACACCTGGCCGAAGAAATGATCGATCCGCTGGAATTCGGAAACGAAAATGGAGGTCATCTCCTTGGTGATGCCGTTGATGATGGACTCCAGCTCCCGCTTGGAATTCAGCACATCATCCCGCTGCTCCGCCAGGTAAGTATACCGCTCGTTAACCCGGGCATACTCCTCGATCGCACCCAGATTGGGGGTGCCGAGTG